>DXLQ01000007.1:0-5282 GCA_019414685.1 Collinsella sp. | reverse complement strand
CCGTAGGGGCCCATCATAAAGCGGCCCATCTCGGTGCAGATCGCCACATCGCCCATGCCGGCGGGAACCAGGATCTCGTCGTAGGCCGCGTGTACACCCTCGCCGATGGCGTGGATGTCATTGGCCTGCTGCTCGGGCAGGTAGGGGATACCCACACCGCCGGACAGATTGATAAAGGCGACATGTGCACCGGTCTCGCGCTCCAGGCGCACGGCAAGTTCAAAGAGGATTCGCGCGAGCTTGGGGTAGTAATCGTTGGTGACGGTGTTGCTGGCAAGGAAGGCATGGATGCCAAAGTCCTCGGCGCCCTTGGCCTTGAGCATGCGGAAGGCATCAAAGAGCTGCTCGGTGGTCATGCCGTACTTGGAATCGCCCGGGTTGTCCATAATGCCGTTGGAAAGCTGGAACAGGCCGCCCGGGTTAAAACGGCAGCTCACCGTCTTGGGGATGGGTCCCGCGACGCGCTCGTAAAACTCAATGTGGCTGATATCGTCGAAGTTGACGATGGCGCCCAACTTGTCGGCAAGCTCAAAGTCTGCCGCCGGCGTGTCGTTGGACGAGAACATGATGTCATGGCCGGTGATGCCCAGCGAGCGGGCGATCATGAGCTCGGTATAGCTCGAGCAATCGCAGCCGCAGCCGTATTCGTTGAGAATTGAGATAAGGGCCGGGTTGGGGTTGGCCTTGACGGCAAAGTACTCCTTAAACCCCGGGTTCCACGCAAAGGCGTCGCGCACTTCTTGCATGTTGCGGCGGATACCCGCCTCGTCGTATAGATGAAACGGCGTGGGGAACTGCTCGACGATATGCTCGAGTGTCTCCTTGTCCACAAACGGCTGCTTGGCCGCATATGCCTCGTTGGGGGTCAATGCCATGTCCCGTAAACCTCGCTATCCAGACGGCGCCATCTGCGCATCGAATCCGCATAGCGTGGACCCAATGTCCGGATAGCGCTCCCGCATTGCTGCAGACAGTCCTGCGAGTGTTTCCCGCAGGCCCACCAGGCTGTTCGTGCCCGAAAAACCCAGTTCGGCGGGTTTCGCCTCCCCGCGGGGTCAAAGTCTGCCGACTCGCCCGCGGCTCTTCGTGCCCGCGCCTCTATCAAGTGGTAAAGACCCTACCACGTTGCACTTTACCAAACAAGAGTATTCGTATATAACGTTTAAAAAATGCAGCATCATGCTAGAAACGAGGGCGCCACAATCCTGCGTCACAATAGGTGACAACTGAGTTGCCCCATGAAAGGAATCCCCATGACCGAGCTCCAAGAACTCCGTCGCTATCGTCGCGACCTGCATCGCATTCCGGAGCTCGACTTCGATCTTCCGCAAACTATCGCCTATATCGAGGGCGTGCTCGCTCCGCTTGCCTGCGAGGTGATCCATCCGTGCCCTAGTTGCGTGTGCGCTTTCTTCGACGCTGGCACGGGTGCCTCGCATGCCACGGCGATTCGTGCCGATATGGATGCGTTGCCTATTGCGGAGACGACGGGCGCCGCTTTTGCCTCGACGCATCCCGGCAAGATGCACGCGTGCGGCCACGACGGGCACATGGCTATGGCCCTCGCGGCGGCAACTTTTGTCGACCGTACGATTCGTGAGCAGCCGGGCGTTATTAAGCGCAACGTGCTTTTTGTGTTCCAGCCGGCCGAGGAAACAACCGGTGGCGCTAAGACGGTATGCGAGAGCGGCGTGTTCGAGCGCTACGGGGTCGACCGCATCTTTGGCTTTCACGTGTGGCCCGATCTTCCTGCCGGTACGCTGGCGAGCTGTCCCGGTCCGCTGCTGGCGCGCTCGAGCGAGACGCACATTCATATCCATGGCACGAGCATCCATATCGCCAAGACCTACGGCGTTCCAGTCGAGGAATCACATGACGCAGCGCTGGCGGCGGCAAAGTTCCTGGTTGCCGAGCGCGAGCTGATGGACGAGCTGGGTGCCGATGAGCCCTGCATCGGTAAGTTTGGCCTGCTGCAGGCCGGCACCGTCTGCAATGCGGTGGCGGGGGAGGCCCATGTTGCCGGTAGCTTGCGTGTGTTTACGGACGCCATGTTCGACCGTGCGCGCGAGGGCGTACGCCGTGCGCTCGACGAGGCGTGCACCGCAACGGGCTGTACGTACGATCTCGACTTTGCCGAGGGCTATCCGCCAGTCGATAACGACCCCGAGTTGTTTGCCCACATTGCGCCTGCCTTGCCCGAGTTGCAACTTGTGGACGAGCCGCTGTTAATTGCCGAGGACTTTGCTTTCTATCAGCGCCATCTGCCGGGCGTGTTCTTCTTGCTGGGAACGGGCGTGCCAGAAGGACAAGAAAACCCGATCGACGCTGATGACTGCCCAGCCTATGCGATGAGCGCTCTGCATACCGATACCATGCTCTTTGACGAGGAGATTCTTCTCAAAGGCCTCGATGTCTACAAACGATTGCTTTTGCTTGACTAAGGCGCAAAGGACTATTTGTTCTAGAAAACACGAACAAACGTACGATATAATAGAGATGTAAGTCTATAGAAAGGTTTGACGTTACTAACGTAAGGCGATACTATGATTGCATCGTATAAAGATGAGGATACCGAACGCTTTGCCATGGGTGTGCGGGTCAGGAGGTTCGTGCCCTTTGAGCGTGTTGCGTTGAGGAAGATTCGCCAACTGCAGGTTTGTGCTTCGCTTGATGATCTTCGCGTTCCACCGGGCAACCGCCTGGAAGCTTTGAAGGGCGATCGTGCCGGTCAATATAGCATCCGTGTTAACGAGCGCTATCGGGTCTGTTTTGAGTGGAGACAGGAGATGGCTTGGAATGTCGAAATCGTCGATTATCACAAGTGATGAGACTTCGGCCGATTTGCTGTCGCCGGTGACTCCTGGTGAGCTTCTCAAAGAGGAGTTTCTTGTTCCCATGGGCATTTCTCAATATCGCCTTGCGAAAGAGACTGGGATTCCGGCTCAGCGTATCGGGCAGATTGTCTTGGGAAAACGTCGCGTGACGGCCGACACCGACCTCCGTCTTTGCCGTTTTTTTGGCCTGACGGATGGTTATTGGCTGCGCGCTCAGGTGGCGTTTGACCTTGAGGCCGAGAAAAGGCGGATCGAACCGGAACTCGACAAGATCGTTCCTGTTCAGCAGGCTATCGCACTGTAGTGCTCAAAGATGATGGGGGTGGCGCGGCGATGAGGCGACGCCGACAGTCTGCCGTATATAGTCCGGGTGGATGCGGGTGCGGTTTGCTGCTGCTTCCGGTTATTGCTGTGAGCATTGGCGTGATGTTTGCGCTTGCCGGGCTTGCCGCGGCGGCGCTCGTGCTGTTTATCACTGCCATCGGCGTGACGATTTGGCTCTGCCGCAATCGCGAGCAACGCCGTGCCGACGGTAAAACCAATGTCGGCTGGGTCGTCTTTCTGATCATTGCGTACCTGCTGAGTGCCAGCTACCTTGTTTTCTTTGTCCTGTTGATGATCAGTGCCTTTACCGGGGAATCCGTCACGGTGGGTTGATGCACTGCCAGCAGACGGTCGCGCGCAGTGCGTTTGCTCGGCGTTTGGATAACTGCATTGGTCGTTTACCGCAGCCTTAGCTCTCAGCTAATGAATTCAAGTTCAATCCTTCCTACGATGTGCTGTGTACCGGCACGGTAGCCGGATCGTAGGAAGGATGAATAATGGCAAAAGAGGGAAAGAAGCCAATCGGCAAGATTGTCCTAGGCATCATCGTGGTGCTGGTTATTGTCGGTGCCGTGGGCTCTATGGGCGGCAACTCAACCGATTCGTCTGCGAGCGATTCGGCAAAACCTGCCGAGACGACACGGCAGGCTGAGGAGCAAAAAGAACCGCAAGAACCGTATACCATTGCTGACGAGGCTGAAGACACTTCCAATCAGTTTACCTATAAGATCACGGGCACCCTGACCAATAACACGGACAAGGAAAAGAGCTACATTCAGATTGAATATGTTCTGTATGATGCCGATGGCAACCAGGTTGGAACGGCTCTTGCAAACACCAATCATCTGAAGGCGGGCGGCTCCTGGAAGTTCGAGGCGCTGGTTACGGTGTCTCCCGACCAGGTTGCTAGCTGGGAGCGTTCGGACGTAAGCGGTTTCTAGCATGTTGCATGCACTGGGGGAGGTGAAGTCGTATGTCCGATAAAAAGCTGACTGACGAGTTGCTCAATGAGCTTCTCGACGCGCCAAACATCGATGGCTATATCAAGGAACACGACTTTGCCGCCCCGTCGCTTTCGGATTACTTAAAGCAGTTGCTGCAAGAGAAGGGGCTCGAGCGTTCGCGCGTGGTGCGTATGGCCGACCTCAACGAGACCTTTGGCTATCAGATCTTTACCGGTTCGCGCAATCCGAGCCGCAATAAGGTGCTGCAGATTGCCTTTGCAATGGCGCTGTCGATGAAGGAGACTAACCGCGCCCTGACGGCTGCCGGAGTGAGCGTCCTAAACTGCAAGGACCGTCGCGATGCAATCATTATCTTTTGCATCGACCGTGGCTGTAGCCTCCAAAAGGTCAATGAAGAGCTGTATCGCTTTGGCGAGGAAACGGTGAGTTAGTGGCCAATGGCTGAGCTGGCTGTTGCCGAAACAACTATGCGAACGAACAGGGTGCGGACACCATGGGGTGTCCGCACCCTGCGTTATGATGGACGCCATGGATACTCAGAGCCCAACATATTCCGATGACGAGCTGACTGCTTCACTTGCCGAGCATTTGGCGTCGCTCGACCGCGATGACAGCTATCGTGTGGAGCGCGTGCTCAAGTGCTCGGATGTCGAGACGACCGAACTCGTCTATTTTGAGGGCTCTGGCGGCGGGTCTCTCGGTCCCTTTGTCCGCAAGCGCATCGATGCTTCGGCGCAGATTGGCGGGGCCTACGAGCGCCTGTTTGCGGCTCAGCGGGCCGGACGCCGTTTTGAACACTTACCCCGGATTGTCGATTGCCGCCGCGCGGGCGAGGAGCTCGATGTGGTGATGGAATATGTCGAAGGCGAGACGCTCGAGGCGCTCGTGGGGCGCCTGGGCGCGACGCCCGATTATGCCCGCGAGCTGTATCCCGTTCTGTGTGAAGCGGTGGGCGAGCTGCATGCTGGTTTTGCAGCTGCGGGGGAGCCAGGGGTACCGGTAATCCATCGCGACCTTAAACCCTCGAACATCATCGTATCGGGCGTGAGGTATGCGGCCGATGCTGGCATGACCTTCTCGTCGTTGGTGATTATTGACCTGGGAATCGCGCGCGTATGGCGCGATGGCGCCGATGCCGACACCGTCAAGTTTGGCACGC
>DXLQ01000069.1:0-9163 GCA_019414685.1 Collinsella sp. | reverse complement strand
TGGTGGAGGCGCGGAGAATCGAACTCCGGTCCACGAAAGCCCCCTGATTGGCATCTCCAAGCTCAGTCGCTGGTTTAGTCTCGGACGCTTTGCGCGCAGCGACACGCTCGCGGCGTCCTAACCGGTTCGGTCTTAGCCTGCGCCATACCGATTACGTGCGCAGGAGCATTCCCCTAACATGACGTCGCGCCGGTGTCGGGGAAATCACCGGGTTGACGCGCCGCTATAAACTAAGCAGCGAGAGCCATAGGCTCAAAAGAAGAGTTGTTGTCAATTCAATTTGACGGTACCCCTGTTTAACGAGGCGAGGAGACCTCGGCTTGCTTCCTCTCTCAGAGCTATCGTGTCGAAACCAGTCGCCCCCGAATGTCGGGAAAGTCTGGATGGCATTGGGCACGAGCACCCAACACCCGTCGACTTTTCAAGGAACATGCGGGGCGAGCCCCGCTTGTGGAGTGTTATCTTACCACGTTCTGAAAGCGGACAGCTGTTCTATGCACGAGCTGTGAAGACCCCAATGTGCGCCGCACTTCGCACTTTTGCTACCGATCGCGTCACGTATATTTTCGCCAAGCAAAATTGACCCGTCGAAAGGACCGCCATGGATACCAAGCAGCAACTCGTCAATGCCCTCGCAGGCCTGGGCTCAACCATTACCGAAGCTATGGATGTCATCGAAGGCTTTGTCCCCTGCGGACATCCCGCCCTCACGGTATCGAACGCACTCGTCGCGCTGGACGCCGACGATGATGCAGCTCTCGCCCAGCAGCTTGAGACCGTCGAGGGCTTTATCGACCACGTGAGTGAGAACCGCGGCGTGGCCGCCTACCACGGCATCGAGGTAGAGCTCGCAGGTCCCAAGGCCGATCTGCTCGCAGCAATCCGCGAGGTAGGTACCCTTATGCAGACTGCAGGCGTCAAGAACACCCAGGTCAACGAGTGGGTCTACCGCAGTCTGGCAGCACTCGACAGCTCAGACGAAAAGGCAGCCGAGCAGCTCGCAGAAAGTCCCACCATTAAGGCCGAGCTTTTGTAAATAGCAGACGCGAGTCCCTTGGCGCATCGTCGTCCAAGAGGCCCGCAAACAGTTCGCGTCAGCCGATAGCCGCGCCGCCGCGTTCGGCCAAAGCAAGAATCGACATCATTTGGCGCGGGGTCTTCGCTGCAAGATCGGCATGTTCGAGCAGCTTGTGATCGTTGGTCACTAAGTAATCGACCTGTGCGCGCTTGCACGCGGCGAGCACCAAGTTGTCCTCGTAATCGCGATGGAGCGTCAGATATTTGTCGGCTAGCCACAGATCGGATGCGTCTGCACCCACGGCCGTAGCGTTTTCGGTCATGTTCCGAACAAACGCCAACGCCGCATCGCCAATTGCACGGGCAGATGCCTCGTCGAGCGCTCCCCCGCTGGCAAGAACGCTACGCTTCAGCTCGTGTTGGACAACGTACAGCACGTCCTTGGCGATATGCACCGGAAAGAACAGCAATGCCCCCGTCTCCGCCGCCTGCCCAATAAACGCACGCGCGGCAAGCGACTCGGCATGGTCGACGCAAAACGAATCAACCCATACGTTGGCGTCCACCATTATTTTGAGGGGAGCCCCGCTCACAGGATCATCCCCTTTTGGCGATAGCGCTCGTCCATGGCTTCGGAATAGATTGTGTCCCAACCGCGATCGTCGGATACGGGCGACGTAGCGATGCCCAAATCTGCATAAAGCCGGTCTGCCGCTGCCCACGACGCGGCGAACGGAGTATCGGGCGCGACGGTCTGCTGCCGGTCGTCGACGGCCGCAAGCACTTCCTCGCACTGCCCGCCACCCTGCGCGACCTTGGCCACGACCTTTTTGATGAGCTCGGGCAGCGAGACGCCCGAAAGCCGCAGCGCTTCCTCGGCGCGCTCTTTAACCGAGCGATCTACGCGAACATTCACCTGTGCCATGCTGCCAACGGTAGCCATCTCAACCTCACCTTCAGCATTTACTAGCATTGCTAGCACGAGCATATATCCGAGCTAACATATCGTCAAACAAAAGAAGGCCTGCACCCTGACGGCTGCGGTGCCGCCCGAATGCAGGCCATATACTCAATCGAAAACGCTAACGCAGGTACGCCTTTGCGTTGCCCAGGCTGTAGGCGATCGTTGAGCCGTTGTGCAGCAGTGACGACGTCTGCGGAGTGATCATGCCGGTAATACCCAATGCCAACAGCGCCGAGTTGGTGAGCATCACCTTGGAATACGAACTCGACAGACGGTCGATAAGCCCCTGACTCATGCGGCGCAGGCGCACGATTGCGGCCAGATCTGTATCGGTCAGGATGATATCGGCGACCTCCTTGGCGATGTCGCTTCCACCGCCCATGGCCAGACCCACATCGGCCAGACCCAGCGCCGGTGAGTCGTTGACGCCGTCGCCCACCATGGCAACGTGGCGCCCCTCGCCCTTAATGCGCTCCACATACGCGTACTTGTCCTCGGGCAGCAGCTCGGCCTTAAACTCGTCGACACCTGCCTCGCGAGCAATGCGCTCGGCCGTGCGCTCCGAGTCGCCCGTGAGCATGACCACGTGCTTAACGCCCAACGCGTGCAAGTCGGCGATGGCCTCGCGGACCCCGGGCTTAAGCGGGTCCTCGATACCGAGCACGCCCACAACGGTGCCGTCGACCGCCAGATACAGCGGCGACAGGCCCTGCATCTGGGACTCGATGCGCTCCTTTATGTCGGACTCGAGCTGCGCGCCCTCATCCTCAAACACAAAGTGTGCCGAGCCGATAATCGCGCGACGTCCTTCGATGGACGAAGCGATGCCGTGTGCCACGATGTACTCGACGGCAGCATGGCGCTCGCGGTGCTCGAGCCCGCGCTCGCGGGCGGCGTTGACCACGGCACGCGCCACCGGATGCGGGAAATGCTCCTCCAAGCAAGCGGAAAGGCGCAGGACCTCATCCTCGCTCCAGCCATCGGTGGTGAGCACGCAGGCAAGACGCGGCTGTGCCTCGGTGAGCGTGCCGGTCTTATCAAACACAATGGTGTCGGCCTTGGCAAACGACTCAAAGTACTTCGCACCCTTGACCATGACGCCCATCTTGGCAGCATCGCTCATGGCAGTCATGACGGCGACGGAACCCGTGAGTTTGAGTGCGCACGAGTAGTCGACCATCAGCGCCGCTGAGGTCTTGATGAGGCTGCGCGTGGTGAGCGCAACCAGGCCCGCGAGCAGGAAGTTCCATGGGACGATCTTGTTGGCGAGGTCCTCCATGTGCGACTGACCCTCGGACTTGAGCGAGTCGGCCGTCTGCACGAGCGAGACGATCGAGCGGAGCTTGGTCTGAGCCGTGTTGGCGCGCACACGCACCAAGATGCTGCCATCTTCCACAACGGTGCCGGCGAACACGTCGTCGCCCACGCTGCGCTCGACGGCCAGCGGTTCGCCGGTCAGGGTCGCCTGGTTGACCATAGCGCTCCCCTGCTCGACCACGCCGTCGATACAGATAGACATGCCGGTGCGCACGGCGACCAAATCGCCGGGTTCAAGCTCGGTGGCGGCAACGCTTACCTCGGTGTCGCCGACGACCTTTTGCGCCTTGTCGGGCACATCGAGCAGCGAGTTGATGAGTTCGTTTTCGCTCATGGCGCGGGTGTAGTCCTCGAGCAGCTCACCCACGTTGAGCAGGAACATCGTCTGGCCCGCGGTGTCGACATCACGTTTGACGAACGAAATGCCGATGGCCGAAGCGTCAAGCACAGGAACGGTTAGGCGCGGCTGCGCCAGCTCATGAAGGGCAGCGCGCAAAAATGCCATGTAACCGGCCACGACAAACACCGCACGCAGAGGCGTCGGCAAGAACCAGCGGCGCGCGTAGTGGGCGCCGATAAGTGTGGCAAGATCCATGACGAGCTTGTGCTTGCGTGGCTCAAGCTGCATCACATAACCCGTCTTTGCGTCGGCAATGGCCTGGGCATCGAGCGCACACAAAGCGTCGAGCACGCCTGCACGACGCTGCTCGTCATATTCGAGCGCCATCTGGCCGATGCGGCCGTAGACGCGCACCTTGCGCACGCCATCGATTTCGCCACTGAGCTTTAGAAGCGCATCGAGATCGCT
This sequence comes from Collinsella sp., assembly GCA_019414685.1. GTDB lineage: Bacteria > Actinomycetota > Coriobacteriia > Coriobacteriales > Coriobacteriaceae > Collinsella. The sequence goes on along the minus strand of DXLQ01000069.1, from coordinate 5,057 downwards.
CTCTGGCACAGGACCCGCCAACTGGAGGCGGGTCCTGCCGGGGATCTCGCTAATAATCGAGAATCTCATGGTTTGTGCCTAGGAGCGCTACTCGGCTGCCTTGTCCGCAGCGGCCTCGCTCTGGGTGATGTAGGCAGCCTCGGCAACCATGTCGTCGACATTAGCCTTGGCCTGCTCAACCATGTCCTGGTAGCCATTCTTGATGCGCATGCCGCACGCAATGCCCTGCACGCAGGCATTCTTGACCGGAGCGCTGGTAAGCAGCTTGATGCCGGCCGCGCCAAGCAGAAAACCGCCACCGACAAGCAGGGTATTGAACGTCGACTTCTTCATGTTGCTTCTCCCTTTTGCCGCATTGGACGCGGCATGGTGCTTCAGCACCCGAGTAAACAAGTTTGCTCGGGCACGCTTTTGAAATATCTCAATTTTATCTAACTATCTAGGTCAGCCATGGCTAACCTTTTGAAAATTAACGATGCGGAGTAACCGATTGTCAATGTGAGAAAGGGACTGTCCCTTTGCCCCTTCTTACAACTGCCAGGTAGCTGCTTCCTTTTGCAGCGCCACCATGCGGGCGAATTCTCCACCTGCCGCCTTGAGCTGCGCCGGAGTGCCCTGCTCGGCAACCACACCATCCTTGAGTACAACGATTTTGTCGGCATTTTCCACCGTACGCATACGGTGGGCAATAACGATAACCGTCTTACCTGCGAGCAGGCGGGAGAGCGCCTGCTGAACCACGGTCTCGTTCTCCACATCCAAGCTCGCCGTCGCCTCGTCCAACAGCACGATAGGCGCGTCTTTGAGCAGCGCACGGGCGATAGAGATGCGCTGGCGCTCACCGCCGGACAGCTTGGAGCCGTTCTCGCCGATCATGGTGTCATAGCCCTGCGGCATGCGGCTCACAAACTCGTCGCAGTTGGCGGCACGCGCGGCAGCAAGCACTTCCTCATCGGTGGCATCACGACGCCCGAGGCGGATGTTTCCCATCACCGTGTCGTCAAAGAGCAGCACGTCTTGGAACACAATGGCGTAATCACGCAGCAGTACCTCGGGATCGACGCTTGCAACATCCACACCGCCCACGGTAACCTTGCCCGCGGTGGCATCCCAAAAGCGCGCGGCAAGGCGGCTCACCGTGGACTTACCGGAACCCGAAGGACCGACCAGCGCCGTAACTTCGCCTTCCTTGGCGGTAAAGCTCACATCGGTAAGAACTTTCTCGCCGGCGCGGCCGTCCTCGCCCGCACCATAGCCAAATGCCACGTGATCGAACACCACATCGTGGCCCACGGGCTCAAATTTCTCGCTACCCCGCGCCACAGGCTCTTCCATGATGGAACGCATGCGCTTGGCAGACGACTCGGCGGCAAACAGCTCGGACATTAACATTAACGCCTGGTCAAAGGGTGCATAGATACGGCTCACCATAAGCAGGAAGGCAAACATCACCAAAAAGTCGACCTGGCCGGAGGCGACCATCGCAGCGCCCGTGACCAACGTGGTGGCAATCCCCAGGCGCAGGATGGCAAAGGCGGAGTTGACCAAAAGCCCGTTGGCGAGCTCGCCTTTGGTGGTCTCGCGCTCCTCGGCATCGATCACGGCGTTGAGTCCCTCAAGATAATGGGCCTCCTGGTTGGTGGCGCGGATCTCGCGCACGCAGTCGAGCGTCTCCTGGATCGCCTCGGTGACCTTGACCTTCTCGGCGCGCACGCGGTCGAACACCGGGGTCATGGGCCCGCGTGTCAGATACAGCACGGCAAAGGCCACGGGCACGCTCCAAAACGCCGCAATCGCCAGCTGCCAGCAAAAGAACAGCGACGCCACGAACACGATGGCACTTGCGATGATGGCACCCCAAAGCTCTCCCAGCACGTGGCTGTAGGCGTGCTCCATGGCCTGGACGTCGCCCATGATGGTCTCGGTTAAATCGGCCAGATCACGACGAACAAAAAACGACAGCGGCAGTTTGCGCAAGCGCTCGGCAATCTCCATACGCTGCTTGCCGCACTCCTCGTAAAAGATGCAGTAGGTGTAGTAATACTGCTGCCAGTTAGAGGCAAAGAGCAACACGAAAAAGACCAGGAGGCCGCCCACAATCGGCAGGGCATCCGGCAGGTCGGCACCGGTGGCGAGATGTTCGACAAAACCGGCCATGACTAGGAATAAAAAGCCCATGCCGGCCATGGTAATGAGATTGGTGAGCGCGGTCCAGAAAATGCCGCGTTTTACGCCGGCGACGCCTTTATCGGATAGGAAATACTTCTTTTGGAATGAGGCGAACATTTAGGCCTCGCCTCCCTTCGCGGCGGCGACATCCGCGGCCGCAGCAGTGATCTTCCAGCTCGCGGCCTGTTCGTATTCGGCCCACATCTTGGCGTACAGGCCGTTTTGGGACAGCAGCTCGGCATGGGTGCCGGCCTCCTGCACACCACCCTGGTTGAGCACCACGATCTTGTTGGCCCCCACCACGGTCGAAAGCCGGTGCGCGATCATAATGACCGTGCGGCCTGCCGCCAATTTGCTAAAGGCGCGCTGGATGAGCGCCTCGTTCTCGGGGTCGGCAAAGGCTGTGGCCTCGTCGAGCACCACGATAGGCGCGTCTTTAAGGATCGCGCGGGCGAGTGCTACGCGCTGCACCTCGCCGCCCGAAAGATATGCTCCGCCGGCACCGAGCATGGTATTGATACCCTGCGGGAGCTTGGCCACAATGTCGTCGCACTGAGCTGCGGAGAGGGCCGCACGCACTTCGTCGTCAGTGGCCGTGGGCTTGGAGGCACGCACGTTATCGGCAAGTGTTTGCCGGAACAGCTGGTTGGTCTGGAACACGAAGGCAACCTGGTCCATAAGCTCGTGGGGATCCATGTCGCGAACGTCCACACCGCCTACGAGCACTCGACCCGAGGAAACATCCCAAAAACGAGGAATCAGGCTTGCGCAGGTTGACTTGCCGCCGCCCGAAGGACCCACAAGCGCAAGGGCACTACCAGCGGGAACGCTGAAACTTACATGGCTAACGGCAGGTGCTTCGGCACCCTCGTACGTAAAGCTCACGTCCTCAAATCGCACGTCGCCGCCGGCAGGGTGCTTGGGTTGCACGGGCACGGAGAGCCGCTTGGAATCCATGACGCTTCGGATGCGAGCCAGCGAATCGGCACTCATCTGAGAGGCCTCGCCCACAAACATGAGCTTGGTCATGGCCGTCGGTACCACGGCCGAAAATATCGCGTAAAACGTGAAGTTGGTCATAAAGCGTGCAAAGTCCGTCTCGCCCGGCGCCAACAGCAACGCCACGGGCAACAGGAATGTCACAAGACCATTGAGCGCGGTAAGGTTGAGCACCTGCGGGCCTCGGCAGAACGTGCCCGCATAGTTTTGCGCCATGTCGGCGTATTCGGCGATCGCGTCGTGGAACGCCTTAAAGGAGTAGACCGTCTGCTGGAACACCTTGACCACGGGGATGCCGCGCACGTATTCGGTGCCGGTCTTGTTCATCTTGACCAGCGCGCCCATGTAGGCCTTCATAAACTCGGCGCCCTTGCCGCTCATCATGGTGGCCATGGCGCAAAACGAAACGGCCACCGAAATGAGGCATGCCGCGCCCAAGCGCCAATCGAGGGCGAAAAGCAGCACGAGCAAGCCCACGACCATGGCGGCGGCGCCTGCGATATCGGGCAGCATGTGTGCGAGCAAAGTCTCTGTGGAAGCGGCGCATCCGTCTACGATACGGCGCAGCTCACCGGTGGCGTGTGTGTTAAAGTAGCCAAGCGGCAGCTTAAGCAGGTGCTCGCTCGTAGTCTTGCGAATATTGGACGCGCAGCGAAACGCAGACAGGTGCGTGCACATGAGCCCCACGAAATAGACCACGATGCTTGCCAGCGCAAACCCCACGGCCCACCAGCCATACGTCGCGATGCCGCAGGCTTCGCTCCAGTTAGGTGCCACGGCGATCAGATCGCGCGCGACAAGCCAAATGCACACGTACGGGCCAAAGCTCAGCAGCTGCGAGAGCGCCGAGAGGGCCATGCCCAAATATGTTAGGAATTTACGGTCGCCGGCATATGCAAGCAGCTCGCCGATACCGCCGCCTTCCTTTTTTGATCCCTTTGCCATGAGATTCCTTTCTAACGGCTTGAGAGTTAACCGTAATGAACTTATCATTGATGTGTTAGCCATGGCTCACAATCGAGCCAGGCGTGGACGTTTCTGCAAAGGAAAGGGACGCTTTTGCAAATACGGCGGGCAGCGACCGACATAACCGAGCTCTATGCACCGCAGTTTGAGCAGTTTGGCCTGGAGCTTACCGGCAAGGGCGCCGTCTTTACCGGCGAGGTGGCAAACGATCGGGCGCACGGACGCGCATGGATCATGCCCCTCTCCCCTGCCTGCATCGTCATGGAGCATTACATTACCCCGACGCACGATATGTACCTGGCCGAATACACACCCGAACCGTACGCGTGCGTGAGCGAGGTCAGCGCGCCCACGCTCATGTGCATGCCCGAAGCCGGCATAACGCCTGCGAACCTTAAACCCCTGCATGGACCGTGGCCGAACAGCGCGGTGTGCAGCTTTATCAAAGATAGCTGCGGCGAGGAACTAAGTCCGCTGTTTGCAGGGCAGCTTTATCACTCGCGCTCGGTGCTCTTTTTGCCCGGGTATTTTGACGAGCTGGAGCATCGGTATCCCACTGAGTTCGCGGGAGTCTTTGAGGCGTTTGCCGAGTCGTGGCACGAGGAGGCGACGTCTGCCATCTGCCACACGCTGCGCCGGATTAACGAGGACCGCGCCCGCACCGTAGGCGGACACGTCTATATGCAAGGCATCGTGGAGACCATGGTCGCGGAGCTCGCCTGTTCGCGCGCGGCCCACAAGCAGGCGCGGCGGGCGGCAGACACACGCGCCAGCATAACCATTGCCGAAGAAGCAACGGCAATGATTGAGCGCGCGCTCGACAAAGGCAGACGTGTGGGTATCAACGAGGTAGCCGAGAGGCTCTACACAAGCCGCTCCAAGCTATGCGCCACCTTTAAGGCCCAAACCGGCGAGTCCCTGGG
>DXLQ01000068.1:3633-9226 GCA_019414685.1 Collinsella sp. | reverse complement strand
GCGAGCTGGGCGTCCGTGCGCTCAACGAGGTCGTTGCGGGCCTAGAAGCTCCGAGCTCCAGAAGCCGTACGCTCGTCTCGGGCGTGTTGGTCGAACGTTCCAGCGTAAAGGACCTGCGGGCGTAGACGTGCTCGGCTCGTTCATCTTAATCTGTAACAGGTGGGGCCGAAAATCTCAGCTAGATGTTACAGATTGAGATTGAGAGGATTGCCCTGTGCGTTTATCTCAATCTGTAACAACTAGACGTCCAAAACCGGTTTTAGTGTTACAGATTTAGACAATTCGGTCCCGCTTATTCCATTTGTCTCGATCTGTAACAGTTAAGGGTGAAATAACCAGCTAGATGTTACAGATCGAGACAAACGGCTCCCGACCAGCCCAAAAACAAAAAGACCGGGGGCGGCGCGCCGTGTGACGTGCCGCCCCCGGCTGAGAAATGGGGACAGGTTGTGTGAGCGGGCAACCCCGCCAGCCACTAGTCCAGACGACGGGTCTGCGCCACGTGCTTGTACCAGTAGGCGCTTGCCTTGGGCGTGCGCTTCTGGGTTTCAAAGTCAACGTAGAAGAAGCCGTAACGCTTGTTGTAGCCATTGGTCCAGGAGAACTGATCCTGCAGGCTCCACAGGAAGTAGCCGCCCACGTTGACGCCCACCTCCATGGCCTTGAGCAACCAGCGCAGGTGCTGCTCGATGTAGTCGATGCGCGGCTGGTCGTCCACAAAGCCGTCTTTGTAGGGGTCCTTATAGCCCATGCCGTTCTCGGTGATGAAGATCTGCTTGTAGTTGGGGTAGCGCTGCTTAATGTAGACGAGCAGATCGAACAGGCCCTCGGGATAGATGATCCAGTCCCAGTCGGTGGTGGGGATGCCAGGCTTGTTCACATGCTCGCCAATGCCCTTGACGCGCCAACGGCCGGTGCCCTTCTCGCCCGTACCGTTGTGGTGCAGGTCGTTCTCGCCGTCGTAAGCCTTCAAAAAACGGCACTGGTAGTTGTTAACGCCCAGGTAGTCGTTGTAGAGCGCGGCCTCGCGCATGATTTCCAGATCCTCGTCTAGGATCTGGATGGTGCCACCCGAGACGGCGGCCAGGCGGTTGGCGCACTCGAGGGTGTCGGGCGCGTAGTCGCCGCGGAAGGTGGCGTCGAGCAAGAACTGGTTTTGCAGCACGTGCTCGTTGTTGGCGGCCTTGATATCGGCGGGGTCGTTCTCGTTGAGCGGATACTTAAACTCCAACGACTGAATGACGCCGATCTTGCCCTTAAAACCGCCGTTGTGGAAGGCCAGCACTGCCTTGGCGTGGGCGAGCATCATGTTGTGCTCGCACTGGAAGGCCTCGGCCAGATGCGCCTTGACGCCACCGGGGAAGGTGCCCTCGATGTAGGTGTTGGAGGCATCGGCCCAAATCTCGTTAAAGGTGAACCAGTAGGTCACCTGGTCGGCGTACTCCTTAAAGCAGAAGGTGGCAAAGTCCACAAAGGCGTCGATGGTCTCGCGGTTGAGGAAATCGCCCTTCTCAAAGAGGGGCAGCGGCGTGTCGAAGTGATGCAGCGTGACGAACGGCTCAACGTGGTGCTTATGGCACTCGGCGAAGAGATCGTGGTAGAACTGCACGCCCTCGGGGTTGATTTCGCCGGTACCGTTGGGGAAGATGCGGCTCCAGGCGATGGAGAGGCGAATGCCGTTGATGCCAAACTCCTCGCACAGCTCCAGATCGACGGGGTACTGGTTGTAGAAGTCCGAAGCGGGATCGGGGGAGAAGCGGCCCTGGGCCTCCAGGAAGTCGTCCCAGGCGACTTTGCCCTTACCGTGAGTGCGGGTCTCGCCCTCTACCTGGTAGGCAGCAGTGGCGCCGCCAAAGACAAAGTCCTCGGGAAACTGCGCGGGCGGGTTGGTGACGCTAGCAGGGTTAACGGACATGATGATCCAATCGTCTAAATCGAAGGGCCAGCCGGTCTTGGATGGTCGGCTGGCCCTGAGCGTTACTTACTTAGAGAGCTGTTCACTCACGAAGGCGAGAGACTTATCGCCGTTCTGGGAGAGCTCGATGTATTGCTTGCCACGGCAGGCGACGCACTTGTTGCCCACGCGCTCGCAGTCCTTCTGCAGGTCGGCCAGGTAGCTCGCGGCCTGCGGGGCCAGGACGACTAGGTCAAAGTCGGGGAGCATGTCAACGTGGTTGCCGTATGCCTCGGCAGCGGTCTCAAGATTGATGCCGCGCTCCTTGGCGGCCTTGGCCAGCGCGTTGGCGAGCAGGCCCGAGGTGCCGCCACCCTGGCAGAGCACGAGCACGCGCTTGCCGTTGAGGTCGCTGGCGGTCGTTGCCTCGGCAGCGGGTGCTGCAGAAGCGGCGGGGGCGTCGACCTTCACGGCCTCGGCAGCAGCGCCAGCGGCAACGCTCTTGGCGTCGGCCTTGCCCTGGAAGGCATCGTTGAGCTTGGCGGCCTTCTCGGCGTTCTTGGCGGCGAGCTCCTCCTGGGAGATCTCGGCCTCCTCGGCGCACTTCTGGGCGTCATAGGCACGGAAGAACGGGTAGTACAGAACGAAGTCGACGACCAGGATAAGGGCGAGCATCACAAAGGCGAGCGGCTGGAAGCCCAGGCCCATGATGGTGCCGATGGGGCCGGGGACGGTCCAGGGCAGGGTGTACATAAAGCCGTTCATGCCCAAGAAGTCGATAAAGATCTTGAGGATCCAGATGTTGGCGATCGGGGCAAAGACAAACGGGACAAAGAAGACGGGGTTGAGCACGATGGGCGCGGCGAACAGCAGCGGCTCGTTGACGGCAAAGCAGACCGGGACGATGGCAGCCTTACCGACGGCGCGCATCTCCTGAGACTTGGCCAGGAAGCAGAACATAAAGACCAGGACGAGCGTGGCGCCGGTGCCGCCCATGCAGACGACGAAGTATTGGGCACCCTGGGTCAGGACAGCGGAAGCGTGCTGGCCAGCCTGGAACGCAGCCAGGTTGTCGGTCATGTTGGCAACGAGGGCGGCGGCGATGGCGGGCTCGACGATCGAGGGGCCGTGGACGCCCACGAACCAGAAGAGGCTCATGGCGCCGTAGATCACAGCGAGGCCGATGTAGCCGTCGGCAGCGGTGAACAGGGGCTGGAACACCTGGATGACGCCCTGGGCAAAGCAGAAGCCAAAAGCAGCGCGGAAGGCGATGTCAAAGACCCAAAAGACGGTGATGCAGACGGAGAAGGGGATGATGTCCTTAAAGGTCTGCGAGATGTTGGGCGGAACTTGCTCGGGCATCTTGACGGTGATGTTGCGCTTAATGAAGAACTTGTAGATGATGCCGGTCACAAACGCAGCGATAAAGGCGGTCAGCAGGCCTTTGGAACCAAGGTAGGTGGTGTTGAAGCCGCTGGCAGCGTCCGTGGCGATCGTGTCGCTCGAAAGGAGCAAGAAGCCGATGATGGCCGCGCACATGCACGAGATGAAGTTGATCTGGTTGTTCTTGGGCAGATCGCGGTTCTGAGCGTCGGCGAAGTGCTTGGCTGTGGTGGCAACGCAGGCGATGGCCAGGATACCCATGGAGTAGTTGTAGCACTTCCACAGGGCGTTGTTGATGTCATCGGGCCAGTAGAAACCCCAGATGTTGGGGACCGAGGCTACCAGGCAGAAGATGGACGAGAAGATGATGATGGGGATGACGGAGATAAAGCCGTCGCGGATCGCCTTGAGGTACTTGTTGCGGGCGATCGCGTTGAAAAAGGGCTGGCCCTTTTCGATAGTGGCGATGAGTTGCTCCATGCAATGCTCCTAAGAGTCGGTGGGTTAGCAACGATGGTAGCTTTTGACGTTCGGTTGCCAAAATGTTGACGTTGCCATTTTGTGACACAAAAAAAGACGCGAACCGGTGGTTCCTGTGCCTGCGAACCGTCGATTCCTTACGCGTAAACGTTTGAGCCGCCCGGTGGCTCTGTGTTTGCACAATGGCAACGTTAACATTTGGGCGACAAAAGCCGTTCGGGGAAGCAAAAATGTCGGTGAACGGTAGGTTTTGGGTGGTGAGCGTATGGTGGGGGAGGCGTTAGATATACTTGAAGACGTTTCATTTGACTGCGCAAGGTGCCACCAATGGCATCGTTGACATAGAAAGATCGACCTATGGCCGCTGTTAAAAAATCGGTATCCGTCAAAGACGTGGCGCGCCTCGCGGGCGTCTCGGAGCAGACGGTCTCGCGCACCGTGCACGATTCGCCCAGCGTGCGCCCCGAGACCAAGGAGCGTGTGCGTGCCGCCATGCGCGAGCTGGGGTATCGTCCCAATTTTGCCGGTCGATCGTTGCGCCGTGGCAAGTTTAAGACCGTTGGCGTCGCCATGTTCAACATTACCGGTACCGGCAACCTCGACCGTATGGAGGGCTTTGCTGCCGCGGCCGACAAACATGGCTATGCCATCACCCTCACTAAAGTAGATGGACATCCCTATACCCTCGAGAGCGCATCGTCGCGTATGAGCGCGCTGCCGGTAGACGGCATGGTCGTGATCATGAATCGCATGCCGGCGGACTTTGGCACCTTCGAGCCGCTGCCCGGCATGCAGACGGTGCTCGTTACGATGCTGGAGCACCCGCTCTGTTCAACGGTCGATAACGACCAGTTCGATTGCTCGCGCCAGGTGGTCGAGTACTTGCTGGGGTGGGGGCACAAAACCGTGCACTTTATCTCGTGTCCCGAGCGCTCGCTTTCGGGCATGCGGCGCGAGGAGGGCTGGCGCGAGACATTGCGCGCGCATGGTATTGAACCGCCGCGACTCGTCCGTGGGGATTGGACGGCACAGAGCGGATATGCTGCCGGTCAGGCTCTGGCGGAAGATCCGACCTGTACGGCCATTTATGCTTCCAACGATGCCATGGCCTACGGCTGCATTCGCGGGCTCGAGTCGTGCGGAAGGCGTGTGCCCGAGGACGTGAGCGTGGTGGGTGTTGATGACAGCCTGGGCGATATCGTGCCCGACCGTCGCCTGACCACGGTGCGCTTTGACAACAGGCGCGTCGGCATGTGGGCGGTCGACAAGATTGCCGGCGCCGATGGGGGTGCGTCTGGCGTGGAGCACATGCTGATTCCCGGTGTGCTCGTAGAGGGCGATACGGTGTGCGATTTGCGTTAGGGTGCGGCCCTGTTTGGGTTGCCGCTAATTGTGTTCGATATTGTTCAGATTGGTTTAAAAACCGTTCACGGGCGAAAAGTGACCGTTCATAGCTCGAAATTACGTTTTGCGCTGTTCTTTTTTGTTTGAATGTTATTGTTTCTGCCATACAGAACGCAGCGCGTATGCCCGGACGCGATGCTCTCCATTGGTTCATATGTGAAAGGAACGCAATATGGCAACCAAAGAAGAAATCTCGATGGTTGGATTCGAGATCGTCGCATACGCAGGTGACGCCCAGACCGATCTGCTTGCAGCGCTCGATGCTGCTCGCGAGGGTGACTTTGAGAAGGCCGAGCAGCTGCACAAGGATGCCAGCGATGCGCTCATCGGTGCCCACGACACGCAGACCAAGCTGCTTTCGCAGGAGGCCGGCGGTGGCGAGATGGAGATGACCTTCATCATGGCTCACGCTCAGGACACTCTCATGACCAC
>DXLQ01000068.1:0-3533 GCA_019414685.1 Collinsella sp. | reverse complement strand
TGCGCACGAGATGGCTCATGGGCGTCCTGTCCAGATAACCGAGCATACGACGGTAACCGAGCTGCAGCCCAGCCTGTCCGATGTCGTGTGCGCAAACAAAAAGCTGCAGATTGGCTTTATCGTTGCGCTCGTGGTACTGGCGCTGCTGTCGGGCTTTGTAGCTCGTCCGCATTTTGCCGATACCAAGACTTGGGGCTCCACCATCGAGGTCATCGATCAAAAGAAGGGCAATGTTTTGGCGCTCACAACCTCGTGCGTCGCCCTATCTGCGGGTATAACTGCGCTGCCGGGCGATACGGGAACGCCAGTTGCCGAGCAGCTCGCGCAGCTTTCGGGAAACTTGGGTATCGTGCTTGCCGTGCTCTACCTCGAAAAATATCTGCTGACCATTTTATGGTCGGTCGGGCTGGGCATCCTGATTCCGTTCTCGCTCGTACTCTTCGCGGTGTCGCTTGGCATTCACGGACGCTGGAGCACGAGCGCGGTCATTCGCCGCGTGGCAACGCGTGTGCTGGTGGTCGCCATAATTGGCATGGCGTTGGTGCCTGCAAGCGTTTGGGTGTCGCAGAAGGTCGACGAAACGTATCGCGTTAGCATCGAGGCGGCCGAGCAAAAGGCGGCCGACGCTGCGAGTGCGGCAGATAGCGATAGCTCCAAAACAAGCAAGAAAAAGACCGAGTCCGCAGAGTCCAAGAGCGTGCTCGAGCAGCTTGCCGACGGTGCCTCGGGCCTCGTCACGTCGGTGACCAGCGGCGCCAAGCAGATGACCGATGAAATTGTGCAGCAAGTGACCGATCTCATCGAAGGCGTCATTGTGATGATCGTGACCTCGTGCGTTATCCCGCTGCTGGTGCTCGCGGCGTTTCTATGGCTGGGACACATGCTACTGGGGATTGATATTTCCGGCCCGGCGAACTATTTGACGGGCCGCTTTCTGAGTGCTCCGTCCAAGCACGCCAAGAAGGGCAGGCAGTCTGAGTAGGCGGCAAAGCGTTCTTTGGAAGATCAACTGTAAGAAGGGCGGCCGAGACACGTTCTTGGCCGCCCTTTTGTTTGTTGAACACATGGTCGCTACGTCCGCGCCCGGCTCAAACGGTCAGCAATCATCCGTGAACGGTATTTGTTCAAAAAAGAACAAAGATAAACAAATAGTTGTTGCAGTTACTGTTCGAATGTGTTCAAATAAACATGAACAGTGAAGAACCGCACATTCAGATGCCCGGACCTGAACGCGATTCAACACTTCCAAACAGAAACTACGCACCTGCGTATCTCTCAAGGAGGATGTCATGAGGGTTGTAATCGCTTCCGATGCCGACGGTATGTCGATGAAGGAGTCCATCAAGGAGATGCTCATCGCCGACGGTCACGAGGTCGTCGACTATTCCGAGACCCCTGCCGCGGACTTTGTCGATTCCGCGACCGCCGTTGCCAAGGACCTGCTGGAGCACAAGGATTCCCAGGGCTTCGCATTCGATAAGTACGGCGTCGGCTCCTATATGGCCGCCGTCAAGATCAAGGGCATGGTCGTCGCCAACATTTCCGACGAGCGTTCCGCCTACATGACCCGCGAGCACAACGGCTCGCGCATGGTCACCATGGGCCCGGGCGTTGTGGGCACCGAGGTCGCCAAGAAGATCGCCCGCGAGTTCCTGCGCGCCCAGTACGCCGGCGGCCGTCACCAGATCCGTGTCGACATGCTCAACAAGATGGCCTAACGAGAGCCACCGAGAACTCGAACTTCTACCTCAACTTGTGAATTCAGACGAAAGGACGTTCTGATGAAGAAGACCATCGCAATCGGTTGCGACCATATCGTTACGGACGAGAAGATCTATCTGGCCGACCGCCTGGAGCAGGCTGGCTACAAGGTGCTCGACTGCGGCACCTACAGCCACACCCGTACGCACTACCCCATCTACGGTAAGGCCGTGGGCGAGGCTGTTGCCAGCGGCAAGGCCGACTTTGGCGTGGCCCTGTGCGGTACCGGCATCGGCATCACCAACGCCGTCAACAAGGTTCCCGGCGCCCGCTGCGCCTTGGTCCGCGACATGACCTCTGCCCTGTATGCCCGTCGCGAGCTCAACGCCAACATCGTGGGCTTTGGCGGCAAGATCACCGGCGAGTTCCTGATGGCCGATATCATGCTTGCCTTCCTGGAGGAGCCCTACGACAAGACCCCCGAGCACGATGCCCTGATCGCCAAGATCGATGCCTGCAATAAGGCCGACGCCGAGGCTCAGGCTGACCCGCACTTCTTTGACGAGTTCCTCGAGAAGTGGGACCGCGGCGAATACCATGATTAGCGGGTATTCGGCGTAATTAACTAGTCCGTTGACGGCTCGCGTTTCTGTGAGGGGGCGCGGGCCGGTTTTCTATCAGCCCTATTGACTTGGCGGGCTGTCGTAAGAAAGGGAAGGCTCCTATGGAGTTTGTTCTTGATAACGGTTCTATCCGCGTAGCACTGAGCACGGCTGGCGGATCGTTCACTTCTATTGCGGCCAACGGCCGTGAGTACCTGTGGCAGGGCGACCCGGCGGTGTGGTCGGGCCAGGCGCCCATTTGTTTCCCGATCTGCGGCGGCCTTCGAGACGGTCACGCAATGACCATGGGCGGCCGCGAGGTCAAGCTTGCCCGTCACGGCTTTGCTCGCAAACAGGAGTGGAAGCTCGAGGAGCAGAGCGACAACATGGTCGCGCTGAGCCTAAGCTCTGCCGACCATGCCGAGTTGCTCGAGCAGTACCCGTATCCGTTTAAAATCGTTGCTCGTTACACGATCGATTCGGAAAAGGTGGCCGTATCGTACGAGGTGACCAATGAGGGCACCGAGGACATGCCGTTCTTTGTGGGCGGTCACCCCGGCTTTAAGTGCCCACTTGACGAGGGCGAATCCTATGACGACTACGAGCTCCGTTTTGAGCAGCGCGAGGCCGCCGAGCTCTGCACTGCCGTTCCCTCGACGGGCCTGATTGATGTTGAGCGTCGCAGCAAGAACCCCATGATTGGCCAGAACCTGCCGCTTACCCACGAACTCTTCGACTTCGCGGAGACCATCTTTGACGTGCTCGAGAGCCGCGTGGTTACGCTGACCAAGAAAACCGAGGACAAGGGCGTGCGCCTGACGTTCCCCGATATGCCGTACCTGATTGTGTGGAGCAAGCCCGAGGGCGACTTTGTGGCCGTGGAACCGTGGGGCGGCCTGTCCACCTGCTCCGATGAGGACGATATCCTGGAGCACAAGCGTGGCTGCCTGGTGGCCAAGCCGGGGGAGACCGTCACCCGTGGCTTTGAGATCGAGATCCTTTAACGAGCTATCGTATGTTTGGGGTGGGTCATGCCGCCCCGGAACAGGAGTTCAATATGATTCTGACCGTTACCATGAACCCGTCGATTGATACGCGCTATCAGCTCGACAAGTTGATCATCGACGATGTTAACCGTGTGACGCCCGAAAAGACCGCTGGCGGCAAGGGCCTCAACGTGAGCCGTGTGCTGCTGCAGTTGGGCGACGATGTGCTCGCGACCGGTCTGCT
>DXLQ01000067.1:1878-9313 GCA_019414685.1 Collinsella sp. | reverse complement strand
TGATAAAACGATACACCCTCCCTACCAAAAAGCGACAGCTTCATTTTGGTAGGTTTTATCTGGGCAAACGAGAGCCTCTCGAAAGCAACGGGGCTTTCGGGGGGCTCGTTCGGATGGGTTGCGCAGGACCGGCAAAATGCCAATACCCTACTTGCCGTCGTCCTGCTGCAGGCTGTCCTGTTCGCTGAGGCGCGCCTGCCTGCTGGCCATGCGTGCGGGCTTGTCGGGATCGGGAACGGCCGTGGGCATGGGCTCGTCGACATGACCACCCCACCAGCCGCCCACAAAGTTGAGCGTGTGGAACACATTGATCACGGCGCCGGGATCAACGTCGCACACCAGCTTGATAATGTCCTGACTCTCGTAGGTCGAGACAACGGTGTTCAGCAGGTACATCTTTTCGCGGCTATATCCGCCGACGACCTCGGCGCAGCTAATGCCGTGCTGAAAATGGTTTACGTAGGCAGTCATGACCTCGTCTGCCTTACGCGTCGTGATCTGCAGCGTCACGCGATCGTAGCGACGATAGAAACTGTCGATGGTCTTGGTCGAAATAAACTGGAACACGATGGAATACGCCGCCTTGTCCCAGCCAAACATAAAGCCAAAGATCGCCAGGATAAAGCAGTTGAAACCAAAGATGACGCCCCAGATGGTCTTGCCCGTGTGGTTGGAAACCCACAGCGCGATAAAGTCGGTGCCGCCGGTGGATGCGCCGGATTTAAGTGCGATGGCAGCGCCCAGACCCGAGACCACGCCGCCAAAAATGATGAGCATGATCTTGTCGCCCAAAAATGGAGCGAAGTGAAAGACGTTGAGGAACAGCGACGAGAGCACGACCTGCATCATCGAGAAGATGACGAAGCGATTGCTAATGCCGCTCCAGCATAGGAGCGCCACGGGGATGTTGAGCGCGAGCATACCGAGCGAAATGTCGATGTGAACGCCGCCCAGCGAGGTAACGCGATCGAGCAGGACCGCAACGCCGGTGAGGCCGCTCGGAAGCAGGTCGGCGGGCTGAATGAACGCCTGGATCAGGAATGTCTGGAGAACGGCGGAAATCGTGACCGCCACGGCAGTAATGGCGCGGCGGACGATGGTAAGGCGGCCGAGCACGAGCACGCGGTCCGTGAGCTGATCGATGGCGTTCGCCACGCGGGCTCCTTTCGAAGGCAAATCTGGTTGTGAGGCATGTCGGCGATTGTAGCACGGAGCATGCGGGGGCGCTTCAATTCACCCTCCCTCGACAACCAAAGCGGGACCAGCAACCCCACGACCAAAGGCCCAAATAACAAGTGAGTAGACTTTACGCGACCTGCAGAGCACACCCAAAACCGCCACCCCTGTGACCTGCGGTTTTACTAGAGCAGATGCGCTTTGTGCTCGTCTTGCACCAAAAAGTCTACTCACTTAGTCCGAATCGAAGCCAAACGGATCCAAATAGATGACAAATTAAGCCAATCCGCAGCAAAAGACGCGTGAATCAGTGCTTCTCGCGGCGGATTGACGCTACAAAGCGGCCAAAATGTCGGTCAGATTATCGATAACGGCATCGGCTCGCGATTGATCGAGGTTGACGCCCTCGTGCGGACGCAGTGCCAGGACGCGGGCGCCGGAGCGCTTACCAGCCTCGATGCCCAAAGGCGAATCCTCTATAACCAGGCACTCGGCAGGCTCCACCCCTAGCGCCTCCATGGCACGCAGGTAGATCTCGGGGTCGGGCTTAAACGCACTGCACTCGTGACCGCTGATGGTGTAGTCCAACACGTCGGCGATACCGGCAATCTCCACCAGCTCGTCGATCAACTCGCGATAGGACGAGCTCGCGATGGCACACTTCACGCCACGCTCGTGTAGCTTGCGCATCACCGGCTCCGTCTGCTCGTTGAGCAGCTCGGCATACGGAACGGGATGGTCCGGGCTATAAACCTGCTTGTACTCCACGCGCAGGCGCTCGCGCAGCTCAACATCGTCGGGCACCAGTGCCTCCCAAATGGCAGGCTCGTTAGACCCCGAAAGATCGGGGATCTCGTCAAAGTGGAACCCCTTCTCTTCCATAAACGCCACGCGACGACGGTTGTAGAACCACTCGGTATCGACCAGCACTCCGTCCATGTCAAACAGCACTGCCTTGATCATATGCATCTCCTCCCACCTGCCAAAAAGGGACAGGTTTATTTTGGTAGGTTTTATCTGGGGCTTTATGACGCGACAGACACGCCCCCAAAGCAAAAAGGGGACGGGGCGCAAACCCCATCCCCTCTCAATCAACCCGTAAGGTCTACTTACTTGTGATTAGTAGGAAAGCTTCCACATGTAGCGACGCATGGTCAGCGGGTGCTGGCGGGCCTCGGCGATCTGGTTGCCGTACTCACGCATAACGGCGAGGTGCAGCAGCGGGTTGAAGTAGGTGACAACGCTCGCGGGCACGGCGTCAGCCAGGCCGTAGTCCTTGGAGTCGATCAGAGCGACCTTGGCGCCCATGCGCTTAAGGAAGGTGAGGGCGCGGGCGTCCATCGGACGGGTAGCGCCATCGGACATGAAGAAGACGTAGGGCTTACCCTCGGTGGAAACCTCGAACGGGCCGTGGAAGTACTCGCCGGTGTTGTAGGCGGCGGCGTCGATCCACTGCATCTCGGTGAACAGGAAGGCGGCATGAGAATAAGCCATCTTCTCGGAGGCACCGGAAGCCATGAAGTAGATCATCTTGTCGTCCTTGAAGTCCTGAGCGAACTGCTTGGCAAGACCCTTGCAGGACTGAGCAGCGTTCTCGCAGAGCTCAAAGACGTTGGTGAGGCCGGTGATCATGTCCTCGTAGTGGTCATAACCCTCGGTCTGCTGAAGGATCTCGACAGCAAGAGCGATGGCATAGCCGGGCTTCTCGCACTTGGCAGCGAAGTTGGCGTGGAAGCCGTGAACGATGACGTAGTCAGCGTCGACGGTCAGAGCGGAGCCAGCCTTGTTGGTGAGGGAGACGACCGGGCAGTTGTGCTTCTTGGCGGTCTTGTTGGCCTCGACGGTCTCGGGCGTGGAGCCACCGAGGGAGCAGGTGATCACGAAGGTGTGCTCGTTGACCCAGGAAGGCGTGTCGTAGTTGAACTCGTTAGCGGTGAAGATCTGAACGTTCAGCTTGTCCGTGTTGTTGGCCAGGAAGTACTTGGCGGGGTAAAGGTCGGACATGGAGGCACCGCAGCCGACGAAGGCGACACTGTGGATCTCGTGGTTGGACAGGACGTCAGCGACGATCTGCTTAGGGAGGTTAAGGTCGATCTCGTACATCTGACACATTCCTTTCAATTTTTGCGGCGCCACATTGCCGGGCGCTCGCAGGGTTACCGTGATTTGGACCGAGTCGCCGGTCCGTTGAGGATGTGTCAAAGGAACTGTCCCTTTGACACATTTAGGGATGGAAGCCTGCCTGGGGTATGGGATGCCAGGCAGGCCCCCGGGGGAAAGCGGTTAGGCGCTTAGTCGCGACTAGGCCAGGATGCCGACTGCGGAGAGGGCGATGCCGCCCACAATGGCGATCACGAGAAGCCAACCGGTGTTGACGTTCTTCTTGATGAGCCAGTACATAAGGCCGGTGAGGCCAAGGGAGATCATCTGGGGCATCATGCTGTCCAGGATGTCCTGGATCACGACGGTGCCGTCAACGAACTGCAGCGGGGTGGTGGCGCCGATCAGCGTGGCGATCATGCCGCCCACGGACATAAGACCCACGATGCCGCAGACATACATGAGCTTCTCCATGAGGTCGCCGCCCTGAAGCTTGCTCAGGTACTCGTGGCCGCCCTGATAGCCCATCTTGGCTGCGAACCAAGTAATCAGCACGGAGGGGACGATGGAGATGAGAAGGGCCAGGATCGGGCCCATGATGGAGCCCTGCTGAGCCAGCTGAACGCCCAAGCCAAAGGCGATAACGCGGATGGTGCCCTGGAAGAAGGAGTCACCGATGCCGGAAAGCGGGCCCATAAGGGAGGTCTTGACCGCGTTAATCGAATCGGGGTTGAAGTTCTCGGGATCCTTGGCGTACTCCTCCTCCATGGAGGCGGCGAGGCCCAGGATGAAAGCGCTCGTCTGCGGGGTGCAGTTGTAGAACGCCATGTGACGGTGGTAAGCCTCTTTCTTAGCAGCAAGCTGCTTGGGGTCGGACTCGTCCGGATAGAGGCGATCGAGCGTGGGAACCATACCGTAGAGGAAGCCCATGTTCATCTGACGCTCGTAGTTCCAAGAGGCCTGGATGGCCCAGGAGCGCCAGAAGAACTGGCTGACCTTCTTGTTCAGGGACACGTCCTTGGTTGCGGTTGCCATAGTGTGTTCCTCCTTAGTCTTCGTCGTCTTCGAGCGGATCGTAGTCGGAATCGACACCGGCGGCTGCATGGGAACCGTTGAACTTGAA
Source organism: Collinsella sp. (assembly GCA_019414685.1). GTDB lineage: Bacteria > Actinomycetota > Coriobacteriia > Coriobacteriales > Coriobacteriaceae > Collinsella. The sequence continues at coordinate 4,914 of DXLQ01000067.1, read as the reverse complement.
GCCCATGAAGACGACAGCCAGGCACACACCGATCAGAGCGACCGCGATGACGGACAGGTTGAGGTAAGCGGCGAGCAGGAAACCGATGAACAGGAACGGAGTCATACCCTTCTTGATCATCATGGTGAGCAGCAGGGCCAAGCCGTAGGCGGTCATGATCTTGGTCGAAACGTTAAGACCAGTGGACAGCCACTCGGGAACCATGTTGACGATGGCCTGAACCAGGTCAGTGCCAACAAAGACGGCGAGGAAGATCGGCAGGAAGTACATGATGGCGTACAAACCGGAGCCGGCGCAGATGTGCATACGGTAGGCGGTCTTGAACTTTCCGTTATCAATCGCGTTATCTGCCACATGGGTGAGGACGGCGATGATGGAACGGAACACGATGCCGAGGAGCTGACCCAGGACGGCGACCGGGATGGCGATCGTCATGGCGGTCTCGGCGGAAGCGTCGGTCAGGCACGCAAAGGCAGCGGCCACGATGCCGCCCAGGACCATATCGGGCGGAACGGCGGCGCCGACCTGCACCAGGCCCATGGACACGAGCTCGACGGCGGCACCGACGGCAAGGCCGGTGGGCACATCGCCCAGCAGCAGACCGACGAGCGTAGCGCCAACGAGGGGCTGCTCGAAGTTAAGACGACCGAGCAGGCGGGAGTCCCACATGCAGAACACGCCGACGAGGCCGACGAGCACCGCACTGATGAACGTATTCATACCCTTCTCCTTTCAGTCAGGCAAAAGCCTGGTTGATTACAGCTTGGCGTCGATGTCGACGCTCTGATACGTAGGGGTCTGCTGGACGTAGAGCTTGATGCCCATGTCGAGCAGCTGGTTGACGTCGGCCTTCTGGGTGGCGTCGAAGAAGACGGAGCTGTCCTTGCCGCCAATCTGATCGGCACCGTCGTGGTTGGCAGTGGCGCCCAGGTTGATGGCGTCGAGCTTGTAGCCCTGGCAGAACTGCAGCATCTCGGCAGTGTTGCCAAAGACAAACATGACGCGCTCGCCGAGGGTGTTGAGCTTGTCCATCTTGGCGAGGGCACGCTCGACGGTGAAGACGTTCAGGCGCACGCCCTGGGGCTTGGCCAGCTTAAGAGCGCCCTTCTTGATGTCATCGTTGGCGGCAGCGTTGTCGACGACGATGATGCGCTCGGCCTGAACCTTGGTGGTCCAGGTAAAGACGACCTGTCCGTGCAGCAGACGGTAGTCAAGACGTGCGAGGACGATCTTGGCGGGACCGGAGCTGTGACGGGACGCTTTGGCCTTCTTGGCGGGAGCCGCGGCAGCCTCGACCGGTGCATTGGGGTTGGTCAGACCGGTGCGGGCCTCGTTGATGAGGGCCGCGAGCTCGGCACCCTTGATGGGGGCGGGGCTCATAGCGAGCGTCAGCGCCAGCGGAATATTGAAACCGCTGACAACCGTGAACTTCGTGCCGTTCTTGGAAAGCTCGACCATGTTGTTGTTGACCGAGCTGCCGAGCATATCGGTCAACACATAGACGGTGTCGTCCGCGTTGAACGTGGCGATCATAGCCTCAACCTTATTGGTGATGGGCTCCTTGTCGTCGCGAGCAAGCGACACGACGTGGACGTTCGACACGTCGCCGAGAACCATCTCGAGCGTGTCTTTGGCGCCTGCGGCCAGGCCGCCATGAGATGCGAGAATGATCTGATTCATCTTGCCTCCTCCTTTTCGTTATGGTCATTATAACGTCTTATACGTTGCTTATATTGCTAATTAGTATAAAGACCGTTCGCGGGTGAAAATCGACCGTTGACGGGTTTAACGTACTCGAAACGTTTGGCTAGGTAGGCCGGCGCTAGCTGGATAACCCCAGGTCAGACCCTGCGCGCAATCCCCTATCGCACGAAGTACCAGGGGCTTTCCTGTACGGTGGGTTCCAGCGCAATGCCGGTGCGTTCCTTAAACAGATCCATGTCCTGAGATTTTTCGGTCCACCACGCGTTGGGCTTAAAGGTCATGCTCTCAATGACATGACCGACAAACACACTGTTGCGCAGCTTGGAGAAGTCGGTGTTCATAATCAGGATGGACGCGAGCACCAGCACGATGCCCAGGACTTTAATCGCGCCGGCGGGCTCGGCGTAGACACCAATGCCCACCAGTACGGTGACGACCGTCTCGAATGACATTACGACGGGAACTTTCGACGTCTCGAGCCCCATGGACAGACCCTGCATATATAAGACATAGGCCACGGCTGTAGGGATGAGTCCAAAACCAAAGAACAGCAGCAGCAGCTGTGGCGACATTGCCGCGGCGACATCTGGCCACGGAGCCGCGATAGCCGCCATAACCGCACCGCCAAAAACAAGGCCCCAAAACGTGACAGCCAGCGGGTGGACCGTCTTGGTTGCTATCCGGCTAAACACCGCGAGCGACGCGCCACAAAAGCCCGCGACCACGCCCGACGTGACGCCCCAAACCGAAAAATGGAAACCGGAAAGGTCGCCATTGGTCACTGCAAGTACACAGCCACCGATATTAAAAGCGATGGCAACGAGCTTGTTGGGAGTCACATCCTCGCGATAAAGCACGCGGCCGAGCATGACGCCAAACACCGGCGAGGTGTAGAGCAGCACCGAGGCCGTGGACATGCCCACCTCGCCCATGCACTCGTAATAAAGCGTGTTAGCGGTGGCGAGGCCGATAATGCCAAGAAGCGCACAGGGAACAAGCTCTTTAGGACTTGCCTTGAACAGTGCCAGGGGACCCGATGCTTTTCCCTCACGATCGCCTCCCTGGCAACCCATGAACGCCAAGACCGGAGCCATTAAGACGGCACCCGACAACAGGCGAAAGGCCGCCATGCTCTGAGACGAAACGCCCATGGCCGAGATGCCGTTTACAAAGATTCCGATGCTGCCCCACATAAGCGCGGCGACCAGCACCAGCACATAGCCCAGATTGCTTTTCTTCAACGCAGCCTCCTCGGTATTGTTTCCAATATGTTTCACACTACGTTATAGTCGTTATATACATTTTTCAAGACACAAATCGGCGAGCGGAAAA
>DXLQ01000067.1:0-1778 GCA_019414685.1 Collinsella sp. | reverse complement strand
ACGTTGTTGAGGATCGGGGCAAAGATCAGGTGGTTGAAGTACTCGCTCACGCTGTCCTTGATGTCGTTGAGGCCGAGCTCCTTGGCGTCGAGCTGATAGACGCGCTCGCCACCGTACTGGTTGACGAAGCGGATGCCGCGCTCGTCGTTGCAGCGGCTGCGGCCGACGCTGATGAGCTGGAACAGCGAGGTGCGCTTGTCCAGAATCTCGAAGGGGCCGTGGAAGAAGTCGCAGGTGTTGATGGTGCAGGAGTCGATCTGCAGCATCTCCTGCACGTTGCAGATGCTAAAGACGTAGGCGGCACCAAAGAGCGGGCCCTGAGCCATGACGTTGATGCAGGGCTTGTCGGCGTTCTGCTCGGCCCACTTGGCAGCGAGCGGACGGGTGTACTCGACGGCCTTGCGATAGATGGGGTCGACCAAGTCAAACGCGGCCATAGCGGTCTCGTACTCGGCATAGCCCTCGGTCTGCTGCGTGAGCTCCATGGCGATCATGGTCACGACGGCGGAGTTGGTGCGGCCCATGCAGGACTCGTCGACGGCCAGGCTGTCGTACTGAATCTTGTAGTCGCAGACCTCGGTGAGGCCGGACTCGTCAACATAGATGGCGATGGTGCTGGCGCCGTGGTCCTTGGCGACCTGGGCGGCAACGATGGTCTCCTTGGTGCCGCGCATGGACACGACGACGGCCAGGGTGTTCTCGTTGACGTAGGCCGGGGTGGCGTGCACGAACTCGTTGCTGGTGTAGCTGGAGCTCACGACCTGCGTGGCCTCGTGCTCCATAAAGTACTGGGCAGGATAGTTGCCGCCGTTGGATCCGCCGGCGCCAATCCACACGACGCGCTTGATGCCGCCCTTGTCTGCCTTGTCAGCCAAAACCTGGGAGACGACATCCTTAACCTGTTCCTGAGTAGTCATCGTGCATCAGCCTTTCTTCTCGTTTGATGCTCTCAATGGCATACAAGTTACATACATGTTTTGGTTATGTCGACTAGTTGTATGCTATATTTGTCTTAGATATTTTGCTGATGCGGTTTTCGATAACTGGCTACCAGCGGTTTTGTTGTTGTATTGAATACATGTTTGATTAGGTTAGCATACAAGTTAGATACAGGTTGATCGCATGAACGCTTCATCTAAAAAGAAACTGAGCCAATACGAACGCTTGGCGGGCATGCTGCGCGACCGCATCGCCTCCGGCGCCTACGCACGCGGAGACAAGCTGCCATCCGAGATGGAACTCATGGACGAATCGGGGCTGTCGCGCAGCACCGTGCGCCACGCCCTTAAGGTGCTCGTTGATGAGGGCCTGGTGCGCACCGAGCGCGGGCGTGGCGCCTTTGTGGCCGACACGCCCGCGCTCCACGAGAACAACCTAGTGTTTTCGAGCTATACCAAGCAGGTCGAAGTTCAGGGCATGAAGCCCACCACGCGCACCGTGGACTCGGGCTTTGCCAAGGCGGCCGGCAGCATAGCTAAGTTCTTTGACGCCGCCGTGGGCAGCAAGCTCGTCAAACTTGTCCGCCTGCGCTACCTGGACGACGCGCCGCTGTGCCTGGAGACCACCTACCTGCCGCCAAGCTTCGAGACGCTCATCGATCGCGATATTAACGGTTCGCTCTACGCCACGCTGCGACAGGAGTTCCATCGCGCGCCGGCACAGGGGCATAAGACCTTTGAGGTGTGCTACGCCTCGCAAAACGAGGCGTTTTTGCTCAACGTTGAGCGCGGGCAGGCGCTGATCCTGATCACCGACTACGTCTACGACACCGACGGCCG
>DXLQ01000066.1:0-9318 GCA_019414685.1 Collinsella sp. | reverse complement strand
GTCCCAAGGTTTTCAAAAAAGCGGTCGGCGCGCAGTGCGCCGACCGCCGATATATGGGGTCTGATAATTTTAACCAGCTAGAGTCTCTTACTCGTCTAGGAGATCTTCTGGCATGTCGTTGCCGTCGCCTAGATCGACAGGGGTTTCTTCGGGGGCGGAGCCGTTTTCTGTGGCTTCGCCTTCGGGCTTCTCTTTGGATGCCGTCATGCGGGCTACGGCGCATACGCGGTCGTTGTCGTCGACGGTCATCATCTTGACGCCCTGGGTGGCACGGCCGGTCTGGCTGATCTCGTCGGTCTTGACGCGAATGACCGTCGCGCCCTCCGTCACGATGAACAGCTCGTGCTGCGGGCCCACCGTCTTCATGGCCGCGAGGTTACCCTTACGCTCGGTCATTTGAATGGTGTAGACGCCCTGGCCGCCGCGATTCTGCTCCGGGTAGTCCGCAACCGGCGTGCGCTTGCCGTAGCCGCGCTCGGTGATGACGAACAGATCGCCGTTGCCGTTAGTGACTTCCATGCCCAGAACGCTCACGCCGTCCTTCATACCGATACCGCGAACGCCGCTGGTATCGCGACCGGTAGCGCGTACCTGCTCCTCGGAGAACATGATCGCCTTGCCCGCGGTGGTGGCCAGGATAATCTTGTCGCCCTCGCGCACGCGGCGCACGTTCAGCAGCGCGTCGTCGTCACGCAGGTTGATAGCGATCAGGCCGTCGCGACGGCTGCGGTCATATGCGCTCATCACGGTCTTCTTGACCATGCCGCTCTTAGTGGCAAACATCAGGTACTCGTTGGCCGGGAACTCGCGGCAGCTGATGACGCTCGCGATCTTCTCGCCGTCCTCAAAGGGCAGCAGGTTGACGATCGCGGTACCGCGCGCCTGGCGCGTACCCACCGGCAGCTCGTGCACCTTCAGGCGATAGACCTTGCCCTTGCTCGAGAAGAACAGCACGTACTCGTGCGTGGACGCGATAAACATCTCGTCGATAACATCGTCCTCTTTGAGGTTGACGCCCGACACGCCCTTGCCTCCGCGCTTCTGGGCACGGTAGGCAGCCACCGGGATACGTTTAACGTAGCCGGTATGGGTGATGGTCACGACCATATCCTCGTCGGCGATGAGGTCCTCGACATCCAGGTCCTTCTCAACCTGGCTGATCTCGGTGCGGCGCTTGTCGCCAAACTTCTTGGAGATCTCGCGCATCTCTTCCTTGATGACGCCCAGGATCTTCTCCTCATGCGCCAGCAGGTCCTCGTAGTAGGCGATGGCGCGGCGCAGGCCGTCCAACTCTTCTTGGATCTTGTCGCGCTCCAGGCCGGTCAGGCGGCGCAGCTTCATCTCGAGGATGGCCGTGGTCTGCTCGGGCGTAAAGCCAAAGCGCTCGATCAGGCGGCTGCTGGCCTCGGAGTCGGTCTGCGAGGAGCGTATGATGCTAATGACCTCGTCGATATGGTCAAGGGCCATCAGGTAACCCTCGAGGATATGCGCTCGGGCCTGGGCCTTCTTAAGGTCGAAGCGGGTGCGGCGGGTGACGACGTCGACCTGGTGGTCGATATAGTGCTGCAGCATCTCGCGCAGGCTCAGGCATTTGGGAACGCCGTTGACGAGTGCCAGGTTGTTGGCGCCAAAGGTCGTCTGCAGCGAGGTGTACTTATACAGGTTGTTGAGCACGACCTGCGGAATGACGCCCTTCTTGAGCTCGATGACCAGACGGATACCCTTCTGGTTGGACTCATCGCGCATATCAGAGATGCCCTCGATGCGCTTGTCGTTGACGAGCTGGGCGATCTTCTCCTGCAGGGTGCCCTTGTTGACCATGTAGGGAATCTCGGTAAAGACCAGGCGGCTGCGGCCGGTCTTGGTGGACTCCACATGTGCCTTGGCACGCACGGTAATAGAGCCGCGGCCGGTCTCGTAGCTCTGCTTAATGCCGGCGCTGCCCATGATGATGGCGCCGGTGGGGAAGTCCGGACCGGGCATGATCTGCATGAGCTCGTCGACGGTGGCGTCGGGGTTGTCGATCAGGTAGCAGGTGGCCTCGATCGCCTCGGTGAGGTTATGCGGGGCGATGTTGGTGGCCATGCCGACGGCGATGCCCTGGCTGCCGTTGACCAGCAGGTTGGGGAAGCGCGCGGGCAGCGCCACGGGCTCGGCGAGCGATTCGTCGTAGTTGGGCTGCCAGTCGACGGTATCCTTCTGCAAGTCACGCAGCAGTTCCATGGCGGGCTTTGCCAGACGGCTCTCGGTGTAACGCATGGCCGCCGCGCCGTCGCCATCGATGTTGCCGAAGTTGCCGTGACCGTCGATGAGCGGCGTGCGCATGGAGAACCACTGCGCCAGGCGGACCATGGCCTCGTAGACCGCAAAGTCACCGTGCGGGTGGTACTTACCGATAACTTCGCCGACCGTCCAGGCCGACTTTTTGTGTGGGCGGTTGGGGAAGATGCCGCTCTCGTTCATCGCGTACAGGATGCGGCGGTGTACCGGCTTTAAGCCGTCGCGCACGTCCGGCAGGGCACGCGCTGTGATAACCGACATCGAATACTCGATGAACGACTGCTTCATCTCGCGACCGAACTCCGAAATCTGGAGCTGGCCGCCGTTGATGTCCTCGCCGGCCGAGGCGCCACGATCGACTTCGCCAAAGCTCTCCTCGAGCTCGGCGTCGTCGTCCTCTTCCTCATCATCATCGGCATCGGGGTTATAGGCGTCCGGATCGCCGTCCTCGCCCTGCTCAGCACGGGCAAGCAGGCGCTTCAGATCATCGGGCATACCGGCATCGCCGGCCTCGTCCATATCCTCGTTATTGTTGATATCGTCTGCCACGTTACCTCCTCTTAAGCGTCAAGGAAACGCGCGTCATGCGCATGTTTTTCAATGTACTCGCGGCGATAGCCGACCTCGGAACCCATCAGCTCGCGCACGGCGCGGTCCGCCACCACGGCGTCCTCGATCGACACGCGCTGCAGAATGCGGGTCTTGGGGTCCATCGTCGTCGAGGCAAGCTGCTTGGGGTCCATCTCGCCCAGGCCCTTGTAGCGCTGGACGGTATAGCCCTTGCGCTTTTTGGTGATCTTGCCGTCCTTGGCCTTGCCGTCCTCGTCGTTATCGTCGGGGTTCAGGCCCAGACTCTGGATGGTGTCGCGCAGGATCTCGTCTTCGGGCTGGCGTCCATTGGGATACACGTAGTGGATCTTGTTGCGCACCTTAATGCCAAAGATGGGCGGGCAGGCAACATAGACGTAGCCGGCATCGATCAGCGGACGCATGTACTTGTAGAAGAACGTCAGCAGCAGGATGCGGATATGCGCACCGTCGACGTCTGCATCGGTCATGATGATGATCTTGTGGTAGCGCGCCTTGGTGATATCAAAGTCGCCGCCGTCGCCGGCACTCGTCGTGACGCCGCAGCCGATCGCGGTAATCAGCGACTGGATGGTGTCACTCGAGAACGCGCGATGGTCACCAACGCGCTCGACGTTCAAAATCTTGCCGCGCAGGGGCAGAATCGCCTGGATGTCTCGGCGACGGCCGTCCTTGGCCGAACCGCCTGCCGAGTCGCCCTCTACGATGAAGAGCTCGGTCAGCTCGGCATCGCGCACCGAGCAGTCAGCGAGCTTACCGGGCAGGGACGCCGTCTCGAGCAGGCTCTTGCGGCGGGTCGCCTCGCGCGCCTTGCGGGCGGCATTGCGCGCCTTGCAGGCCTGTTGCGCCTTCTTGACGATCTCGCGGGCGGGCTTGGGATGCTCCTCCAAGTAATCGGCGAGGCCGTCGGTCACAATCTTGAGCGTGAGCGCTCGCATATAGGAGCTGCCGAGCTTTGCCTTGGTCTGGCCCTCAAACTGCGGATCGGGCAGCTTGACCGAGATAACGGCCGAAAGGCCCTCGCGCACATCGTCGCCGGTCAGGTTGGCGTCTTTTTCCTTGAGCAGGTTCTGCTTGCGCGCGTAATCGTTGATCACGCGGGTGAGCGCGGTACGGAAGCCCTCAAGGTGCATGCCGCCTTCGGGGGTGTAGATGTCGTTGGCAAACGACATGACGTTCTCGCCGTAGCCGCTATTCCACTGCAGGGAAACCTCGACCTCGCCCATCTTGGCCACAGGCGCGTCCGGGTCCGATTTGCCCTCGATGTAGATGGGCTCCTTAAAGGCCTCGGGGACGTCCTTGCCCTCGTTGAGGAACTTGACGAAGTCGATGATGCCGCCCTCGTAGCAAAACTCCTCCACGTGGGGAGTCGCTTCGCGCTCGTCGGTCAGCACGATTTTGAGGTTCTTATTGAGGAACGCCGTCTCCTGCAGACGGTTATGCAGCGTATCGAAATCGTAGATGCAGGTCTCGAAGATCTCGTCGTCGGGCCAGAAGGTGACGGTGGTGCCCGTCGAATCCGAGGTGCCCACGGCCTCCATCTTCTTGACGGTCTTGCCGCGCGAGAACTCCATCTCGTAGGTGTTGCCATCGCGACGAACCTGAACGACCACGCGCTTGGACAGTGCGTTGACGACGGAGATGCCCACGCCGTGCAGGCCGCCCGAGACCTTATAGGCCGAGTTATCGAACTTACCGCCGGCGTGCAAGATCGTCATGACGACCTCGAGCGTCGGGATCTTTTTAACAGGGTGCTCGTCGACGGGGATGCCGCGCCCGTTGTCGACGACCGTGATGGAGTTGTCGGCGTGGACCGTCACCTGGATCTCGGTGCAGAAACCGGCCATGGCCTCGTCGACGGAGTTGTCAACGATCTCCCACACCAGGTGATGCAGACCGCTGGCGCTCGTCGAGCCGATATACATGCCCGGGCGCTTACGAACGGCCTCGAGACCTTCGAGAATCTTAATCTCGCCGCCATCGTAATCGTTTTCGTTTGCCACACGTCCTCCTTCAGTCAAGAAAATGTGTACAGCCTTACTAGTTTATCGTAAAAAAATACCCTCGGGAACGAGGGTATTTGGCTCTACAAGGCCACCAGATGCGATTTAAGGCTCTTTTTTGCTTTGCACGCCCTTGGCCCACTCGGCACTGGCTCTCATGGCGTTCTCGAGGGCCTCGCGCAGTTTTTGGTCTTCGATGGGCGCCACTTGGCGCTCAATCTCGGTGCGCTCGGCATCGCTGAGGTCGGCGTGTGGGGCCGGCGGGCGCTCGGTCGTCGCTGGGCGAAGGCGCTCCTTGGCGGCGGACGGCATGTGACCGGGCGCGGTGGTTTTGAACACCAGGCCGTCCACATGCGCGCCGGCGCGCTCCATGCGCGCGCGGATGATCTCGCGCAACAACGTCATTTCCTGCGTCCACGAGGGCGAGTCGAGATATACCAGCAGCTCATTGGACTCGGGCAGGTAGCGCAGGCCCGTCACATGCCGCCCCTCGCGCGTGCCCGAGCACACCGCGTTCCACGCGCGATAGACCACGCGCGACTCCTCGGCGGCCTCCATCTGCGCACGGCGCTCAGGGGTCGCAGCCGCCAGGATGCGCTGGCGCTCTGCGTTCAAAAAGCCACTGAAGGCGACCGTTTCGCTCTCGCGCTCGTAATTAGCACGTCTCACCCATGCTCACCACCTTGGCTCGATCAAGCAGGTCATCGGTAAAGTACCCCAGGTTGGTCGTGGTTATGACCGTCTGGATATCATCGCCGATCAGCCGCAGGAAAGCGCCGCGACGCTCGCCGTCGAGCTCGCTCATCACGTCGTCCAAAAGCAGCAGCGGGGCGGTGCCCAGGACATCGCGAGCTACGGCCACCTCCGCCACCTTCCAGGCCAGCACCAACGTTCGCTGCTGACCTTGGCTGGCAAACGAACGAGCGGAGCGACCCGCCACGGTAAACTCAATCTCATCGCGATGCGGCCCCACCAACGTCACGCCGCGGCGAATTTCCTCGTCGGCGTGCTCATCAAGGGTGGCCAGCATGCGCTCGTACGCCCAGCCCTTCAGCTCTTCGCGATCCTCGACCTGGGGCAAATCCCCCAGCGTGGACGCATAGGTCACGTTGGCGGCCTCACCGGATGCCACTTGTCCGTAGGCAGTGCGTACATAGCCCGCTAGCCGGTCGAGCAGGGCCAACCGGTGCACGAGCAGGGCCGAGCCCGCGCGGGCAATCGAATCGTTCCACGCGCCGAGCATCTCGCGGCAGCACCAGGCCTCCTTGAGCAGGGCGTTACGCTGGGTCACGCAGCGCCCATAGGTGCTCGCAAGATCGGCATAGCGTGCGCTCAGTTGCATGCCAAAGTCATCGAGGGCGGCGCGGCGCACACTGGCGCCTCGCTTAACCATGTCCAGATGGTCGGGGCAAAACAGCACACTCGGCAGAACGCCGCGCACACCGGCGGCAGAGCATCTCTTGCCGTTGCGGCTAAACGAGCGCTTACCGTCCTCCGCGCTCAATCCCATATCAAGTACGCGGCCGTCGCCCTCGAGCCTCAGCTCGACCTTGCACGAGCCCACGCCGTCATGGACGAGCTCGGCTGCGGTCGGATGTCTAAACGAGGCGCCGCTCGTCAGCAGCTGCAGCGCCTCTATGAGATTGGTCTTTCCCGCCGCGTTGGGTCCCGCAAGTATCGTCACGCCCTCGTCCAGGGCAAGACGATAGCTCTCGAAACTGCGGTAGTGCGCGACGGAAAGATCGCGGGCGAACATGGTCATGGCGCAGCGCTAGATGCGAACCGGCATGACCAGGTACAGGTAGTTGATCTTGTCGTAGGACTTGAAGATGCCCGCCTGCGAGTAGCTCTTGAGCTCCAGCGTGATCTCCTTCTCCTTGGACAGGGCGTTCAGGCAGCCAAAGATGTAGTGGTAGTTGAAGGCGATGGTACCCGACTCGCCCTCGGCCTCGACATCGATCGTCTCCTGCGCCAGATCCTGGTCGTTGGAGATGGAAGACAGGCCCATCTGGCCGTTCTCGACGTCGATCTCGAACTTGACGGCGGGGTTGGCGCTCGCGATAACGGCCACGCGTTTGAGGGCGGCATTGAAGGCGGCCACATCGATCTTGACACTCGTCACGCACGAATCGGGGATGAGCTGCTTGTAGTTGGGGTACACGCCCTCGATGCGGCGCGACACGTAGGTGGTGTTGCCGGCCTCAAAGACGACCTGGGTGTCGGTAGCCCCAATCATGATGGTCGCCTGGCTGGCCATGATGTTCAGTGCGTCGTTAAAGGCGTCAGCCGGAACGTTGAGCTCAAAGGAGCCTTCGAGGGTCGAGGTCTCGACCTGCGTATCGCACACGGCCAAACGGAAGGAATCGGTCGCCACCAGGCGCACGGTGTTGTTCTCGACCTTCATGTGCACGCCACCCAGGATGGGGCGGGCCTTGTCAGTCGAGGTGACGCGCCACACGCGGCCGACCATCTCGCACAAGATATCGGTCGGCAGTTCCACGGCGCTCTCGATGGCATAGGCCGGAAACTCGGGGAAGTCATTGGCATCGAGCGTGTTCAGGCGGAAAGAGCTCTTCTCGCAACCAATCAGCACCTGGCGCTCGGACAGCTCAAAGGTGACCGGGGCATCGGGGAGGGTCTTGGTGATATTGGAGAGCATCTTACAGGGGATAACCATCTCGCCCTCTTCTTCGACATGCGCCGCGATGCGATGACGGATCGAGATGGTGTAGTTAGAGGTCTGGAATTCCAAGATGCCGTCTTGCGCCTTGACGAGCACGCCCGACAGGATGGGAAGGGTGGATGCCGAAGCGACACCCTTCATAACGACGCCGATGGCTTGTGTAAGCGAGCTCTGGCTGACGGTGAACTTCATCTTTTAATACCTTTCTGTAGATATAAATATCTTAATAATAGTAATAGCACTGACGAAACTGTTGATTACTCCCAAAGACGCAGGTCAGACCCAGAAAGAGAATCGACAGCAACCTGTGTGCAACGGGGGTGGTTTTCCACGTTCAAAACCTGCGCAAAACTTTTCATCACCGCGGGTTGGGTTTTAAACACCTTATGCCCGTGGTTTCGACAAGTTTTCAACAGGTGTCTCTATTTCCCTACGAGCGCAGTGTAATTTTATCGCGCAGTGACTTGAGGTCTTCGGTGACGGTGCGGTCTTCCTGGATCATCTTCTGGACCTTTTTGTAGCTCGTGCTGACGGTCGAGTGGTTGCGGTTGCCAAATTCGGCGCCCACCGCCGTGGTCGTCATTTCGCACATCTCGATGGCCAGGTAGATAGCGATATGGCGCGCTTTGGCGATATTGGCGTTGCGACGCGGGCCGATGAGCTCCTCGTGTGTCACGCCGTACTGCTCTTCGATGACGGACTGAACCGTCTGGACGTTGATCTTTTTGGCCGATGTGTCGAAGTACTGGCTGGCGATGGCGTCGATATCGTCAAAGGTGAGCTCCCCGCCCTCGCGCTCGCGGTCGCCCGCCTCGCCGGCGCAGCGCTCGCAAAAGCTCTCGAGTTCGCGGATGTTGGTGCCCGAGACCTCGGCCATGTGTTTAAAGTGGTCGTCGGTCAGGTGCCCGCTGTCGCCCCCATAGGCCGCCAGCAGCGAGTCGTCGCCTGCCTCGGGAGCGGCGACGATGGTGTTCTCGTAATAGCGCTGCAAGATCTTGTATTTCATCTCGTAGCTGGGCTCTGCGACCAGGCAGAGCATGCCGGCGTTGAAGCGGCTGGTCAGACGCTCGTCCATGCTCAGGTCCTTGGGGGCGCGGTCTGCCGCGATGACGACCTTCTTGTTGTTGCGGATGAACTCGTCCATGAGCTGGAAAAAGTAGTCCACGCTCGCGCGCTTGCCGATGATGTTTTGGATGTCATCGATGATGAGCACGTCCACGCCGTGGTATGCCTGCATGATAGGGGCGTTGCTCTTCTTTTGGCGGTCGAACTCGGTCATCAGGTCGTCCAGATATGCCTGGGAGTTGGCATACTTGACCTTGATCTCGGGCGACTTCTCGGCGAGCTCGTTTTTGATGGCAAGCAGCAGGTGCGTCTTGCCTAGGCCCGATTTGCCGTAGATGAACAGCGATGTGCACGTGCCGCGCTCGTCCGCGAGGGCGGCAAACTTGAGTGCCGAGCGATAGGCATGGCTGTTCTCGGGGCCGTAGACAAAGTTCTCAAAGGTAAATTTTGAGTTCGCGGCGAGTGGGGCTCCATCCGTATTCTGCTCGGCCGGTACGGTCGGTGCTGGCATGGGTGAAGCGGGGGTCGCGGCTTGCGTGGACTTAGTCGGCGCTCCGCCCTTCATCTGGTTCATCATGCGACGAAAATCATCGGCCGAGAGCGTGTTCTTGATTGCAATGCCCGAATCCGCGCCCGCCGCTGCGTCATGAGCGATGGGCATGTGCGTGACGGGTGCGTTCGTTGACGTCGCAGCGGCGG
>DXLQ01000065.1:2977-9479 GCA_019414685.1 Collinsella sp. | reverse complement strand
GAGCGCCAATGACAAAGAAGACCACCTGGTACAGAAAGCAGACCGTGAGCAGCGTAACCACAATCTGGTTAAAGATCACGATGGGCGTGTTAGTTTGTAAAAAGGCGAGCATGCAGGCTCCCGAGAACGCGTTACGTAAACAACCGTATATCATACCGCAGGCTTACCGAGTTCAAGAAACCACCTAATACCGGCTAGGCTTCGAGAAGGCCAAGCTGCGGGACGATGTCGTCGCCGGCGGCGGTGCGGCCAAGCGAGCGCGGGGCCAGGTCGTCAAGAACCGCAGCAAGATCCCAAGGCAGCTCGTCGCGGCATTCGATGCGCTCACCCGTCACGGGATGGTCGAATGCGACGCGCCAGGAATGAAGGAATTGCCTGGTCAGACCCTGATCGGCACGCGCATCGCACTTACCGTAGAGCGGATCGCCCACGCAGGCGTGGTTGATATGGCGCATATGCACGCGAATCTGATGTGTGCGGCCCGTAAACAGGTGGCACTCGACGAGCGTATAGCCGTCGTCGAAACGCGTGGAATCGAAGCGCTCGAGGACTTTAAAGGTCGTAATGGCCTGACGGGCAAAGGGGTCGTCCGAAACCGCCATCTTGACGCGGTCGCGCGTAGAACGGGCGATACCGGTATTGATGGTGCCCTCGTCCATGGCGATGTGCCCGTGAACGAGCGTGATATAGCGACGATCGAGCGTGCGCGTGCGAATGAGATTTTGAAGCGCGCGCTGCGTGTCGTCGTCCTTTGCCGCAAGCATGAGACCCGAGGTATCGCGATCCAAACGATGCACGATCCCGGGGCGGTCCTCACCCTGTACGGTACCAAGATGGTCGATGCCGCAGTGGTAGACCAGAGCGTTCGCAAGGGTGCCGCTCTCGTGGCCATGGGCGGGATGGCACACCAGGCCCCGCTGCTTGGAGAGCACGATAAGGTAGTCGTCCTCGTAGCGGATATCGAGGGGAATGGCCTCGGGAATCACGTCGGTCGGGTCGTGCGGCTCGGGCAAGTCGACCGAGATGCGATCGCCGGCGCGTACGGCGCACTTTTTAGAGAGACAAGTCTCACCGTTGACGGCAACGGCGCCTCCCTCGATCAGATGCGCGCAGGCAGAGCGCGTGGGACAGCCATCGTTGGCGCCCAAATAGGCGTCAAGACGCTGACCAGCGGAATCGTCGGCAACAAGAATATGGATGTCGGCCATTAACGCTCATTCCTTTCGCGAATCTTGCGGGCACGCTCCCCACGCTGCTTGGCCTTGCGCTTAGCGCGGGCCTCATCACGGGCATTGAGCTCGGCAGTCGCATCAACCTCGCGGGCCGCGGGGCTCAAGAACATGTATCCGAAGAGGGCGAGCACGACGCCCAAGGTAATGCCGATATCGGCCACATTGAAGACGGGGAAGTCGATGAAGGTGGTGGCAATAAAATCGGTCACGAAGCCAAAGGCCAAACGATCGATAGCGTTGCCGATAGCACCGCCCGCAACCATCGCCATGCCCACAACCTCAAGATGGGCGAGCTGGGGTGCACGAATGAGGTACGCGGCAATAGCGACAATGACCGCCAGCGCCAGCACGGCAAACGCGATGCCATGCCCCTCGCCCATGCTAAAGGCAGCGCCGATATTGCGGACAAACAGGAAGTCGATCACGCCGGGGATAACAGTCACATGCAAAGCGTCGCCCACGGCACGAACCGCAAGCTTGGTCAACTGGTCAACAAGCAGCACAACGAGCGCCACCCCACCAGCAACACCCAACCGCCAACGCAAAGGCGGCGTCATATCCCCAGCACGACCCAAATCAATCCCCTACCCTCAAGAACATCGAATTACGTTTAATACAAAGAACTATCTTATATTGCCATACGCAGAACGCACGACATATCCACCAACGCAAGCGAAATAACCAGCTAAAAACGAAAGCGACATTCCGAATAACGGAATGTCGCTTAATAGCTTTCGACTAAAAACGCAAGTCGAAAGAAAGCCTCTAGCTCCAGCAATGGAAATGCCGCGTTATCGTCACCAACAGCGAAAACGTCCCTAAGCGAGCAAGGTGACGTGAAAGAGGAGGGAAGCGTACTTTGGTACGCGACCGACGATTGAACGTCAGATTGCCGCTTAGGGGCGTTTGCAGCGTCGGTAGGTTACGGCGTTCTACGAACGCCGTAACTTACAGCGCGTCAGCGCAGCGCTTGCAGATATGCGCGTGGCCGTTGTACTCGCCGACGGTGGTGCGGTAGTTCCAGCAACGATCGCAGCACTCGCCCTCGGCAGCCTCGATAGCGACGGAAAGCTCCTCGCCCTGGTTCAGCTCAACATCGGAGACGATGTAGAACTCGGCCAGGTCGACCGCCTTGTCGCCGGTCAGCAGCGCGTACATCTCGGCAGGAACGACCGCCTTAACGCGGACCTGCTGGCTCTTGGTGAAGGTGCCGGCGGAGCGGGCATCCTCGAGGGCCTTGGTCACGGCGCTACGAAGCTCGAGCGAAGCCTCGAGCACGCCCTCGAACTCATTGGCCTCGTCGATTGTGATGGGCGACTTGTACCAATCGAGCAGCGCGGCGTACTTCTGGTGATCGACGCAGCCGGCGGGCGCATAGGCCATGGCCTCGTCGACCGTGTAGGACAGGATCGGCTGCAGGTCGCGCATGAGCATCGAGAAGAGCTCGGCAAGCACGGTCTGGGCGCTGCGGCGCTCGAGCGAGCCGGGCTTGTCGCAGTACAGGCGGTCCTTCAGGGCGTCGAGATACACGTTGGAAAGCTCGGTAACCACGAAGTCATAAAGCGCACGGTAAGCGCGCGGGAACTCGTAGCAAGAGTAAGCGTCGTCGACCTCGGCCTGAACCTGGGTCAGACGGGCAACCATGAGCTTGTCGAGCGGCAGCAGGTCGGCAAAGGCGACACCGTCGGTCTCAGGCTCAAACTGGCCCTCGAGCTCGGAAAGCAGGAAGCGCAGCGTGTTGCGGAAACGACGGTAGGCATCGGACGTACGGGCAAGAATCTCGTGGTCGATGGACACGTCGGAGCTGGTGTCAACGGAAGCAACCCACAGGCGGATGATGTCGGCGCCCATCTCGTCACAGACCTTATTGGGGTCGATGACGTTGCCGAGCGACTTGGACATCTTGCGGCCCTGGCCGTCGAGCGTGAAGCCCTGCGAGACGACCGCCTTGTAGGGAGCATGGCCGTTGGCGCCCACCGAAGTGAGCAGCGAGCTCTGGAACCAACCGCGATGCTGGTCGGAGCCCTCGAGATACACGTCAGCCGGGTACTCAAGCTCGGGGCGATACTCGCAGACGGCCTTCCAGGACACGCCGGAATCCCACCACACGTCGAGGATGTCCTTATCGGCCTTGAGGTGATGGCCGCCACACTTGGGGCAGACGCAGGCCTCACCCAGGTAGCTCTCGGGAGCGTCGGTGAACCAGGCGTCGGAGCCCTTCTCGTGGAAGAGTTTGATGACGGCGTCGAGCGTGGCGTCGTTCATGACCTTCTCGCCGCAGTCGGCGCAGGTGTAGCTGGGGATAGGCACGCCCCAGTTGCGCTGACGGCTGATGCACCAGTCGGGACGCTGCTCGACCATGGCGCCAATGCGGTTGGCGGCGTGAGCCGGATACCACTTGACGTTCTCGCGAACCTCCTTGCCAGCCTGCTCACGCAAACCGGTCTTGTCCATAGAGACAAACCACTGGTCGGTAGCACGGAAGAGCACCGGGTGCTTGCAGCGCCAGCAGTGCGGATAGCTGTGCGTGATCTTCTTCTCGAGGACCAGGGTGCCGCGCTCGCGCAGGAACTCGATGATGTGCGGGTTGGCCTCATCGGTATCCATACCGCTGAAGGGGCCACCGGTGCCAAACTCCTCGCCGGTGTAGAACTTGCCGTCGTCATCGACCGGCATGCAGATGTCGGTAATGCCCTCCTTGAGGCAGGCAAAGTAGTCGTCGACGCCGTGGCCGGGCGAGTTGTGGACGATACCGGTACCGTCATCGACACCGACGTAATCGGCCAGCAGCGCCACGCCCTCAACACCATCAAAGATCGGCTGCTTGTAGTGGATGTGGTGGAAGGTCTCGGCGGGAACCACATAGGGCTTACCGTCGACCATAACCGGGGTGTACTCCCAACCAAACTCCTCGCAGCACTTGGGAGCCAGGTCCTCGAGCATGACCTCGGCACGACCCTCGTGCTCAACGGCGACATAGGCGGCGCCGGGCTTGAGAGAAACTGCCTGGTCGGAGGGGATGGTCCACGGCGTGGTCGTCCAGATGATAAAGTCAACCGGGCCGTCGAAGTTCTCGAGGCCGGCGGGCTTGGAGGTCATCTCAAAGCGCACGAAGATGGACGGGCTCGTCTCGTCGGAGTACTCAATCTCGGCCTCAGCGAGTGCGGTGTGGCAGTGCTTGCACCAATGGACGGGCTTGTGACCGCGATAGATCATACCCTTATCGAACATGGCCTTGAAGACCTCGATGTCGGCAGCGTCATGCTGGTGATAGAGCGTCAGGTAGGGGTTATCCCAGTCGCCGAGCACGCCCAGGCGACGGAAGCCGGCCTTCTGCAGCTCGATGTTCTCGACGGCGAACTTGTTGCAAAGCTCGCGGATCTTAGCCGTGGAGGTCTGGTTGAACTTCTCGGTGCCGAGCTTCTCCTCGACCTTATGCTCGATCGGCTGGCCATGGCAGTCCCAACCGGGGACATAGGGAACCTCATAGCCCTGCATCATCCAGTAACGGTTGATCATGTCCTTGGAGATCTTGTTCATGGCGTGGCCGATGTGAATCGGGCCGTTGGCGTACGGAGGGCCGTCGTGCAGCACGAACTTCTTGTGACCCTCGTTCTTCTTCAGAACCTGCTCGTAGACCTTGTTGTCCTGCCAGTCCTTGAGTCGCTTGGGCTCGGACTTGGAAAGACCGGCACGCATGGGAAAACCGGTCTTGGGCAGATTCATCGTCTGCTTGTACTCGTTTGCCACGGTACCCCTTTCATGTCGTGGGCGCGCACGCCCGTTGGGCACCAAAAAAGCGCCCGTCCCTACAAGCTGGGACGAAGCGCCACAAAACGGGCTATACGCCCGTAAAAGCTCTTCGTTTAACCACCCAGCTTAGATGCCCTCGCCCGCGTATTCGCGCGCTCGCATCCGTTACTCGGCTGGCCTGTATCGACGACCATCTCGGCGATATCTACTAAGACGTGCCTGCGCGGCACGTCCGTTGGGACCGCAGCTCCGGGGTGATTTTCATCGGTCGCATGCACGGGTTCTCAGCGCTCCCCGCTCTCTGTGGCATGCGGACGGCCGACTACTCGTCCCCATCAACGCTTATGCGGAGTATGCTAGCACGTTCCGCGCCGGCGAAAAACCCTCAACACTGGTTTCATACGTAAGAAATTTCTCGTGGTCGTTAGCCTTCTCTAGGAGCAAAATACCTGAAAGCACTTTAACTAACGAAAGAAGGCTGCCATGCGCACAATCGGAATGAGCGACTACACCGTCGGCGAGGATTGCTTTACCGAGCTGCCCGCCGCACTGGCGGAGTACGGCGCGAAGAAAGTCGCCATCATTGGTGGCAAGCGAGCCCTAGCTGCGGCGCCGCCGGGCATCGAGGCGGCGCTTGAAGGTACCGACGTCGAGATTCTGGAGACGCGCGTCTACGGCACCAACAGTACGCGCGCCAATATCGCCAAGGTCGTGAACTCCCCCGCTTGCCAGCAGGCAGACGTGCTTATCGCCTGTGGCGGCGGCAAGGCACTCGACACCGTCAAGACAGCGGCAATCGAGCTCAAGAAGATTGTCTTTACGGTGCCGACGATTTGCTCTAACTGTTCCGCCGCGACCGCCATTGCCGTCGTCTACAACGACGATGGATCGCTCGAGGGCTATTCGTACCCCAACCGACCGGCGCACATCTTCATCAATCCCAAGATCATCGCCGAGGCTCCGGCGGAGTACTTCTGGGCCGGCGTGGGCGACGCCCTGTCCAAGCAGCCCGAAGTCGAGTACGCCACGAGCGCCGGCGACCTGGAGCACACCGCCGGCCTTGGCCTGGCTCTTGCCCACACCTGTTCCGAGCCGCTGTTTACCTACGGTGTTCAGGGTCTTGAGGACGTTCGTCAGAATCTGTCGAGCGAGGCCGTCAAGCAGATCGCGCTCGACATCGTGGTCAACACGGGCTATGTCTCGAACCTGACCAACCAGAACGATTACTACTACAACTCGAGCGTGGCGCACGCGTTCTACAACGCCGCCTGCAGCATTCCGCGTGAGGGCACCTACCTGCACGGCGAAGTCGTAAGCCTGGGCGTGCTGGTGTTGTTCGCCTACACGGGCGACACCGAGAACCTTAAGCGCTATGCTGACTTCAACAAGCAGATGGGGCTGCCCGTAACGCTTGAGCAGGTCGGGCTTTCCGAGACCGATATCCCTGCCCTGTGCGAGCACGCGCACGCCACCAACGAGTGGAAGCAAGGCAACCCGGAGCCCTTCACCGACGAAAA
>DXLQ01000065.1:0-2877 GCA_019414685.1 Collinsella sp. | reverse complement strand
AGCCCGTTATACTTGCAGCTCTCGCCCATCAAGCAGGCGCTCACCACGATCTTCATTTCCATCCCTCTCAAGCAAAACGCCCCATTTGAGAAAGCTGCTCAAATGGGGCGTCGGCGTTTACTGGCTCGGCCGCGGCTTTACTGCTGCTTGGGCATCAGCGGATTCTCGCGCGTGAGGAGGTTCATGAACTCCTCGCCCGTGATGGTCTCCTTCTTATACAGATAACGAGCCAGCTCGTGGAGCTTAAACTTGTTCTCCTTCAGAATCTGCAAAGCGCGGTCGTGCGCATCCTCGATCAGCTTGGCGACAATCGCGTCCACGCGCTCGGCCGTACCGGGGGCGCAGGTGAGCGACGTGTCCTGATTGAGATACGCGTTCTGCACGGTACCGAGCGCCATCATGCCAAACTCGTCGGACATACCAAAGCGCGTCACCATATTACGGGCGAGCTTGGTGGCCTGCTCGATGTCGTTGGCGGCGCCGGTCGTCATCTCTCCAAAGATGAGCTCCTCGGCTGCGCGGCCACCGCAATAGACAGCGAGCTTGTCCAAGACCTCCTGGCGCGTCGTCAGGAAGCGCTCGTCCTCCTCGACCTGCATGGTATAACCAAGAGCACCGCTCGTGCGCGGCACGATGGTGATCTTCGTGACCGGCGCAGAGCCCTTCTGGCGAGCGGCAACGATGGCATGGCCGATCTCGTGATAAGAAACGACCTGCTTCTCGTGGTCGGACAGCACCGTGGACTTACGCTGTTGGCCGGCAATGACGACCTCCACCGACTCCTCGAAGTCGTCCTGGGTTGCACGCTTGCGACCCTCGCGAACGGCGCGCAGGGCGCCCTCGTTGATGATATTGGCCAGGTCGGCGCCCGAGGCACCGGGCGTGGCGCGGGCAATCGCGGTCAGGTCGATCGGCGGCTCGGTCTTCACGCTCTTGGCATGCAGCTCGAGGATGTTCTTGCGGCCGGTCAGATCGGGCAGCTCGACGGGGATGCGGCGGTCAAAACGACCGGGGCGCAGTAGAGCGGGATCGAGACTGTCGGGGCGGTTGGTTGCGGCAAGGACAACGATACCCTTATGGTTATCGAAGCCATCCATCTCGGTCAGCAACTGATTGAGCGTCTGCTCGCGCTCGTCGTTGCCGCTAAAGCCGCCGCCATCGCGCTTCTTACCGATGGTATCGATCTCATCGATAAAGACGATACACGGTGCCTTTTCCTTGGCCTGCTTAAACAGGTCACGAACCTTAGCAGCGCCGCGACCGACAAACATCTCAACGAACTCAGAGCCCGAAATGCTAAAGAACGGAACACCGGCCTCGCCGGCAACAGCCTTGGCAAGCAGGGTCTTACCGGTACCCGGAGGGCCAACAAGGAGAGCACCACGCGGCAGCTTGGCGCCGATCTCCTCGTAGCGCTGCGGCTTCTCCAGAAAGTCGACGACCTCCTTGAGAGACTCCTTGGCCTCTTCCTGACCGGCGACGTCCTTAAAGGTCACGCCCACGTCCTTGGAGGCGATCACGCGCGCGCCGGACTTACCCAGTCCGCCGCCGCCAAAACCGCCGCCGCCAAAGTTCATCGACGGGCCGTCATCGCCCATAGCCTTCTTCATGCGGCGGTTGAGCCACCAACCGATGAGGAAGAAAATCGCCATGGGAAGAATGAGTGTGAGCAGGTAGTAGGTCATCAAACCCGAGTTTTTATCGGGAACGACCGACTCCAGCGAAGCGCCAGACTCAAGCACGCGATCGGTAAAGCCCGCGTCATTCGGCACACCGGTCGTCTTGTAGGCGATGTTCTCGTCCTCGCCCTTCTTGGTGTAATAAATCGAGTAATCGTCCGTGTTGTACTCGACCTTGTCGACGCTCTTCTTATCGAGCGCTTTGACAAACGTCGAGTAATCGGTCTTCGTAATCTGCTGCGTGTGACCGATGTTGGGGAACAGAACGGTCGAGAGCACGAGGTAGACGACGAAGGCGATGAGCACGTAGAGAATCATATTCCGTCTACGTTTGTTGTCATCCATCTCCATCTGCTTGAACTCCATCTACTGGGGTTGATAATGCTTTCTAGAATACCCAACCCGGACGGCGATAAACCGACGCCGGGCACGAAAGGACAGAGATGGCATCACTGTAAGTCGGCAAGGTTCAAATCTATACAGGCGACGGCAAGGGCAAGACGACGGCTGCGCTGGGGCTCGCGCTGCGCGCGACGGGCTACGGGCTCGACGTTCTTAGGCTGCAGTTTGCCAAGAAACTGCACTGCGCCGAACACGATGCCGCGCCGCGCCTGGGGCTGCGCATCGTACAAGCTGACCGCGACACGCCCGAGGCTTGCGCCGCACAGATCATGGAGCTCGCATGCGAGCAGATATCACAGGTCGACGTTCTGATTTTGGACGAACTCGGCGAGGCCATGCGCCGCGGCTTCGTGACACGCGAGGATGTCGAAGCGCTGATCGCGATAAAGCCCGCCACCACGGAACTCGTGCTCACCGGCCGCGGGCTGCTGCCGTTGGCCGACCTCGCGGACTTAGTCACCGAAATACGTCCCATCAAACACTACTTCGACGAAGGCCTCCTAGCCCGCCAAGGCATCGAATACTAATTGATTCGTTTTCCGCCAACACCTACAGCTCATAAGGAAGTTGCGGTGGAATAGTACTTGTTTGACGGTCCGCAAGGGCTTTTCAGGAACTATTTCACCGCAACTTATCAGGGGTATCTGACGGATGAGCTAGGCGGTGGCGCGACCTAGCCAGTTGCCGCTGTGGTGGTAGATGGTGAACATGGTTGCGGTGATGAGCCAGGTTACGGGGTAAACCAGCAGTAGATGCTCGAGCGACGGATCGAAGGGCATGATCGCAAACACCCAGA
>DXLQ01000064.1:0-10151 GCA_019414685.1 Collinsella sp. | reverse complement strand
CCTATGACGTTCTGATTCGTAGTCAGACCCTCTATCCAGCTGAGGTAACGCCGCAGCGCAAGACATATAAAACCACTTTAGCTTATTGGAGTCAAGCACAATCTCAAACTTTTTTCGCGCGGGCCGCAATTTGTCACGCTGCACCACGAGCATCAGCGCTTTTCGTACGATCGATTGGCTTTTCGATCACATCGAACCCGACGCCAAGCTCCCCCAGAAGCGACCGCACCCGTTGGGCACAGTCGTAGTCGGCAAACGAAATGCTCAGCATTCGGGCCACCTGATTAGAAGATCCAACGCCATAGAAGTGCTCAAGGACAACAAGCGCCTCATGCGCCACAAACGTCTCGACCACATGCGGCGACTCCTCATAGCACCATTGCGTCAATGGTCCCTCACTCGTCTGCCGAACCACCAAGCCACCCATACCCGACGGCTCGCACGTTACCAGCAGGTGCTCCCCGCCCTCATCACTCTGGAACAACACAACCAGCTCGTCGAACAGCTCCATCACATCCCCTTTCTCTTGCTCTTAGTTAGCAAAAGCATAGCAGGTAAATGCATGTATACAGAACGTTTGTTCGTGTGTTTTCTATCGAGCTGTCCGCACGGCATGGTATGGACCTGCGCACGAAATAGGGCGCCCCCGAAGGAGCGCCCTTGCATATCCCCTATGCAGCCAAGTTACGCGACCGGCTCGATCTTCTCGAGACCGCCCATGTAAGGACGCAGAACCTCGGGGATCGTGATGGTGCCGTCGGCGTTCTGGTAGTTCTCCAGAATGGCAGCCATGGTACGACCAGCCGGCAGGCCGGAACCGTTAAGGGTGTGCAGGTAACGCGAGCCCTTGAAGTTCTCGGGGTCGCGGTACTTGATGTTGGCGCGGCGGGCCTGGAAGTCGCCGCAGTTGGAGCAGGAGCTGATCTCCTTGTAGGCGTTGTAGCTCGGCAGCCAGACCTCGACGTCGTAGGTCTGACGGGCAGAGAAGCCCAAGTCGCCGGTGCACAGGCTAATCACGCGATACGGAAGGCCCAGCTGCTGCAGCAGATACTCGGCCTCGGCGGTCATGCTCTCGAGCTCCTCGTCGGACTCCTCCGGCTTAGCGAACTTGACCATCTCGACCTTGTCGAACTCGTGCTGACGGATGATGCCGCGGGTGTCGCGACCGGCGGAACCGGCCTCCTCGCGGAAGCAGGGGGTGAAGGCGGTGTAGCGGCGCGGCAGAGTGTCGGCATCGAGGACCTCGCCGGCGTGCAGGTTGGTAAGCACGACCTCGGCGGTGGGGATCAGGAAGTTGTCGCCCGAGACGTGATAGGCGTCGTCCTCGAACTTGGGCAGCTGACCCGTGCCGAACATGGTCTGACGCTTGACGACGATGGGCGGCCACCACTCCTTAAAGCCACGGCTGGTGTGCGTATCGAGGAAGAAGTTGATGAGGGCGCGCTCCAGGCGGGCGCCAGCGCCACCGAGAACGGTAAAACGGCTGCCGGAGAGCTTGTTGCCGCGCTCGAAGTCGAGGATGTCCAGATCGGTGCCCAGATCCCAATGCGGCTTAAAGTCGAAGTCGAACTCGCGCGGGGTGCCCCAACGACGGCGCTCAATATTCTCGTCCTCGTCCTTGCCGTACGGCGTGGCCTCGCAAGGAATGTTGGGCAAGTGAGCCATGAAGTCGTACTGCTCCTGCTCGAGAGCAGTACGGCGCTCGGCCAGACCGTCAATCTTCTCGTTGACGGCGCGCACGGCCTCCTTGGCGGCCTCGGCCTCGTCCTTCTTGCCCTCCTTCATCAGGGCGCCGATCTTCTTGGACTCGGCATTGCGCGTAGCCTGGAGCTCCTCGACCTCGGTGATGACGGCACGGCGCTCGTCGTCGAGCTCAAAGAACTTCTCGCGATCCCAAGACGTCTGGCGGTTAGCCATGGCGACATCGATGGCATCGGGGTTCTCGCGAACAAACTTGATATCAAGCATTAGATCCTCCGGCGATATACATTCCATTTAGGTTGCAACCTTGTACATGTATGGGCAAGTATATACTTATGAGCGTTTACGACCCAACTCAACTACGCAAGAAGGCACCCAATGGACGCAGTTTTTTCCTTTTTGTTTGGCACCCGCACCGGTTTTGCCATCCTTTTCGCCGGCGGCATCCTGCTGTTTGCGATTCTTGCCTTTGTAATGGAGAAGCGCACCCATAAGATGTATGTCGACCGCGGCCCCAAGTCCGAGGACGAAGAAGACAGCTTCTGGGACTAACCTGCCAAAAAGGGACAGGTTTATTTTGGTTGGTTTTATCTGGGCAAACGCAAGTGCCCCGCAACTGGAATTGAGCCAGTTGCGGGGCACTTTTCGCTAAAAGGACAAAACCGCAGGAAAAACCTGCCAAAATATACTGTCCCTTTTTTGGTCGGTTTTACTGGAGGGTTGCGTCGATTGCCTTGACCAGGGCGCTGCGCATGCCGGCGTCCTCGAGCGCAACGACGCCCTTGATGGTGGCACCACCGGGCGAGCATACGGCATCCTTCATCGCCGCAGGATGCTGGCCAGTTGCAAGCTGCAGCTTTGCCGTACCCAGCACCATCTGGCTCACAATGCGATAAGCATCCGCACGCGGGATACCGTGCTTGACCGCCGCATCGCCCAGGGCCTCGATTGCCATGGCGACAAACGCCGGAGCGCAACCACCCACCGTGCCGCCCACAAACAGCAGGCTTGTGTCGAGCTCGACGACAGCGCCAAGCTTACCGAGCAGGTCGAGCACCACAGCACGCTGCTCGTCGTTAAGCGTCGAAGCCTTCTCGCAGGCGATGACGCCCTCGCCCACCGAAACCGGCGTGTTGGGCACCGTCGAGATATGCGCGACGCCCGGCAGGACCTGCTCCCACCTGGCACTGTCCCAGGTCCAGGCAACCGACAGAACGACCTTTTTGGCAAGAGCATCCTTGAGCGGGGCGAATACCTTCTCGATCATGTACGGTTTGACCGCAGCGACCACGATATCGGATGCGGCGACAACCTCGGCGGCATCGTGGCAGGCGACCATGCCGCGCGCCTCGCAGCGCTCAACCAGTGCGTCGTAGCGACCCGCGCAGGCGCACATGTCGCTCGCAGCTACACCGGCAGCGATCCAGCCATCGGCCATAGCGCTCGCCATATTGCCAAAACCGACAAATCCAATCTTCATATCTCATAGTCCTTTCAGACACATTCCTCAAAACGAAAGGTATTGTCCCACGCCATTGTTTCGTATTGCCGACCTATTTGTGATACGGCTCGCCACGGCTGATCTTGCAGGCGCGGTAGATTTGCTCCAGCAGCACCACGCGCGCCAAGTTATGCGGCAAGGTAATGCGTCCAAAGCTGAGCATCTCGTCGGCGCGGGCGCGCACCTCATCGCTCACGCCGTCCGAACCGCCAATCACAAAGGCGATGTCGCTGCTGCCTCGTAGCATAAGATCGTCGAGCCTCGCCGAGAGCTCCTCACTCGAACGCTCCTTGCCCTCGATAGCCAGCAGGATCACATGCGCTCGAGACGGCAATGCAGCAAGAATTGCCGCCCCCTCCTTGTCGCGCGCGGCATCCACGCCGCCCGCCTTAGCCGGGTCGATATCGGCCACCTCGCGGATATCCACCTTGGCATAGGCGCCTAGGCGCTTGGTGTACTCAGCGCACGCGTCCTTCCAAAAGCGCTCTTTGAGCTTGCCAACACAAACGACGGTGTATTTCACGCGTGCCTACTCCTTTGACTCGTTCTGAACCTTACCGGCAGCCAGCATCTGCTCGAACATAGAGGCCGACTGCGAAAAGTCGCTCGGCAGCACGACCGTCGAGGTTTTACCCGTGCGAGCGAACTCCGTCATCATCTCGGACCACTGCGTAAACATGAACAGTTGGTTGGCCTCGTCATTGCCGACACCCGTCTCTTGGATGATCTCGAGCGAATCTTTGATACCCAGCGCGATGGCCTTGCGCTGGTTGGCGATGCCCTCGCCCGCCTTTTCCATAGCCTCAGCCTCGGCGGTCGCCTCGGTGACGCGCTTGATGCGGTCGGCCTCAGCGAGCTCCTGTGCCGCAGCGCGCTTGCGCTGGGCAGCGTTGATGTCGTTCATGGAGTTCTCAACCTCGGTCGGCAGTGCGATTTTGGTGATGAGCGTCGACACGAGGGTGAAGCCGTAGGCGGCCATCTGCTCGGAAACGGTAGCGTTGACATCCTTGGCGATGTCATCCTTCTTGGCAAAGACCTCATCAAGTGTGTAGACGGGGATCGAAGAGCGCAGGGCGTCGGTGATGAAGTCACGCATCTGGTCGACGGGCTCCTGCAGCATGTAGTAGCTCTTGTAGATACCCGAATCTGCCGGGCCAGCACCCATGTCATAGCTCACGTGGTACTGAGCAGAGACCTCGAGGCCGATGGTCACATTATCCTGGGTCTTAACGTCGATACCAAAACCGTTTTTCATGGTGCGCAGGCTCACCGTGGCGGCCTTGCGGTCGATCACGGGCACCTTCATGTGGAAGCCCGCGTTGACGATGCGGTTAAACTTGCCCAGGCGCTCGATGATCACGGCATGCTGTTGTTCAACGACATAGCAGGCGTTGGGAAGCAGCAGCAACAGGATGATGATGGGAATCAAAAGGCTGGTAAGGGTGGCGATGATACCGGACAACAGCATGGTCTCTCCTCTGATAGGCACACGTTGGGACTAGGATACCCGTCCAAGGAGATCGTGCATATCAAAAAAGCTCCCATTGCTGGGAGCTCTTTAATTTAATGGTGCGGGCGAAAGGACGTCCGCGTATCCGCTGCGCGGATCCGCACCGGCTTCGCCCGCCTGCCGGCGGACTCGCCAGCTCGCTAAAACGCTCCGCGTTTTCTTTACGCTCGCTCCTTCGCAGGTTCAAGTCCCTGCGATGGGCTCATAACAAAAAAGCTCCCATCGCTGGGAGCTCTTTAATTTAATGGTGCGGGCGAAAGGACTTGAACCTTCATGGGGTTGCCCCCATACGGACCTGAACCGTACGCGTCTGCCAATTCCGCCACGCCCGCGTGCAGGAATTAGAATAACGGAGCGCCATCGCGAACGCAAGAACTATTTTTGAAAAAGTTTGCAGGCATTTTCCCAAGCTGCTCGCGCGATTGCCTCAGCATCCTCGCCGGTACGATCGACACGGTCGTTGACCAGCGTGTTTGCCGTAATGGAGATCATTGCGGGCTCGCATTCAAGACCGCGGATGGGCTCCGGAGCCATATACGGGCAATCCGTCTCGAACAAAATTCGATCGAGTGGGGTTGCCGCAAATGCCTCGCGCACATCGTCGTTGCGCTTAAAGGTGGCCGCACCGCCATAGGCGATATAGCAGCCCAAATCCACAAAGCGCTCCATCGTGGCGCGGTCCTCGCCAAAACAGTGCAGCACACAACCAGCCTGGGGCACACCCACCTCGCGCAGTACGTTGTACGCATCGACGTGCGAGGTGCGCTCCCCATCCGAGTCCTCGTGACGCAGGTGCAGCTCCACCGGCACATTGCGGCGTACGGCGACCTCGAGTTGGCGCGCCATACAGTCGATCTGCACGTCGTGGGGCGCCGGCGCGATATCGTCGTCGTAATCCATGTGGTAGTCCAGACCGATCTCGCCGATACCGGCGCACAAAGGGTCATCGAGTGCGGCAACGACCTGTGCGTGAACGTCGTCGGTATAGTCCGGCGCGCCATACGGATGCACGCCGGCAAGATACTTGATCTGCGGGATATCCTGCATCGGCAGAATTTCGCGCACGAGCCAGTCGCTATAGTCCGTCACGCTGCGTTTGTCAGCGATGGGGTCGAACATCGTCACCAACAGGTCGACGCCCGCGGCTTTGGCGCGCACGAGCGTCTCGGGCACTTCTTTGCCCCAAAACGAAAGCAGATGCGCATGCGTGTCGGCAAGCGGTGCCAAGGGCACGGGGCAGGCGACCGTCTTCTTTTTCTTGGTAAACGTCACGCGTGCGGCATTAGGCATCATGGATTAGCTCCCGGGCCAGACGGACAAAGTCGGCAACATCAAGCGTCTCGGCGCGCGTGGTGGGTGCGATACCGCAAGCCTCAAAGGCGGCATCGAGCACGTCCTTGGCAAAGCCGTTGGCGCTCATGGAATTGCGGATGGTCTTGCGACGCTGGGCAAATGCAGCATCAATCACGCGGGCCACAAATTCGCGATCGAGTCCTTCGGGCACCACGCCGTCAACACGGTCGATACGCACGACAGCCGAGTCAACGTGCGGCGCCGGCATAAAGCAACGCGGCGGAACCTCAAAGCGACCCGTAACCTGCGCATACAGGCCCAGCTTTGCCGTGTAGCCACCATAGGTCTTGTTACCCGGCACTGCGGCAATACGATCGGCAACCTCCTTTTGAACCATGACGACGGCGCGCTTGAGTGCAGGCATCGTCTGGAAGAACTGCAGGATGATCGTCGCCGCCACGTTATAGGGCAGGTTCGCGACAAACACCGTCGGCTCACCGCCCGCAGCCTGCTCAATCTGCTCCGGACCCACCTTGAGCGCGTCGCCCATGATAAAGCGGAAGTTGGCGTAGTCGGCGGCGTGGGCATCGAGCACCGGCTCGAGCTCGGGGTCGGCCTCGATCGACGTGACACACGCCGCCTCCTGCAGCAGCGCAAGCGTGAGCGTACCAACGCCCGGGCCAACCTCGAGCACGCGCTCATCGCCCGTGAGCTCGGAAAGCTCGCAGATACGCTCGATCACATGATTGTCGATTAGAAAGTTCTGGCCCAGGCGATGCTTGGTCGCAAGGCCAAACTCCTCCAGCAGCTCCCTGGTGGCCGTGGGGTTTGCCAAAGGCGAAGTTGTCATGGTTGCCTCCTTAGCATGATGGCGGCGTCTTGAAACAAAAGGGCATGGACCGTGGCGGCCATGCCCTTACAGCTAAACAGCAAATTGCCGATATGGCGCTCGCGCGGTCTCTACGCCAGACGCGGGAACAGCGGATCGCCCTTCTCGACGGGCTGACCGCCGGCAAGCAGGCCCCAAGTACAAATGCCCTTGAGGTCGTCGCTCGCGGCCTCGCCCTCACAGGACAGGCGGCGCAGGGCCTCGACAGAAGTCTGGGGCATGAGCGGCATCAGCAGGTGAGCGGCAATGCGGATGGCCTCGAGCAGGTTGTAGATCACAAATGCCAGCTCGTCAGCCTTGGCCTCGTCCTTGGCAAGCGCCCAGGGCTCGGAGTCCTCGATGTAGTGGTTGGCGGCATGGATGAGCTCCATGACCTCATCCTTGGCTCCGCCGTAATCGAGCACGTCCATCTTGGCCATGTAGCGCTCGACCAGGCCATCGGCGATCTTTGCCAGCGGGTTGTCGAACGCATCGAACGACGCGGGCTTGGCGGGCGCGCAACCGTCAAAGTACTTGCCGCTCATGTTGAGCGAACGCGAGATAAGGTTGCCCCAGCTGTTGGCCAGGTCGGCGTTGTAGACCTGCTCCATGCGATCGAAGCTGATGGCACCGTCGGTGCCGGGGACGACGTCGGTCATGAAGTAGTAGCGATAGCCCTCGACGCCCAGCATGTCGATAACGTCCTGCGGAGCGATGGCGTTGCCGCGGCTCTTGGACATCTTCTCGGCCTTGCCGGTCTCGGCATTGCGCACGGTCAGGAAGCCGTGGGCAAAGACGTGCTCGGGCAGGGCCTCGCCGATGGCCATGAGCATGGCGGGCCAAATGACGCAGTGGAAGCGGATGATGTCCTTACCCACGATGTGGAACTGCGCGGGCCAGCGATAGGCCAGCTCGGCACGCGCCTCGTCGGTGTCGACACCGTAGCCGACGGCCGTCATATAGTTGAGCAGCGCATCGAACCACACGTAGGTCACATGACCCTCGTCAAACGGGACCTGAATGCCCCAGTCAAAGCTCGTACGGCTCACGGAAAGGTCGTTAAGGCCGCCCTCGACAAAGCTGCGAACCTCGTTCATGCGGAACGCAGGCTCGACAAAGTCGGGGTGCTCGTCATAGAGCTTGAGCAGCTTGTCCTGGAAGGCGGAAAGCTTAAAGAAGTAGGACTCCTCCTGCACGCGCTCAAGCGGACGGTGGCAGTCGGGGCACAGGTGCTGGCCGACGCTGCCGTACTCCTCGTCGCCCTTCTGGACCTGCGTATCAGTGAAGTAGGTCTCGTCAGGCACGCAATACCAACCGTCGTAGCTGCCCTTATACAGGTAGCCGGACTCCTTCATGCGCTCCCACAGGTACTGCACGGCATGATGCTGGCGCGGCTCGGTGGTGCGGATGAAGTCGTCGTTGGAAATCTCGAGCTTGCTCCAAAGCTCCTTGAAGTGCGGAGCCTGGCTGTCGGTCCACTCCTGCGGCGTCATGTTGTGCTTGGCTGCGGCCTCGGCGACCTTCTCGCCGTGCTCGTCCATGCCGGTCAGGAACTTGACGTTATAGCCGGCGGAGCGGCGATAGCGAGCCTGAACGTCGGCGATGATGGTGGAATAAGCCGTGCCCAGGTGCGGATCGGCGTTGACGTAGTAGATGGGCGTCGTGATAAAGAACGAAGGCTTGCTTTGATCCATGGGGTTTGTCCTCCAGAAAAACGTTGCATACAGGGGATGATTCTAGCGCAAGGGCTGGATATCCTCCATCTATTGCATATCGAGCACCATGGCATAGACATCGCGCTTGCGGCGCGAATACTTCTGAGACAGGCGCTTGGCCACCGCAGAGGCGGGCTCCCCCTCCTCGAGCGCGGCGCGGATATCCTCGCGCAGGGCCTCGTCGGGATCCGCTGCCGCGGCGCCAACCGGCACGATACCGGCCTCCTCATCCTCGCTCGGCGGCGCGATGACCAGCGCAATCTCGCCCTTTACCTCGCCGCGAGCACGCAGCTCCTCGGCAAGCTGAGCAGCGGGCCCGCGCAAGACCTCCTCGTGCAGCTTGGTGAGTTCGCGGCAGACGGCAACCTCACGCTGGGGAAAGACCTCCGCCACGGCCTCGAGCGTCGCCACGATGCGATGTGGAGACTCGTAGAAGATGAGTGCGCCGGGCACCACGGCAAGGCGCTGTAAACGGCGCACGCGGTCGCCGTGCTTTCGGCCCAAAAAGCCCTCGAAGAAAAAATGCTCGCAGGGAATGCCGGACGAAACGAGCGCCGTGACGCAAGCAGAGGGCCCGGGAATAACTTCAACGGGCACATCGGCCTCACGCGCCGCCTCGACCAGCGCCTGGCCGGGATCGGACACACTCGGCATGCCGGCGTCCGAGGCAAAAGCGAGGGTCTCCCCCGCCAGCAGACGGTCGACCAGGCCGACGGCGCGGCTGGCGATCACATTCTCGTCGCAACGGACAAGCGGCTTGGAAATGCCCAGATGCATCAGCAGCTTTGACGTCACACGCGTGTCTTCGCAGCAGATGACATCGGCAGCGGCAAAGGCTTCGCCAACGCGCGGGGACAGGTCGCCCAGGTTGCCGATGGGCGTGCCGACCACATAGAGTTTGCCCGTATGGGTGCTGTTTTGCGTCATATCAACCTATTCAATCATGCCGCGCTCGAGCGTACCGAGCGCCGCGCGGGCGTCCCATGCTGCAATGCGCTTCTCGGTCTTCCACGTTTGGAAGAACCAACCGGCAGCCGGCGCAAACGAAGCCAGCTGGTTGGCGATAAACACGCGCTCGTAGGCATTGCGGCCCTCGGGCGTAACCGACGAGTTGGCAAAGATCGCCGCGCCCGACCATTCGCCCACCAGCACGGGGAACCCAGTCGAAATCGCTTCTTTAAGCTCGCGCTTGTTACGGGAAATCGCCGTCGTCAGCCCGCGGGGGCTCGTGATATCGAGCGCATACTCGTCGCGGTAATGGTACAGGTGAAGGTCCATGTAGACGTTCTTGTACTTGGCGCCGCGCATAAAATGCTTCCACTCGCTGGGATGCCCCGACGACGAAAAGACGACGATCTTATCCTCGGGCATATACGAACGGACGAGCTCGTAGGCATCGCGATAGAAGTTGCGCAGGTAGTGCGCCGGAATGCCATCCGTCATGGAAAAGAGACTCTTGCGGACACTCATCTGCGGCGTATCCAGCAGCTCAATGCCCAGCAGGCTCTCGGCCTCGCCGTAGCGATCAGCCAAGCGCTCGAGCACGTCGAGTGCGACATGACG
>DXLQ01000063.1:6002-10352 GCA_019414685.1 Collinsella sp. | reverse complement strand
TGGCGGCCGAGGACATGCGCATGAGCTCCTGCTCGGCGGCATCCTTGTGGGTGCGTGAAGCGGTGACGGCAAAATCGCCTAGGAAAAACTCGCTCGCGGTATGGCGCTCCATAAGGGGCATCAAAAAGCCGGAACGCATGACGGTGTCGATGCCAAGCGGCTTGGTCGGATCGACCTCGCGAGCGATAGCGTCTGTCACGACTTCGGTGTCGGTGTGATAGGCGACGCGGGCATTGTCGTACTCCGGCAACTGATGCAGCGCGTTGACCAAGATCACGGGCTCGTCATCGCGCGCGAGCAGCACACCGCAAAAACGCTCGAACAAATCGGCATAAAAGCCGGTCAGATAGTAAATCGACCACGGGTCGTTTACGAGCAGCTGCGCACCGGGGTGCTGAGCCTCGAGCGCATCGAGCACGCGCGCCACGCGCTGGTCATCGACATGTGCCATGAAACATCCTTTCGCTAGGCTGCCACCATGGTATCCCAAGCCCGGCACATAGGGACGTTCCTTTTATGCCGGCACTTCGGGACACTCCTTTGCATCCCATGCGCGCCCTCATAAGTTGCGGTGAAATACGGACTGTTTAGCGGCCTGAAGCCATAAAACAGTCCGTATTTCACCGCAACTGCGGAGGAGGACCGGGTGGATGGCGGGGTAGCTAAAAGAGCTCCGTCCCTAATTAGCTAAAGAGCCCCGTCCCCAATTAGCTAAAGAGCCCCGTCCCCAATTAGCTACTTAGGCTCGGTCGATGTCCATGCTGGCGATGAGGTCGATGTTGGTGTTGAGGAGGTTCTCCAGCACGACGTCGCCCATGCGGATGGGGGCGTTGACGACTAGGCCACGGATGAGGTTCATGGCTTGGGCGTGGAGTGCCAGCGGGATGGCATCGGCGGTGCGCACGGGCAGCAGAGCCTCATCGCCGCCGGATACGGCAACGGTGGTGGTGAGCACGCGCATGGGACAGGTGAGCTCCTGATGCGCGAATTTATCACCGCGCGGGCAGTTGTTGCCGGTTACGGAGCGCACTTCCACCACGGCGCCATTGGCGTCGCGCTCCACCTTTACGGTCAGGAGGCATTCGGATGGGCAGGTCGTGCAGTTGAACTGCAGCGTTTCGATTGCGTTATCGCTCATAGTCTATGCCTCCTCGACGGGGTCGACGGATAGGACAATCTCGCTGGCACCCAGGTCGAGTGTGCGCTGAATCACCTTTGCCGGCAGCGGGAAGCTTTCCATAACGCTCGGCTTAAACGCTCGGACCTTGCCGGCGAACAGCTCCTTGCCGTCGGCTAGGATTCGTACGCAGGCGGCGTCGACCGGTCGGCGGACGCGGAAGTTGAGTTTGGTGAGTGCCACAGCCGTAATGCGTGCCGGCAGCGCGTAGCCCGCGTTGCCGGCAGGGGAGACCTTGAGCTGGCAATTCGCGCCCGCAGCGCCCGCATCGGCCCCAGCGCTGCCGCCCAGCGCGTACGCCGCCGCGGCCGCACCGGCGCGATCGGACTCGGTCGTCACGTTGTCGGCCAAATCGTGCACGTGCAGTACGTTGCCGCAGGCAAAGATGCCCGGCACGCCCGTTTGCAGGCTCTGATCAACCACGGCGCCGCGCGTGCGTGGGTCAAGCTCAACGCCCGCGCCCACTGAAAGCTCGTTCTCGGGAATCAATCCCACCGAAAGCAGCAGCGTGTCGCACGGAACGATGCGCTCCGTTCCGGCAATGGGCGCCAGATGTTCGTCGACTTGGCTTACCTCGACCGCTTCCACGCGGTTGTGCCCGATCACGCGTGTGACGGTGGTGGACAGGTGCAGCGGAATTCCAAAGTCGTGCAGGCAGTTCTTCACATTGCGGCGCAGGCCGTTGGCGTACGGCATGAGCTCGTACACGCCCTCGACCGAAATCCCCTCGAGCGTGCAGCGGCGCGCCATGATAAGTCCGATGTCACCCGAGCCCAAAATGACGGCACGCGAGCCGGGCTTGAGGTTTTCGATATTGATGTATCGCTGCGCCAGGCCGGCCGTAAACACGCCGGCGGGGCGGCTACCGGGAATCTTGATCTCGCTGCGCGTGCGCTCACGGCAACCCATAGCAAGAACGACCGCACGTCCTGTGAGCTGCAGCATGCCAGTGGGGCTCATGAGCGTGACGGTGTGGGCTGCGGTGGCTCTCGGAGCCTCGTTCACGCCCGACGCGCTCGCGGCCGCGCCCTCACCCGAATCAATCCCAATCACCATGCTGTCCAAGAACGGCGCAATGTCGGTCGCGCGCACCTGGTCGATAAAGCGCTGCGCATACTCGGGGCCGGTGAGCTCCTGCTTAAAGTGCGATAGTCCAAAGCCGGGATGGATGCACTGGCGGAGGATTCCGCCCAGATGCTGCTCGCGCTCCACGATAGCCACGCGCGCGCTGGCCTTATGCGCGGAAAGCGCGGCCGCCATGCCGGCAGGTCCGCCGCCGATAACGACCACGTCGAACGCCTGCGTCGACACCGACGCTACAGCTCCGGTCTCCGCGCGATCGTCGCGCATACCACGTCGCCATCCTAGCGCACCCCCTTCAGCGGTCCCTCGACCAGCCAAGATCCGGCATCCTCCAGCAGCACCTTGCTGGGGTCACACCCCAGCTCGCGGGCCAGAATCGCCACCACGCGGCTCTGGCAAAAGCCACTCTGGCACCGACCCATGCCGGCACGGCAGCGGCGCTTGACGCCCTCGACCGAAACCGCGCCCGGGCGGCGTCGGATTGCGGCCACGATCTCGGCCTCGGGCACCGTCTCGCAGCGGCAGACGATCTGCCCCCACGCGGGGTCGGACTCAATCAGCTTTTCCTTGCGCGCGAGCGGCGCACGGTCGAAGTCGTCCGGCGCGCGGCGTATAGGGTCCCAGTCGTCCCGTTCGCGCAGAGCCACGCCGGCATCGCGCAGCACCTGCTCCATGCGCTCGGCAATGGCCGGCGCGCTTGCCACGCCCGGCGACTGAATGCCCGCGGCCTGGAACAGTCCCGAAACCACGTCCGACTGCCCAATAAAGAAGTCGTTGGTCCCCTGAATGACCGGACGTCCGCCGGCAAACGCGCGCACCACGCGGCGTGTGTCTAGATCGGGCACCAGCTTGCGCGCTCCCGTCAGCAGCGCGTTCACATCGCTTGCATAGGTCTGCGTGTCGCCTGGCTCGCGCACGGCGGCCGTCGCGGTAATCACGGTGTTGCCATGTACGGTGCCCGTGACGATAACGCCCTTGGACACCGGCGTGGGAACGGGGTAGAGCGGCATGAGCGCGCACGGCTCCTTGTCCAGCACTACGATGTTGCCCTGGCGCCAGACCATCTGAAACTCCTCGGCGCCGGCCATGTGCGAGATGTCCGCGGCACCGTTGCCCGCGGCGTTGATCAGGTAGCGGCAGCGCACGTTGCCAGCGGGGGTCGCCAGCGTAAAGCGCGCGTTGTCGCCCGTGCCCGCGACTTCAATCGCTTCCACCGACGCGGACCGCATAAACGTCACCCCGTTGGCCACGGCGTTCTCCAGCGCGGCGATGGCAACCTCAAACGGGTCGACAAACCCAGTCGAGGGGCACCACAACGCGCACGTTGCATTGGCGCTGGCGCGCGGCTCCAGCTCGTGGATGCGCTCGGGGCCAATGATCGATAGCTCGGGCACGCCGTTGGCCAGGCCATTCTTGCTCAGCTGCTCCAGGTGTGCGCGGTCCTCGTCGTTAAAGCCCAACACCATCGACCCGGTTCGGCAGAACAGAAAGCCCAGCTCCTGGGCCCACGTGCCATATAGCTCGCAACCACGGGCGTTGACCTGCGCCTTTACCGTTCCCGGCGCCGGATCGTAGCCTGCATGCACCAGGCCGCCGTTGGCTTTTGATGCGCCTAGCGCAATATCGTTAGCCGCCTCGACCACACAAATGGACAGGTCAAATCGCGCGAGCTGCCGCGCGATGGCGCATCCGGTGATGCCGGCGCCGACAATCGTGATATCAAACGTTTCTGTCACAGTGCCTCCCAGACGAGTTGACAGGCCGTCAATAAGACTATCCTACGGTCCGCACACCCCCAGTGCGGCGGCAATGCGGCGAACAGCCCCGCAACACCCGCCAACGGCAGACGAGGGGAGACCCGGCAACGTC
Organism: Collinsella sp.; assembly: GCA_019414685.1. GTDB lineage: Bacteria > Actinomycetota > Coriobacteriia > Coriobacteriales > Coriobacteriaceae > Collinsella. Next base: position 6,223 of record DXLQ01000063.1, on the reverse strand, counting down.
GACAACCTCGTCTGCCGACAACTACGGCAACCGTTCGTCTCGATCTGTAACAGTTAGACGAGGATTTGGGTTCAAGATGTTACAGATCGAGATTGAAGTCGGGGAGGGACCCCTGTGTCTCGATCTGTAACATCTAGACCCGGATTCCGCTCCCACCTGTTACAGGTTGAGATGTTTGTGTCCGCGCCAGCCCCGTACCCAGCCGTGGTCCCATATAAACA
>DXLQ01000063.1:0-5902 GCA_019414685.1 Collinsella sp. | reverse complement strand
TTGAGATGTTTGTGTCCGCGCCAGCCCCGTACCCAGCCGTGGTCCCATATAAACAAACCCCGTGGTAAACTTGACCGGACTGTAAATATTCCGAAAGGTACACCTCAATGTCCAAGTACATCTCCGAGCTCATGTCGCCGCAGCTTATGGGCGTCATCTATGCCTTTGTTGGCTTTATCATCGCCCTGTACGTGCTGTCGGTCGTCTATGTGTTCATCGACGCTCGCCGCCGCGGCGCCAGCGCCTACGTGGCATGGGGCATCATCGCCCTCATCCCGTTTGTGGGCCTCATCGCCTATCTGGTCCTGCGTCCGCATTCCTACGCGGCCGACCGCGAGGAGCAGGAGCTGGACATGGCCCTGCGCGAGCGCCAGCTTGCCCAGTACGGCACCTGCCCGCAGTGCGGCGCCCCCATCGAGAAGGACTTTGTCGTCTGCCCCGTTTGCGACACCCAGGTTCGCAACGTGTGCCCCAGCTGCCATCGCCCGCTCGACGCGCACTGGAAGGTCTGCCCCTACTGCCGAACTCGCATCCAGTAACGCATCCATCGCCGGGCCGGCCGTAAGCCACGGGCACCGCGCGCCGCACGCAAGCCGCACACGCGCCCCAAGCCGCGAACACCCCGCCCCCACACGATGAAGCATGCGTAGAAAATCGCCCGCCGTGCCATTAAGGTGCGGCGGGCGCTTGTATACCAAGGCAACCTGCCTATAATGATGCAAGTCAAAAACGCCGAGCGCATCGCACGCACTTGCATCAGGCATCCGAGAGGAGAAAACATACCCATGAAGGCACTCTACAATGACGGTTCGGTGGCCGAGCTCCCGCAGGACGAGGTCACGCACGTCATCCGCCACTCTGCCGCGCACATCATGGCGCAGGCCATCAAGCGCCTCTATCCCGAGGCCGACTTTGCCTACGGTCCCGCGACCGACAACGGTTTTTACTACGACGTCGACCTGCCCGAGGGCGTCAAGATCAGCGAGGACGACTTCCCCGCGATCGAGGCCGAGATGAAGAAGATCGTCAAGGAGAACCTCAAGTTCACCGTCTTTGAGAAGCCCCGCGCCGAGGCCATCGCCCTTATGGAGGAGCGCGGCGAGAAGTACAAGGTCGAGCACATCGGCGACCTGGACGACGACGCCCGCATTACCTTCTACCAGCAGGGCGACTACATTGACATGTGCGTCGGCCCCCACATCTGCTACACCAAGGCGCTCAAGGCCTTTAAGCTTACCGGCGTCTCGGGCGCTTACTGGAAGGGCGACAAGGACAACAAGATGCTCACCCGCATCAACGGCGTCGCCTTTGCCACCAAAGAAGAGCTCGACGAGCACATGCACATGCTGGAGGAGGCCAAGAAGCGAGATCACCGCAAGATCGGCCGCGAGATGGACCTCTTTATGATGCGCGACGAGGCCCCCGGCTTCCCGTTCTTCCTGCCCAACGGCATGATCCTTAAGAACACGCTGCTGGACTACTGGCGCGAGATCCACCACAAGGCCGGCTACGTGGAGATCTCCACGCCGCTCATCATGAACAAGCAGCTGTGGAAGACCTCGGGCCACTGGGATCACTACAAGGACAACATGTACTCCACCGTCATCGACGACGAAGAGTACTGCATTAAGCCCATGAACTGCCCGGGCGGCGTGCTGGTGTACGCCTCCAAGCCGCACTCCTATCGCGAGCTGCCTATCCGCGCCGGCGAGATTGGCCTGGTCCACCGCCACGAGCTGCGCGGCGCCCTGCACGGCCTGTTCCGCGTGCGTTGCTTTAACCAGGACGACGCCCATCTGTTTGTGCGTCCCGACCAGCTGACCGATGAGATCGTGGGTGTGGTCAACCTCATCGACTCCGTGTACCAGAAGTTTGGCTTTAAATATCACGTCGAGCTTTCCACCCGCCCCGAGGACTCCATGGGCTCCGACGAGGACTGGGCGCGCGCCGAGGAGGGCCTGCGCACCGCTCTGGAGAAGCTGGGCATGGACTACGAGGTCAACGAGGGCGACGGCGCCTTCTACGGCCCCAAGATCGACTTCCACCTGGAGGACTCGCTCGGCCGTACCTGGCAGTGCGGTACCGTCCAGCTCGACTTCCAGATGCCGCTCAACTTTGACCTGGAGTACGTGGACGCCGACGGCACCAAGAAGCGCCCCATCATGCTGCATCGCGTGTGCTTTGGTTCCATCGAGCGCTTCATTGGTATTCTGATCGAGCACTTTGCGGGCAAGTTCCCCACCTGGCTGGCTCCCGTGCAGGTCAAGGCACTTCCGGTTTCCGAGAAGAGCCGCGACTACGCCCACGAGGTCTGCGCCAAGCTTGAGGAGGCCGGCATTCGCGTGGTCTGCGACGACCGCGACGAGAAGATCGGCTACAAGATCCGCGAGGCTCGCAGCATCGACCGCGTACCCTACATGCTTATCCTGGGCGAGAAGGAGGTCGAGGCCGGCAACATCTCCGTCCGCGATCGCTCTAACGAGACCGTTCAGATGAGCGTTGATGAGTTTGTTGCGAAGGTGATCGAGGAGATCAAGACTCGCGCCTAAGGCAAACTTCACAACAATTAACAAAGGCGACCGTCCACAAAGGGCGGCCGCCTTTTTCATGCCAAAATAAGAAAAGCCGCTGGTTGAGCGGCTTTTTTGTTGCACAAAAAGGTACAGGTTTTTATAGAGGGGTATGGAGATGTACCTACTAGCAGTACATTTTGAGTAATCTGGGCAAACGCGGATTAATTGCTCGTATAATGTTGACTGTCGAAAGATACAAAAACCTGTACTTTTGCGACTGCGCCTAGCTGCGAGCGAGAAGCCTGTTCTAAACGCCCCTGCATTTGCGTGAATCGCAAAGCCAAAAGAGGGGGCGAGAACATGGAACAGACGGCACGGCGCCAAGAGCAGCTGCCGGGCGCATTTATCGGCGTCTCCACCAATAGCCAGCGCAGCCGCGTCCGCTGGTATCTGGTCCACACCCTCAACGGTAAAGAGCGCGAGACCTGCGAAAAGGTCCGCCGCATTATCCCGCACAACCTGATGCAGGACGCCTTTGTGATGCAAAAGGAGTTCTGGTTTAAGCGGGACGGCGCCTGGTCGCTCCAAACCAAACCCATGTACAAGGAATATTTCTTCGTCGCCACGTACGATGCCGCCGCGCTCGACAGGGCCTTGGCCCAGTTGAGCTTTGGCTGTCGCATCGCCGGTAGTAGGGAGCGGGCGTACATGCCCATGCCGGACGATGCGCAGGATTGGTACCGCAGCGTGCTAGACGACGACGGCGTGGTGCGCAACAGCGTTGCGCGCATAGAAGACGGCGTGTTGCACATAGAGCAGGGCCCTTTGGTGGGGCAAGAGGCCCGTGTAAAGAAGATTGACCGTCATAAGCGCTGGTGCCTGGTAGACGTGGGCGAAGGTGACTCCACATTTAGGGAGCTGCTACCGCTCGACGTTCCCAGCAAAACGTAAGGGAGACGTTGCGCCGGCAAATCATTCGTTTTTTGAATTCATGGACGGGGGGGGGTTCCTGGGGACAGGGACGTAAGTTTTATCGTGACTGCTAATAAAGAAGTGACAGAGAGCAATGCGCCCGTAGGGGCGGCGCTGATTGCTCAGGCCATGGGCCGGCGCGAGGGCACCGGCCGGTACAAGGCTATGCAATCCATCATGGACTGGGACCGCTCGCGCCTTGTCTATAGGGCCGTCAAGCGCACGTTCGACATCGTGTTCAGCGGTGCTGTGCTCGTCGTAATCGCGATTCCCAGCTTGGTGCTGGCGGCGCTCATTCGCCTGGAGAGCGACGGCAGCCCATTCTACAGCCAAATCCGCGTTGGCCAGACCCGCCCCGACGGCAGCCTGTCCACCTTCCGCATGTGGAAGTTCCGCTCCATGTACAAGGACGCCGACGAGCGCCTCGCCGAGCTCAAGGAGCAGAACGAGATCGCCGGCGCCATGTTCAAGATGAGGGAGGACCCCCGCGTCACCAAGATCGGCAGGTTCATTCGCAAGCACTCCATCGACGAGTTTCCGCAGTTCCTTAACGTGTTCCTGGGCCAGATGTCCGTCGTGGGCCCGCGCCCACCGCTGCCGAACGAGGTTGCGGAGTACACCGAGTACGACCTGCAGCGCCTAGTCGTGAAGCCCGGGATCACCGGTTGGTGGCAAGTCACAGACCGCAACGACACCGACTTCGACGGGATGGTTCGCCGTGATTTGGAGTACATCGCCAAGCGCGGCCCAATCACGGACCTGAAGATTGTTCTCCTCACGGTCGTTGAGGTCTTTACCGGTGGAGGTGCTTGCTAAATGACTGAACCGGTTAGGGTGGCTCAGGTTGTTGGCAAGATGGTTGGCGGCGGCGTCGAAGCTGTCGTTATGAATTACTATCGCCACATCGATCGCGGTAAAGTGCAGTTTGACTTTCTTGTTGATTCCGATTCGACGCTTGTTCCCCGTGACGAGATTGAATCGCTCGGTGGCAGGGTCTTTGAGATTCCGCCTTATCAGCATGTAGCTGAATACCAGCGAGAGCTTCAGCGTCTCTTTAAGCAAGAGGGCTGGAAGATTGTCCATAGTCACATCAACGCGCTTTCGGTCTTTCCGCTTCGTGCCGCGAAGAAGGCGGGCGTCCCCGTGCGTATCGCCCATAGCCATTCTACGAGTGGTAAGGGTGAGTATGCCAAGAATGCCCTGAAGGCCGTGCTGAAAACGCAATCGAATCGGTATCCAACACACCGATTTGCATGCAGTCAATTCGCCGGTGAATGGCTTTTTGGTAAAGCCGCGCACTTTGAGGTCGTATACAACGCAATTGATTTGGACCGCTTCCGCTTCAATGCTGAGGCTCGCGCGCAAGCGCGAGCCGATCTGGGCCTCGTTGGCAACCAGTTTGCCATTGGGCATGTGGGACGTTTTACTGCTCAGAAGAACCATGCGTTTTTGATCGACGTTTTTACTGAGGTCGCAAAACGCCGCGATGATGCTGTTCTGTTGCTTGTCGGCACCGGCGAAGCCGGGGCCTCCGTAAAGGCTTTGGTGGACGAACGCGGCCTTACCGAGCACGTTAAGTTTTTGGGGCAGAGAAATGATGTCAATCGTTTGTACCAGGCTTTTGATGCGTTCGTTCTGCCAAGCCTTTACGAAGGCCTGTGCCTCGTCGGTGTCGAGGCACAGGTGTCTGGTCTGCCGTGTCTGCTTAGTGATGCGATTACGCGTGAAGTGGACGTGACGGGGGAGTGCAAATTCCTGCCGATTGACAATCCTACTGTGTGGGCCAATGAGATCAATTCACTCTCGCCATTCTCGTATGAAAGTCGAATTTCTATCTCAAGCGGGCTTTTCGCTGATTACAACATTGACTTGCAAGGTAAACGATTAACTCAGAAATACTTAGATCTCTATTCAAGGAATTAGATGCCAAACAGCAACTTAGTATCGGTGATTGTGCCGGTATATAACGTTAAGTCTTATTTGCAGGAGTGTTTTGATAGCATTTGCCGTCAAAGCTATCAAAACATCGAGATTATTCTCGTCGATGACGGCTCGACTGATGGATCTGGCGAGCTTTGTGACGTTCTTGCGACGAAAGATGATCGAACTACCGTTTTGCATAAGGAAAACGGTGGCCTTTCTGACGCTCGTAATGCGGGACTGCGCATTGCTCGGGGGGATTGGATTTCCTTCGTTGACAGCGACGACTACATTTCTCCCGTTTTTATCGAGATCCTTCTAAACGCCTGTCTTGATACGAGGTGTCAGATATCTGCTGTTCCGTTTGGTAAATCGTTCAATGACGGTGATGCTTGCTCGTTGATTAAGTCGCTTGGCCCCGTGGCGCCTGCGAAGGCTCTGCCTTCGCCCGATGTCCAGCGTCTGATGTTATATCAGGCGCTGGACACCGGTGCCCA
>DXLQ01000062.1:0-10685 GCA_019414685.1 Collinsella sp. | reverse complement strand
CCAGAGCGGGAACCGCAAAAAAGGCGAGGGTGCGATAAATGGCCTTCTTTTGCAGACTTTCGACTTTTCGAGTCTGAATAAAGGCATGCAAAGACGTATATATGATGTAGCAGTAGCTAACGATAGGTTGAATCATATAAAGTGCTCCGCGACGATACGCGCCCTGCGCATCGATATAGAACAGGGCATGCGTCCAGTAGCTAGTAAACGCCAGTACGACTACCAGCACCGCAGGCAGCGTTACAAACGCCATCCTATAGCGCGCGGTCAAAAGGCGAGAACCCTGCACCGTCTCGGAATAGATAAACCAAATGAGGCACGCGGCGGCAAAGAGCGAAAACGAAACCGCGTTGGAAATCCAGTTGGCAGCAATGCCCAGCGTGCCGCCCACACCGTCCGAAAGCGTCCAGATTATATCGAATAACATGTACGCGGCAGAGGTGTAGCCGAGCGTACTAAACAATAACTGCTGGGTACTCGAGAACAAGGAGTGGCGACTTCGCGCGGCAAGCCCGATAAGAACAATCATGCATAGCAGGAATATCTCAATCTTGAGTGCCTTAACCACTAGACGCCATCCCTTCAATATCCAAGTGGTCAGAATCGCCCAATTAGAATCTGGGCAATAAACACCCCCTACTCCGCAGGGGTAAGGGGAATAATAGCAGAGCGCCCGAACGTCACTGCAAGACAGCTTTCGTTCGGGCGCTCAAACGGCGCGAATTGCACGCCGGCTTGATTGACTCGCGTCGACGATTACTCGCCATCGATGTCGGTCGCGACGGCCTCCTCGATGGCCTCGACACCGGCAGGCGACAGATCCTCTTTGCCGTGGCAGAACTTCTTATCGACCCAGCCGGTCAGAATCGGAGCCATGATTGCCGTGATGATGACGGCAGTGGCGATCTGCGCATACGCAGTGGGCGCAAGCTCGGCATAGCGCGGGGCGACCTCGGCGAGGGCGACCGGCGTGGTCATAGCCGTGCCGGCGATAGTGGAGCAGGCAACGGCCGCCTTGCCGTTACCACCGCGCAGGCGCTCGAACGCAAAGGTAATGGGACCGACGATAAAGAGCGTGATGAGGCCCAGCAGGATGCCCGAAATACCGCCGGTGATAAAGCTCGAAAGGCTCATGGACGCACCGAGCTGAAAGCCGATAACGGCGATCGCGGGATTGGCGCCGGGGACCAGCAGGTTCTTGATAAACGGGAACAAGTTGCCCAGGACCATGCCGATAACAAGCGGCAGTATGGAGCCGATGATGGTACCGACGGGGATGTTGGCGAGACCCGAGACGCCCAGGATGATCATGGTAACGGCAGGGCCGGCCGTAAAGAACAGGATACCCACGGCGCCTTGCTCGGACTCATCGCCGAACTCGCCCATGATGCCCGTATAGAGCGCCATGTTGCAAAACGTGATGCCGCCGATGATAGACACGGAGCTCAGACCCAGGAAGTTATCGTTAAAGAAATATGCCACACCCAAGCCAAGGGCGGCCGCAACAACAAGCTTGGGGATCAGTACGACGATGCCGGTCTTGATAGCGCCCGGCGTGGACTTAAAGCTGATGCCGGCACCCACAAAAAGCAGAATCGCGGCAACGATGGTGTTGGAACCGCCGCGGCAGGCAGCCGTAAAGAAGCCGCCGATCTCAAAGACCTGCGGACAGAAGGTGTTGAGCAAAAGGCCAACGATCATGGGATAGATCATGATGTCGCCCGGGATACGCGGTACCTTGAATTTCTTTTGCACGTTGGCGGTCGCTTCCTGTGCCATGAAACCCCCATTTCCGCTGACGCGGAACAAAAGCCCACGTCACACTTTGCTACAGTAAAGTTTGACCATAGTACCAGAAGAAGCAGACCGGCTCGGTGAGAAATTCGATTCATTGTGCCGGGACGTTAAACGTGCCCCGCTCTTATGTGAAGCTCAAAACGATATAGAACACGATGCCCGAGACGCAGCACCACAACATCGACTTTGTCTTGATTGCCACCGCCACGACGCCAGCGGCCGCAATCCAGGGAATCAAGCCCTGCCACAAGCCGGCGTCAAAAGCGCCAGGGCTTATCAAATCGTTGGCGACCAATGCCGCACGGCGCGCCTATCGCAACATAGGTAAGCATCACCGGCCAGACGGTTTTAATAATTTTGAGCACCATGGCATTCCTCATCCCGACAATCTTTCCGAGCCGCGTTCAACGACGCAGCAGAATCATCGTCCGGTGGCAACCGAGTTCGCCTACAATTGCCACCGGATCGAAAGACACAGAAAGACACAATTTTTAGGAAGCCATTATGACAGCTATCGATCGAACGCGGGCTGCGGCGGCCTTCAAGACCTACACCGATGCTTACGATGCCGCCAATCCGCGCATCGCGCTCAAAATCGAGCATACGTACCACGTTGCCGAGGCATGCGATGCCGTGGCGCGCGAGCAGGGCTGGTCGACAGAGGATATTGACCTGGCCTGGCTTTGCGGCCTGTTACACGATATGGGACGCTTTGAGCAGTTGCGGCGCTGGGACACCTTTAAGGACGCCGAGAGTATGAGCCACGCAGCGTTGGGCGTCGGGGTCCTCTTTGGCGAGAACCCCGCCGATGTGCCCGCTGTAACGAGCATCCGCGACTTTATCGATGACCCGGCAGAAGATGAGCTCATCCGAGCGAGCATTGCCTATCACAGCGACTTTCGCCTGCCGGCACAACTCGACGAGCGTACACGGTGCTTCTGCGATATCGTACGCGATGGCGACAAGATCGACATTATGCGCACCATCGCCGACAGCACCGTCGACACTATCCTCAAGGTGGATGAGGACACGTTTCTCGCCAGCCGGTTCTCGACACCGGCGCTTACCGCCTTTGACGAGCACCGCTGCGTTGCACGCGACGAACGCGACGAGGCCGCCGACTACCTGGTGGGGCTCATCTGCTTTATGTTTGAGCTCGTCTATCCAGCGAGCCGCGCGCTGGCGCGCGAGCAGGGCGATATCTACCGCCTGCTCGACGCGCCCTTTGGCATTACGCGCCCCTTTGCCGATCCCGCCACGCAAGCGACCTGGGAGCGTCTAAAGGACGAGATGCGCGACTGGCTGGCGCGCGCCTAGCGCTCAAGCTGGGCCAGCAGCTCCTCGACGACCTCGACGGCATCGCCGACAACCTTGTACTGGGCAGCACCAAAGATGGGGGCATCCGGGTCCTCGTTGACGGCGATAATGCACTCCGCCCCACCGATGCCGGCAAGATGCTGAATGGCGCCCGAAACACCGATACTCACGAGAAGCTTAGGCGCAACCGATACGCCCGTCTGGCCAATCTGATGGCGATACTCCAACCAGCCGGCCTCCACGACAGGTCGCGTGCAGCCAAGCTCGGCTCCCAGAGCCCCGGCGAGTTTTCGCATCAGCGGCAGGTTTTTCTTGGAACCAATGCCGCGACCCACCACGACCAGGCGCTCGGCATCGGCGATCGAAGCCTGCTGCCCCCACTCCTCGGCGGGAATCGAGATCTCGACACGAGCCTTGGTGTCTTCCGCAAGCGATACCCGGGTAATCGTGCCAGAGCGGCTGTAGTCAAACTCGGGCTCCCTAAAGATGCCGGGGCGCACCGTTGCCATCTGAGGACGGTGGTTGGGGCAAATGATGGTGGCCATCAAGTTGCCGCCAAACGCCGGGCGCGTCTGCTGCAGCAGGCCCGTTTCCGCATCCATCGAAAGCACGGTGCAGTCGGCCGTAAGGCCCGTCTGCAGGCGTACGGCAACGCCAGGCGCCAGCTCGCGGCCAAAGGCGGTCGCACCGTACAGAATGGCCTCGGGCTTGCGCTCGGCTACCAAATCGCAGATGAGGCGAGCATAGACCTCCGCGTCGTTCTGACGCAGGCGCTCGTCACGGCAGACCAGGACCTCGTCTGCACCGGCGCAAACCAGATACTCCAGGTCACCGAGAGAACCCTCGGGGCCCATACCGACCAGTGCCACCAGACGGCAACCACGGGCATCGGCAAGCTCGCGTCCCTTGCCCATGAGCTCGTAGGCCACCGGGGCCACGACATCGTACTCGTTGGTCTGAACGAATACCCAGATATCTCGATACACATCGAGGTCAACCGCGCCAGCGGCCTCGTCACGCTCGATCGAGATAGCGTTGACGGGGCAAGCATCGACGCACCCGCCGCATAGGATGCAGCCGTCGGTTACGCGGGCGCAACGGTTGGGCCGCTCGCCTTCCACTACGATGCCGCCAGAGGCACAGGCGCGAACGCAGCGACCGCAGCCGATACAGGCTTCGCTATCGATAATCAGTCCGCTCATCTATGCCATCCCCTCGATAATCTTGGCAAGTTTTGCCGCCTGCTCGGACGCCGTGCCGTCAACGGCCTCGCACGTTTGGTCGCGGTTGGGCACAAACGATCGCACGACTTGTGTCGGCGAGCCGGCAAGGCCGCAGCGCGCGGGGTCGGCGTTCACGTCGGCAGCGTTGACCACGCGCACGTCCGCCTCCTCGGCCGCACGAATACCGGCAATGCTCGGCATACGCAGTTGGCCAATCTCCTTGGCAGCCGTCATCGCGCACGGCATCTCCAGATACACCGTCTCCTCGCCGGCATCGCAGCCGTGAACAAGCGCCAGTGAACCACAGGTCGTAAAGCCCGCGCTCTGCACGCAGCTCACGTCGGTCACGCAGGGAATCTCAAAGGCACCGGCAAGCTCGGGACCAATCTGGGCCGTATCGCCGTCCACCGCCATCTTGCCGCAGATGAGCAGGTCGAAGTCCTCGTCGAGCGCCTCGATGCCGCACTTGAGGGCATAGGTGGTTGCCAGGGTATCGGCACCTGCAAAGGCGCGATCGGTTAGCAGCAGTGCGTCATCGGCGCCACGGGCGATGCAGTCGCGCAATAGCGATTCGGTCGCGGGGATGCCCATCGACACCACCGTTACGCGCACGTCCATGCCAAAGCCGATAAAGTCGTCCTTCAGCGCCAGCGCGCATTCTAAAGCGCTCGCGTCAAAGGGATTAATAACCGCCTGCTTGCCATCGCGCACGATGGTATTGGTCTTGGGGTCCATCTTGACCTCGGTGCTTCCGGGCACCGCCTTGACGCACACCACCATATGGAAATCGCTCATCTTCACGCGCCCCCTTTCTGGATGAGCTCATCCAAGAGCTTCTCCGAAAACAGGTTACCGCGACCCAGCTGCCCGGCAGGATCGAGCTGGAGCTTGAGCCGCGCCGACTCGACCATGGCCTCGTGACCGTACATCGCCTCCAAGAAGCCCGCCTTGATCTTGCCGACGCCGTGTTCGGCGGAGACGGCGCCGCCCATGACCGTGACCTCGGAAGCCCACTGGGCAAAGAGTTCTCCGCCGCGGCGGTAATCCTGCGCATCGCGCGGCAGAATGTTCACATGCAGATGGTTGTTACCGATGTGCCCCCAGGCGGCAGATTCAAGCCCACTTTCGGCCAACGTGCGACGATAAAGGGCGATGACATCGGCCAAGCGTGCGTTGGGCACCGACATGTCCGAGCCCAGTTTGGTGATGGTGGGATCCGTGCGGCGACGCTCGTCGATGAGCATGTTTACGCTCTCGGGCACCGCATGGCGGAAGAATCGCTGACACTCGCGATCGACCTCGGTGCGCGCGACCCATGTCGCATCGTCGCTGCCGCCCGCAAGCTCCAGTACCCACCCCAAGTGATACAGCTCCTCAGTCGCCTGGGCTTCGTCGTCGCAGTCGAGCTCCACGTAGACACAGACCTTGGCGTCTTTGTCGAGCACCGGCAGCGAGGCGAACGCGATCGACTGCTCACGCTGACGACGCAGGATATCCAGGGCGCCCGCATCGAAATATTCGATGGCAGCCGCGTGGGACAGGACGGGACGCACAGAATCGGTGAAGGACACGGCCTTGTCTTCGCTGTCAAAGAAGCAGCTCACGCCCCAAACGACCGCAGGCGCCGCCTGCAGGGCAATCTCGAGCTCGGTGATGACGCCGAGTGTGCCACACGCACCGATAAACAGATCGATGGCATCCATATCGTCAGCAACGAAATAGCCCGAAGCATTTTTGGTCTTGGGCATGGTGTAGCCGGGAAGGTTGAGCTCGAGCGTGCGGCCCTGCACCGTGACGAGCGAAAGGCGACGACCCTGCGAAAAAACCTCGCCACGGTGAAGCTCGAGCAAGTCGCCATCGGCCAGCACGACATGAAGGCCCGTGACGTGAGGGCGCATGGGGCCGTAAGCGTAGCTACGGGCGCCGGAAGCGTTGCATGCCGCCATGCCGCCCAGACAGGCAGATGCCTCGGTGGGATCGGTAGGAAAGAATTGCTCGGGGGCTTCCTGGAACTCCTCGTAGGCCTCAAGCGATGCCTGGTCCCAGCCGGCAGTCGGCAGCACTTTCTTGCCCAGTTGCTTGCGCAGCTCAGACAACACGACGCCAGGCGCCACACGCAAAAGAAAGCGACCCTGCTCATCGCGGCGAATGCCTAGGTAGCGATTCATGCGGGAAGTATTGAGAATGTGACCGCCATGAGGCACGGCGCCGGCGGCAAGACCGGTCCGGGCGCCCTGAACCGTCACCGGGACACGCTCGGCATGGAGCTTTTTCAAAATGGCGCGGACCTCTTCCTCCGTTGTCGGAAACGAGATGCTCGAGGCCTCGCCCGATGTGCGAGACTCATCGCGGCCATACTCTTCGAACTCGTCGGTGAAGGGTTTGATAGTTGCCGACACGCGAACTCCCCCTTTAGCTAACTACAGTATTTGCAGGGAGATGTTACCGCATCGTTTCGTCGACGTGTTCGAGACCGTCTCCATAATTGGCGATTTTTACGTTCGTGCAATTCGGCGAGCGGCAAGGTTTCCTCGGCAGACGATGCTTTTGACACATGTCGCTTTACCGCCAGCGACCACGCAATTGTCGCTCGAAAAAAGTTGAAGTTATTTTTGCCATCTTTTACCTGCGGAGATGTCAATCCGTCAAGCATTTGGTCAGAAATTGGTCAAGTAGTGACTGATACGGTCGGCATCGACAGCCAAAACCAATGGAAGTTTTGGCCCCAGAAGCAGGGAGGTTCCCATGGCATATTACTGGCCCCAGTACGGCGTCGCCATCGAGGTCGACGACGATCCCTATCTCCTGCCTTTCGACGAAGAGGCGTTCCCCGATACGGCGGTCTACCACGTCACCACCGATGTTATCTGCGACCCCGAGTCGTTCTCGGCGCTCGCCCACCACATCGCGCGTATCCACAACATCGAGCTCCCTCACGACTTCGACGAGCTCATCTACTCGCGCCGCCTGATGCTTCACATGCTCTTTGGAGCGGACCCGTCCACGTTCGCACGCGTCTACACCACCAAGGACGCCGCATGAGTGCAAAGAAGCCGCCCCGCCTTGCAGGACTGGGGCGTCGCAAGAAGCTCGTCGTTGTCTGCCTGGCTATCGTCTGCGCCCTCATCGCCGTAGGGCTATACGCCTGGCAGTCGCAGCCCGTGCCCGAAGCAGGCGCCTCAGTCACGACGGCAGAGGGTAAATCGCGCCAAGAAATCCAGGATGAGCTCGATGCCATCGTCCGCGACAACATGATGACGATCTCGGTCGCGCCGGTCGCACAGCTGCAGGAAGGCGGCAAGTTGCGCGTCAACGTGCAAAACGTCCAAGACAACAAGTTTCCCCAGCGCTTCCGCGTAATTCAAAACGACGAGACCATCTATGAGTCCGGTGTGGTCGAAGCCGGCAAGACGGTTGAGACCTGCCCCGCCGGCGATATCCAAGAAGGCGAGGCATATATCGAGATTCAGGCACTCGATGCCAAGACCTACGACACCCACGGCAATCCGACGCGCGTCAAAGTGCGGGTGGCCCAGGCAGAAGGCTAGTGGCCGACGCGCTCGCAGGGGCCGCACCCTGTCCCCATTCGTCCAACCATCACGGAAACAGTCCGTGACGAGTAGAAAGGATCGATTATGAACACACCCATGAACCTGAGCGGAGCCAGGGCATTCGCCGTGGGCGCAGGGCTTACGCTCGCACTTGCGATGGGCGCCGCGCCAACGGCAGCCATGGCAGATGTGCGCGTTGGAACCACCGATGTGACGGTGAAGGCCGACATTAGCAATGTTTCGTTTAAGGCGCCAACGGTCATCCCCTTTGCCGCCAACGCCGACGGAACGCTTGTAGGACCCTCCGACAAGACGATTACCATCGACAACCTCTCGGCATATGGCATCCACGTCACTAACATGAAGGTCACGGCCAAGAACGACTGGACAATCGTTGCAGACGCAAAGACGGGCTCGGCCCAGAACTCCATCGATTTTAAGCTTGGCCCCGATAAGGCAGAAAAGGATGCCAGCTCGGCGACTCAGACTACAGGCCTCGATCTTTCCAAGGACGTAAGCTTCGACATGAAGTACCAGGGCATTGCCGATGGAACGGACAAAATCAAGCTCAATGTGAGCGGCCACGTCGCCCGCGTCACGCGTGACATCTACCACGCCACCGGCACGGGAGATCAAGTGGCAAGCATCACCTGGACGGTCGAGCCCGGTGCGCACGCCACGTCCTAAGGCGCTTGCACTGGCCGCCATCGTCGGCATCTTGGCGTCCGCACCTGCCATGGCCTTTGCTCAACAAGAGCAAGCGCAGGCGGCCACAGAAGTGACCGTCGACCTTTCGGGCCTTAATCGCGGCAGCCGTCACGAGCCGCTCGCTCAGACGAGCGACACCCGGCAACTCATTGCGGTGGGCGCCGCCACGGTGGGAGCAGGACTGACGTGCCTTGGCCTGCACATCAAACGCAACCAATAGCCAAGCATAACCGGAGTACGCGGAATAGATAGGAGAACCATGGCACCCAAAAACCTTTTGCCCGTTGCCGCGCTCTGCAGCGCACTGGCGAGCGGTATGCCTCTCGCCGCTTGGGCGACGCCCGCCACGGCAAACTCCTTACCGCAAGCTCTGAACCCCGTGACGGATTCGTCGGGTATCGTCGCCTGCCAACGTTTTTCGCTCGCACACGCCACGGTCCGAACCTCGGGATGCCTTCACCGCAATACGGTCGACGCGATAGTCGTGGATATCAAGCGACCGAACAAGGAGAACGGCCCCCAGACAGGTTATGCCATCTGCACATGGAAATCGGCTGCAGTCGACGCCGATGGCGACCCATGCGACCTCGAGCTGCGCATCGATATTGACTCGGTCGATGACTCGGCGAACGGGGCGAAGGTCGCCTTCGACAGCGCGGCCTATGAAGAAGAAGGAGGAGGTGTATGCCTGGGCTGCGTTCCCTCGAATGTCGATGGCGCGCAGCCCATCATCTCCTTTACGGCGTCGCTGCGACTGACCAAGGCGGACACCGAAGCCATCGCAACGGGAGATGTGCCTTTGCTGTTCTACGCTGGCGACGCGGACGACCAAGAGGCTCAAAGCAATGGACAGAAGGGTTCGCTTAACCTCACGCGCGGATCAGAACCCGCCCCCATCAATATCGATACCCAGGAGCCGGGCGTGCAGCGCATTCTCGCCGATCCGGCGCTGCTCCAAATGACATGGCACGGAGTGGGGTCCGTCGGGATTGCTGCTCCCATATCGAGCGATAATGACAAATCCCCCAAAGACGAGATCGCAGACGCACCGGCGCATGTTGACGATGCAGACGACGCGCCATCAGAAGACAACGCTACGGCTCCTCTCGAGAAGCCAGGCGGCACCGCCACCGAACTAGGCAATCCCCAACCGAAAGACGGCCTGGACTTTGCCGCTCCCCCAGATGTCGACGAAGGCAACTGTTGCATGATGGTCGCGCTCGACCACACGGAAACCGTCGATGCCGCAAGCATTGAACCAGTCGCTGCCAATGCGCCCCGCCGCAAAAATATCCTCATCGCGTTCCCCAATACCGTCGAGCTCGTCTTTTTGCCTTCGGGTGAAGTCGTCGCGCCTACGGCACTTACAGCAGTGGGAGCAAGGAGCGCATCGAACGATATCCAAGCTATCTCGGCACTTGATGCCACAACGACCGCCAAGCTACACCTTTATTCCGTTGCAGCAGACGGAACGCGAACCGAAGAATTCGACGGAACCAAGCTTTTGGTTCCGCGTCGCATCGGTATCCAAGAAGACTTCCCCTATCAAATGGAACTTGAAGGGTTCGATCGTGCACGAGATGCCGACATCATTGCCGCAGCCATCGCATCCCCGCAGCACCTTATGACGCTGCGCTTCGACTTTAGCCCCGTCCTGTCCTAGACCGCTAACCGCCGCTTGGCTCGGATACTGAGCGCTCCCCTCCCCGTTCTGCTACGATTGCCGCGTTGGCATCAATTACAGGAGGGTTCATGCCGGGTTTAGGAACGATCATCAACGTCGCGCTTTTGATCGCGGGCGGTCTGCTGGGCCTCATGGGTGGGCGCTTCATTACGCCCCGCATCCAAGACACGCTCATGAAGGCGTCGGGGTTGTGCGTTCTGTTTATCGGCCTGGGCGGCACCATGCAAAAGATGCTCGTTATCGATGGGGAGGCATTGGCGACCACCGGCACCACCATGCTTATCGTCTCATTTGCCCTCGGTTCGCTCATCGGCGAGGCCATCAACCTGGAGGCCGCCATCGAGAACCTCGGCGAATGGCTCAAGCGCAAAACCGGCAGCGAGGGTGACAACGAGTTCACCAATG
>DXLQ01000061.1:6695-10922 GCA_019414685.1 Collinsella sp. | reverse complement strand
TGGCCTCAAAGCGCTGGTTTTGCAGCAGCTCCTGCCACACATCTTTGGTGCGCGCCGTTACAAACCACAGCTTGCCGTCCTGGATCTGCGCAAACGAAAACGGACGCACATGCGGCTGTCCGTCAACGCTCGTCGCCAAATACCATGCCGGCACTGACGTCAGATACTCCAAAACCGTATTCAATCCGTCCATGTGTCCTCCTGGCACTAGCTAATTCAGAACGGGTAGTTAATTTGAGACACGCTAGAGCTCCAGGCGCTCCTCGCTGCCGTCGATATCACAGAAGCGCGCGGCAATGTTGCGGACCGAAAAGAAAGCAAGGCGGCCGTCGTTGGCACTCTCGTGTTCCTCGCCAATGCCCACCATGTGCTTAAAACCCGCTTGACGCACCTTGTCGCTCGCAACTGCGTCGTCCTCAAGTGCGGCTTCGCCGGTCAATACGATCCAACATTCCCCCGGCTTCCAGCCCGAGAGCTCAAACTTGGGATTCGCGCTCAGCTCCGCCCACACATCTTTGTCGCGCGACGTACAAAACCACAGTTTACCGTCATCGACCATGGCAAACGAAAACGGCCTCACGCGAGGCTGATGCCCGTCGGCTACATCGGTCGTGGCCAGATACCACGCCGGAATGCGCCTGAGATACGAACAGGCGCGCTCAAGCTGAGCCGTGCGGTCGTTGTCGGTCATAGGGACCCCTTTCTTGCGCTCGAATCGCGCCTAAACAAGTTGAAGGTTGATGACGATGACGCAGATGAGCAGCAACGCCGTCACCACCGCCGCCAACGCATCGCCGCGGCCAAACGTAAGTGCATGCAGACGCGTGCGTCCCTGTTCGCCGTGATAGCAACGCGCATCCATGGCGGCCGAAAGCGTCTCGGCATGACGGAACACGCCCGTGAACAGCGGAATGGCCACACTGCCGAGCATACGCACGCCGCCGAGCGGGCCTCCCGTCACGCGCGCACCGCGGCTCGCCTGCGCATCGGCCGTCTGCTTCATCTCGGTAGCGAACTGCGGCATAAAGCGCAACGCGATACCCATGATCATGCCGAGCTCATGCGCCGGAAGCCCCACGCGCGCAAACGGTGCGAGCAGACGCTCAAAGCCCGCAGTGAGGTCGAGCGTCGGCGTGGTGAGCGTGATAGCGCTCATACCGGCCATCATCAAGGTCAGGCGGCACGCCATAAAGGCGGCGGAATGCAGCGAGCCCTCGCTTATCTGCAAAAAGCCGGGCTGCCACAGAATGCGCCCGCTCTGGTCGGTAAACAAGTTGAGCACCGCGACCACGACGACGATTGCCAGCAGCGGCGCCATCGACGACAGAACGCGACGAACCGGCACCCGAGACACGGCATAGATCAGCACGACAAACATTGCGACAGGGGCCAGTCCGCGGAAGCCGCCGACGGTCAGCGTCGTGATCAGAAACACAAAGCCCAAGAGCAACTTAGTTCGCGGGTCCAGGCGGTGGATCGCACTATCGCCGGGATAGTAGCTGCCAAACGAAAACGCCTCCATTAGCAGCCCTTCTCTCGCGCGACCGTCTTGAATTTAGCAATGTCCGCGACGTTAGAAGGACCGCCCGAGCAACCGATTAGCAGGTCCACCAACTCGTCTGTCAGCGACTCAACCGTATAGAGGCCGTCAAAGCGCAGCGGCACGCCCGCCTCCGTAAGCGCCAGCGCCATACGCTGGGCGGCGGGAACGCCCAAGCCGATTGATTTAAGCTCATCGGCATGCGCAAAAACCTGAGCGGGCGTGCCCTCGGCAAACACCGCGCCCTCGTTCATCACGACAATACGGTCGCAGCAATTGGCCAGGTCATCCATACTATGCGAAACCATGACAACGGTCAGGCCATCGCGGTGAAGTCGATCGATAAGCTCAAGGAAATCCCTGCGCGCAGCCGGATCGAGCCCCGCCATGGGCTCATCGAGCACCAGGACTTCGGGCTCCATGGCGAGCACGCCGGCGAATGCCACACGCCGTTGCTGACCGCCCGAAAGCTCAAAGGGACTCTTGTCGCCGACCGTGGAAAGGTCGAGGCCCACGCGTGAGAGCGATGACTCGACACGACGGTCGACTTCATCTTGCGGCAAGCCAAGGTTATGTGGACCAAACGCCACGTCCTGCGCCACGGTTTCGGCAAACAGCTGACGCTCAGGATATTGAAACACCACGCCGACCTTGGCCTTAACCGCGGCGGCGTCTTTCTTGTTTGACAGATCGAGCCCCAGCGCGCGAACGGATCCCTCCTGGGGGCGAATCAAACCGTTGAGATGCTGGACCAGCGTCGACTTACCCGAACCGGTATGACCTGCCAAGCCCAGGAACTCGCCGCGACGCACCGTCAGCGATACATCGCGCAGCGCCCACGGGCTGCTTGGGTCGTTTCCCCAGAGAGCCTGTTTGCTCGATTTGCCCGCAGTGGCCGAGCGCTTATGCCAGCGGCGGCGCTCGCGCGGACTGAGCGAATAACTGTACGAAACATGGGATAGCTCTATGACGGGCTCCGACGCTGCTGTTCCATCGTTTGCAGAGGATGCGTTGTCGAGCATACGAGGATCGGACTCAAAGGGCCGCCCCACGATGTCTACCCCACTCCGCTCGGCATAAGCCTGCGCAATCTCGGCGACCATATCCGCCTCACGCACCTGCGCGCAAACGGGTACGCCCTTCGCACGAAGTGCCCTACCTAGACAGCACGACGCCGGCATATCCAAGTTGAGCTGCGCAAGTTCGTCCGCCCGCGTCAAGATTTCCTCGGGCGTACCGAGCATGGCAACGCGCCCCGCCCGAAACACCGCGACACGATCGGCCTCGGCGGCCTCTTCCATAAAGTGCGTAATCATCACGATGGTCATGCCGCGAGCGTGCAACACGCGGCAAACCTTCATGAGGCCCTTGCGTCCACGCGGATCGAGCATCGAGGAAGCCTCGTCCAAGATGAGCACGCGCGGTTCCATGGCGAGCACGCCGGCAAGCGCCACGCGTTGCTTTTGGCCACCCGAGAGCGCGTGGGTCTCGTGGCGCTCAAAGCCCACCAGGCCCACGCCCTTCAGCGCCTCGCGTACGCGCTGCGCAATTTGCGCCGATGGCACGCCAAGGTTTTCGGGACCGAACGCAACGTCATCTTCGACAAGCGTTGCCACCAGCTGGTCGTCGGGATTCTGGAACACCATGCCTGCGGTCGAACGAATGTCGTAGACCAGCTCGGGATCGGACGCATCCATACCGTTGATACGTACCGTGCCCGCATCGGGCTGCAGCAGCGCATTCAGATGCTTGGCAAACGTCGACTTGCCCGACCCATTGCCACCGAGGATGCAGAAAAACTCCCCGTCCTCGATGTTCAGATCGACGCCGTCGAGTGCCGGTACGGCACCGTCATAGCTAAAGGAAACGCCCCGACACTCAATCATGCGCGGCCTTTGACCTGGTCCTTTTTAGGCGTGATGAGGTTGGAGACCGCCTTGTACACCGCAAGTGTCAATACCGAGTTAAGGACGGTCTTGATAAGGTTGAACGGCAGCACGGCAGGAATCATAAGCGGGGCGATCACATCGACCGAGCCATACCAGAACCATACGCCAATGGTAAGGTTTGCGACCATAGACAACGCCGTAGCGGCAATGACGCCGAGCACCAGGCCAATCACGGCACCCTTATAGGTATGCATCTTCTGGTAGACGATAGCCGCGGGCAGAATGTAGCCCAGCGTGGCAACCAGGTTCATAAGCGCGCCGACCCAGTCACCCGTGGTGAGCGCATGGATAACGATCGCCATAGCGGCAACAGCGGTACCGGCACCGGGGCCATACGCAAACCCGCACACCATCGCCGGCACCAGCGACGGGTCATACGTCAAAAACGGCGCCGAGGGAAGAATGGGCAGCTGCACATACATAAACAGGGCGCCCAAGGCGCACATCAGCGCCATGGTAACGAGCTGTTTGGTGCTCCACCTATTCGTGTTCTCAAAATGGATATGCTGCGACTGTTCAGACATTAAGATCACCTGCCTCTTTCATCCGGACTCTAACCGTTGGTACTGGGATCTCACCAGTTCAGCCGGCATGCGAACCAACGCACACACGGGTCGCGGACTCATCGGCTCGGTCGCAGGCACCTCGCCTGCACCACGGCACCCCTTTGGCACCGCCCGATTTACCGCCAGTGGGGAATTTCACCCCGCCCTGAAACAGCAATTGCAAGTGTAGCAC
>DXLQ01000061.1:0-6595 GCA_019414685.1 Collinsella sp. | reverse complement strand
CCCCGTCACGCCCCCGGATTCCCGGTGGGAGTTCTAGACCTTGTCGGCCTTAGTACATACCGCCGCCCTGCTGACCAGCGGTAGCAGCAGCGATAGCATCCTCAAGCTGAGTGTTCTTGGGCACATCGGAGACGGTGGCCTCGGTGATGAGAATCAGGCTGGCGACAGAAGCAGCGTTCTGCAGGGTGACGCGGCTGACCTTGACGGGGTCGAGGACGCCCATCTCAATCATGTCGCCCCACTCGCCGTTGGCAGAGTTGAGACCCTGGCCGGCGGGCAGCTCGGCAACCTTGTCGACCACGACAGCGCCCTCAAAGCCAGCGTTCTTGGCGATGGTAGCGACCGGAGCGGTCAGAGCCTTCTTGACGATATCGACGCCAATCTTCTCCTCGGGGTCGTCGATCTCAACAGCGTCGAGCGCAGGAGCAGCGTCCATGAAGGCGACGCCGCCGCCGGCGACAATGCCCTCCTCGACAGCAGCACGGGTGGCCTGCAGGGCGTCCTCGACGCGGTGCTTGATTTCCTTGAGCTCGGACTCGGTAGCAGCGCCGACCTTGATGACGGCAACGCCACCGGAGAGCTTGGCCAGGCGCTCCTGGAGCTTCTCGCGGTCGAAGTCAGAGGTGGTGTTCTCCATCTCGCCCTTGATCTGAGCGATGCGGGCGTCGATGGCCTCCTTGGAGCCAGCGCCGCCGACGACGACGGTGTTGTCCTTGGAGATGGTGACGGACTTAGCGGTACCGAGCATATCGGCGGTGATGTCAGCGACCTTCACGCCCAGCTCGTCCAGAGCGGCCTGGCCACCGGTGAGGACGGCGATGTCCTCGAGGATGCGCTTGCGGCGATCGCCGTAGCCCGGGGCCTTGACGGCGCAGACGTTGAGGGCGCCACGGATCTTGTTGAGGACCAGGGTCGGCAGAGCCTCGCCGTCGATGTCCTCAGCGATGATGAGCAGGCCACGGCCAGCGCGCTGAACAGCCTCGAGAACAGGCATGATGTCCTGGACGCTGGAGATCTTCTGGTCGGTGATGAGAATGTACGGATCCTTCATCACGGCCTCCATGCGGTCGTTGTCCGTGACGAAGTAAGCAGAGACATAGCCCTTGTCGAACTGCATGCCCTCGACGGTGTCGATGGTAATGTCGAACGTCTGGGAATCCTCGACGGTGATGACGCCGTCCTTGCCCACGACCTCCATGGCCTCGGCGATCTTCTCGCCGACCTCGGGGTCACCGGCGGAGATGGTACCGACGGAAGCGATCTGCTCCTTGGTCTCGACCGGCTTGGCCTGCTTCTTCATCTCGGCGACAGCGGCGTTTACAGCCTTGTCGATGCCGCGACGGATGGCCAGCGGGTTGGCGCCGGCGGCGACGTTGCGCAGACCGTCGTTGACGATAGCCTGAGCGAGCAGGGTTGCGGTGGTGGTGCCGTCACCCACGGTGTCGTTGGTCTTGGTGGCGACCTCCTTCACCAGCTGAGCGCCCATGTTCTCGATGTTGTCCTCGAGCTCGATCTCCTTGGCGACGGAAACGCCGTCGTTGGTAATGGTCGGGGCACCGAACGTGCGCTGCAGAGCGACGTAGCGGCCCTTGGGGCCCATGGTGACGGTAACGGCGTCGGCCAGAGTGTTGACGCCCTTTGCGAGCTTGGCGCGGGCATCGGTGTTGAACGTAATGTTCTTTGCCATGGTAGGTAATCCTCCAAAAGAAATGTGACTCGCGTCGCCGTTTCCGAGTCTTATACGGCGGACGCGTTCAAAGACGAATCAGAGATTCTGACGAGACTAGGCCTCGACGACGGCGTAGATGTCGTCGGCGCGCATCAGCAGATACTTCTCGCCGTCGACCTTGACCTCGTTGCCACCGAACTTGCCGTAGATGACAACGTCGCCGACCTGAACGTCCATGGGGATGCGCTCGCCCTTGTCGTTGACCTTACCGGCGCCAACGGCAACGATGGTGCCGCGCTGCGGCTTCTCCTGAGCGTTGCTGGCGATGTACAGACCAGAAGCGGTCTTCTGCTCGGCCTCGTCGGGCTTGACCAGGACGCGATCTGCAAGCGGCTTCAAAGACGACATGCTTGTTTCCTCCTTTTTGGGCCGCGCGGTTGAGCCGCGCGGGTTTCCCTACTTCGTTTGCGTACGCGTTGAATGGTACCCACGAATGGCGGGTTATACAACACGGAGTCAAAAAATCTTATTTTTTGGCACTTAGATTTTCTGAATGCCGGGGGATAACTTGTGCGCGGCTCCCGGGGCGGACCGGAGGGCATGAAGTTTGCTGCTCTACAGTCCTGCGCAAGACGGAAAGCACATTAAGTGCTTTCCTTTGCGTGCGGAACTCGCGACAAACTTCATGCCCTCCGGTCCGCCCCGGGAGCCAGGTTGACTAACTCGGGCCCGGCATTCAGAAAAGTCAGTGCAGCAAAATGGCGATGCGGATGTCGGCATGGGCATGGTTTCGCCACGCGCACGGGTCCCCCAGGGAGCACCGTGCATTTTTGAGAGTATTCAGCAGACCAGGACGGCTGCATACGCACTGGACATTCCTTATTGGTCCCAAGGACGCCTTCAGCGGGCGATTTTGGTCGGTGGGCAGACCCCGTTGGGACAAATGGGCATACTTCGCGCCGTACCAGACCACAAAATGTCATCGAGCTCCGCGATGCTACCCGACTGCAGCGGCGCCGGCGGGGCTTGCGTTGCTGAATACTCCGTTTTTTGCACGGCCCAGGCGGGGGTACATCAGGACCAGAAAGAACATCCCAGCCTTTTTATGCAATCTGCAATGGAAAGTATGCAAAACACCAAGAGACGGCATTGCTGATGTCCAAATTAAATGCGCGGGGCAGCAGCGCCCCCACCCCACGCTCAAATCAAGCAGAGCAGGGACGCTCATAGCGGGTCCCCACCGATATACAAACGCGGCTCGAGCGCCATCCCAAAATAGGCTGTCCGAGCCGCGTTTAACGGTACGGCATGATTATTAGCGCTCGTAAATCAAGTTGCCTGCCAGGTAGGTGGCCTGAACTTTGGTGTCCTGGAGCTCTTGAGGGTCAACGGTGAGCGGGTTTTGGTCCAGGACTACCAGGTCGGCGTATTTGCCGGGCTCCAGGCTGCCGAGGTTTCGCTCGTCGCCTGCGGCGTAGGCGCTGCCCAGGGTGTAGTTGCGCAGAGCTGTAGCCGCGTCGATGCGCTCGCTGGGGAGCCAGCCGCCCTCGGGCCAGTGGCTGCGGGGGTCTTGGCGCGTGATGGCCGTGTAGATCACGTTCATGCTGGTAACGGCCGTGATGGGGCTATCGGTGCCGAAAGCTTGGCGGATGCCGCGTTGCTTATAGGTCGCAAACGGCCACATGATGCGGCTGCGCTCCAGGCCCAGGTCACGCTCCGGGCCACCCGGGTCGAGCGTGATGTGGCAAGGCTGGCTCGAGGCAATGACGTTGAGCTTGCGCAGACGATCGATGTCACCGGGCAGCAAATTCTCCAGATGCTCGAGCGTGTTATGACCGTGCGGGGGCAGACCGTAGAGCTCTGCCGCCTCCTCAAAGATATCGAGCGCAGCATGAATGGCGCCGTCGCCGATAACGTGGATGCGCACGGTGTGCCCACGCTCGGCTGCCGCCAGAACCAGCTTGCGCATGCGCTCGACGGGAACCGTCAGACGACCCTGGTCGCCCGGAAAGCGCGGGTTGGTATAGGGCTCAGTGAGGTATGCGGTATGCTCGCTCGACACGCCGTCGAAGAACTGTTTAAAGCCTGGCGCCGAGAGCAGCGCGTTGTTCGCGTAGCGGGTCTGGAGTTCTTCCAAGCGTGATTGGTCATCCAGCAGCGTGGGGAACAGGTGGGCGCGAATGCCCAGCTTGCCGGCGGCTTGCAGCTTGTCGTAAACATCGTCGCGAATAAAGTCGCAGCCCGGCATGGGCATGAGCGACATATCGCAGATCGAGGTGATGCCTTGCTCGGCCATACGCTTCATCTGGTCGGCGTAAGCGCTCGCGATGCGGTCCTCGCCCAGCCACTCCAGGCAGCGCGGCAGCAGCTGCATGGCCGCAGCCTCGTGGGCAATACCCGTAAGCTCACCGTTTGAGTCTTTGTCGTAACTGCCACCCGCCGGAGGCTCGCTGTCGCGCGTCACGCCGAGCGCCTCGAGCGCGCGGCTGTTGAGCCACAGCGTATGCCCGTCGCCCGAGTACATAACACAGGGGCGATCGGGGAAGGCGGCGTCGAGGGAAGCCTTGGTAGGGTGCTCGGGCGGATCCCAGCGGTAATCGCGCCAGCCCTGGGTCACGACCCAGGCGTCATCGGGCAAGCCTTGGGAAAACTCGAGCGCATGCTGCACCAGTGCCGCCTCTGACGTGCCCATATCCATGAGCATGTACGGCGAGGAACCGACCGAGGTATGGAAGAAGTGCAGGTGCGCATCATGGAAACCGGGGCAGACAAACTGCTCGCCGTAATCGACCACCGGCGTGGCGGCAGGTGCGGCGGCAATTACGTCATCGGGCGCACCGACTGCGACGATGCGGTCGCCCGCGATGGCAATCGCCAGCTCGCGGGCGGAATCGATGCCGTCTTGCGCGGTAAAGACGTTCTTGGAGCGAATAATCCGATCGATATGTCGCATGGGCATCCCTATCTCTGGCAGGTAATTCAACACCCCCGAGTGTACTCCCCCGCCCTTGTAACAAAACCCCAAGCGGCAAACGGCAACTTTACCAGCCCTAGCGGCAGGTGGCATACTGGAGAAAGCCTGTACGATTTTGCGATCAACCCAGCAAGGAGCAAATCGACCATGACGAAGACCAAGGCACAGCAAATTATGGCGGCAACCGAGGTTCGCGCGGCAGACGACGTCACCGCGGCCATCCAGGATATCGCCGCCGAGTTTGAACCCTACATCATCAAGCAGCGCCGGCACTTCCATAAGCACCCGGAGTTGAGCCTTGCCGAGGAGCGCACGACTTCCGACATCGCCAACCAGCTCGACGCCATGAATATCCCCTACGAGCGTCCGCTCAAGACGGGCCTGGTGGCGACGCTTCGCGGCACCGCGCCGGATGCCTACCGCGAGGACGGCACGCCGCGCCGCCGCATCCTGCTGCGCGCCGATATCGACGCCCTGCCCGTCACTGAGCAGACCGGCGAGGAGTTCGCCAGCGTCAATGAGGGCTGCATGCACGCCTGCGGTCACGACTGCCATATCGCCATGATGCTCGGCACGTTGCAGATTCTGCGCCACATGACCGATGACATCCACGGCGAGATTCGCATCGTATTCCAGCCCAGCGAGGAAAACGGCCAGGGCGCCAAACTCATGATTGGCACGGGTGTGCTCGACGGCGTCGATGGCGCCTACGCCGCGCACATCTGGAGCGAGGTCGACGCCGGTACCGTAAGCTGCGAGCCCGGCCCACGCATGGCAAACACCGACTGGTTCCGCATCGACGTCCGCGGCACCTCGTGCCATGGCGCCATGCCCCAGCGCGGCCACGACGCCGTTATGGTTGCGGCAGAGATCGTCAACGCCCTGCAGACCATCGTCTCGCGCGAGATTAGCCCCTACGAACCCGCCGTCATCACCGTCGGCGAGCTGCACGGCGGCACCGCGCGCAACGTTATCGCCGGCACGGCGTACCTCGCCGGCACGGTGCGCACCTATGGCGACAAAACGCATGAGGAGATGCCCGAGCTTATGCGCCGCATCGTGGAGCACACCGCAGCAGCGCTAGGCGCCGAGGCCGAACTCACCGACTACACCATCGCCAACTACAAGGTCGAAAACGATGCCGCCTCGAGCGAGCGCTGCCGCCAAGCTGTGCTCAAGTGCCTGGGCCCCGCAGGCGAGGGCCATTACCGCGGCACGCTTTCGGGCGAGGACTTCTCGGAGTACCTGCGTCGCGTGCCAGGTGTGCTCGCCTTTGTCGGCGCGCGCAACCCCCAGATTGGCGCCACGTACGCCCAACATTCTTGCTTCTATAAGATCGACGAGAGCGTGCTCGCCAAGGGCTCCATGGTAGCCGCTCAGTATGCCATCGACTTTTTGGCCGAGCCCACGCAAGAGGAGCTCGACGGCCCCACGATCGCCGCGGTTGCCGAGACCAACCCCGACTTGGCCGCCAAGCTGCGCTCTGCCAAGGCCACGGCCGCTGAGGCGCGCGACGCCATGCACGATGCTCGCACCGCCCGCCATGCTGCAATCAAGGGCATCCACGATGCGCGGGCTGCCGCTCGCCACGAGGAAAAGCGCGACGAGTAGCCGTCACGCCCATCCATAACAGCCTGGCTAAAGCAAAGCGGGGGCGGACGTTATCTCAACGTTCGCCCCCGCTTATGTGTCGACCGTTTTTCTAGCGCGTCCTCCGTCACGCCAGGTAAGAGCGAAGGATGGTGAGCCAGCGTGGGGGTTCGAGGTGGATGATATCGTCGGGAACTCCGGCGGGCGCATAGCCGCCAAAGAGCAGACCGGCATCTGCCGGATTGACGAGGCGCACGATCCATACGACGACGACCAGCACGCACAACACGGTGACCGCAATGTCGATACCACGCTTTAGCTTGCTCGATGCCACCTCCTCGCGCACGAACGCGAGCACAAAC
>DXLQ01000060.1:0-10934 GCA_019414685.1 Collinsella sp. | reverse complement strand
CCCCAACACAAAGAAAGGCTCCCCTCTCGCCCAGTGGACGGGAGGGGAGCCTTATATGTGACCGCGGCAAAAGGATGGCAATACCGCAGTCGCCCAAAGGGAGGGCCTGGATGCACCGGGCCTAGATAAGGTTCTTGCCAGAGACCTTATCGAAGAGGTGGGTCGCGTTCTTCTCGAACTTGAACCAGATGGTGTCGCCAGCCTTGAGCGCGCCCTTGGCCTCGAGGTCGACGACGGGGATAATCAGGACAAACTGGCCGTCGGGAGCGGTCACGTGGACATGCTCGGTCGAGCCCATGAGCTCGGTCACCTCGACGGTACCCTGGAGCGCGCCCTCCTCGCCCTTGTCGGCAAGCAGGATCTGCTCGGGACGCACGCCGGCCGTAATCTCCTTCACGTCGCCGCCGTCCCAGTTGAGGGCAAGCTGAGCGCAAGTCTCGGGGGCGAGCGCCACGTTCATATCCTCGGTCTTGACGGTAAAGCCGTTGCCCGAGCGCACCAGCTGGGCATCGAAGAAGTTCATCTGCGGCACGCCGATGAAGCCGGCGACGAAGATGTTCGCGGGATGGTTGAAGACCTCCTGCGGCGTGGCGATCTGCTGAACAACGCCGTCCTTCATGACCACGATACGGTCACCGAGGGTCATAGCCTCGGTCTGGTCGTGAGTAACATAAATGAACGTGCCCTTGATCTCGTGGCGCAGCTTAATGAGCTCGGCACGCATCTGGTTACGAAGCTTGGCGTCCAGGTTGGACAGCGGCTCGTCCATCAGGAAGACCTTGGGGTCACGCACGATGGCGCGGCCGATAGCGACACGCTGGCGCTGGCCGCCGGAGAGCGCCTTGGGCTTACGGTCGAGGTACTCGGTAATGCCCAGAATCTCGGCAGCAGAGCGAACCTTGCGGTCGATCTCGTCCTTGGGAACCTTCTTGAGCTCGAGCGTAAATGCCATGTTCTCGTACACCGTCATATTGGGGTACAGAGCGTAGCTCTGGAACACCATGGCGATGTCGCGGTCCTTGGGCGCCACGTCGTTGACACGCTTGCCGTCGATGAGCACATCGCCCGAGGTAATGTCCTCCAGGCCGGCGACCATGCGCATCGTCGTGGACTTACCGCAGCCAGAGGGGCCAACGAGGACGACGAACTCCTGGTCGTGAACGGTGAGGTTGAAGTCCTCTACAGCGAGCACACCGTCCTCGGTAACCTTGAGGTTGTGCTTCTTCTCCTCGGTCTTCTTCTTTTTGCCAAAGAAGCCTTTCTTTTTTGACTCGTTGTTGGGATACACCTTCTGAACATGTTTGAGAACGATCTCGGCCATGTCTCTACCTTTCGATATGCGGCGCCGCGCTGAGGGGCGCCGCAGAAACTTGCAAAACAGTTACGGCATTAGCCCTTGACGGCACCTGCCACCACGCCGTCGATGATGTACTTCTGACAGAGGATGTACATGATAACGATGGGGATAACGACCATCATGATACAGGCCATCATGGGGCCGAGCTCGACGTGGCCGTAGCCGCCGCGGAAGTACTGGATCAAGATAGGAATGGTCTTGTACTTGGTGGAGTCGAGCGTAAGGTAGGGCAGCAGATAGTCGTTCCAGACCCACATGGTCTCGAGGATGCCGACCGAAAGATAGGTGGGCTTCATGATGGGAAGGACGATCTTAAAGAACACCTGGACCGGGTTGCAGCCATCAATCATGGCCGCCTCCTCGATCTCGAGCGGGATGTTCTTTACAAAACCGGCGAACATAAAGACCGCCAGGCCCGCGCCAAAGCCCAGATAGATAAAGCAGATGTTGAACGGCGTGTTAAAGCCGATGCGGTCCGCCAAATTGGACAGCGTGAACATGAGCATCTGGAACGGCACGACCATCGAGAACACGAACAGGTAATAGAAGAAGTTCGAGATCTTGTTGTTGACACGAACCACGTACCAAGCGCACATGGAGCAGCACACCAAGATCAGCACGACCGACGTGACCGTGATGATGAGCGAGTACATAAATGCCGAGGCAAAGCCCTGCTCGTTAAGGGCGTGCATGTAGTTTGCGAGGCCGTTGAACGTCTCGGGCGTGAGCAGATCGAATGCCGTGGTGGTGCTGATTGCGGTCGCTTTCTTAAAAGAATTAAGCGCAATCATGAACACGGGGTAGATCCATGCGAGCGACAGGATCGTAAAGAAGATCGAGAGCGCGCGGTTGATAGCCTTATCGCGTTTCATTACTGCTGCACCTCCTTGGACCTCGTGGCCTTAAGCTGGATCATAGAAATAGCGACAACCAGGATGCAGAAGATAACTGCCTTGGCCTGACCGATGCCCTGCCATGCGATGCCAGCACGCGAATAGAACGTGTTGTAGATGTTCAGGGCGAGCATCTCGGTGGAGTGCGCCGGGGCGCCACCGGTAAGGGCGAGGTTCTGGTCGAACAGCTTAAAGCCGTTGGTGATGGACAGGAACAGGCAGATGGTGATGGTCGGCATCAGGTTGGGGATCTTAACCTTCCAAAACGTCTGCCATGCCGTAGCGCCGTCGACCTTGGCGGCCTCGATGTAGTCGGACGGAATGGACTGCAGACCAGCGATGTAGATGATCATCATGTAGCCGACCTGCTGCCACAGGGTCAGGATGATAAGGCCCCAGAAGCCAGCAGCAGAGTTAAGAGCGATGAGCTGGGCGCCCACGTTGGAGAGCAGGCAGTTGATCAGAATCTGCCAAATGTAGCCCAGCACGATGCCGCCGATCAGGTTAGGCATAAAGAAGATCGTACGGAAGATGTTGGTGCCTTTGAGCGCCTTGCGGGTGAGCGCCTGCGCAATGGCCAGGGCGATCACGTTGATGAGCACCGTCGACAGGAAGGCAAACGCCACGGTAAAGAAGAACGACGTGGAGAACTGCGGATCGGACAGCGCGCGCACGTAGTTCTCGATACCGACAAAGTGCGCATTACTAATGATAATAAACTGGCAGAACGAGAGATAGAAGCCCTGGATAAAAGGGATCACGAACCCGATCATAAACGCCAGGCACGTGGGCAGCATAAAGAGCGGCCACCAGCGCTTGAGTGCTTTGCCCATAAAAGGGTCCTTTCAATATGCAGGGGGCGGGCAAACCAACGTCTGCCCGCCCCCCTGTCGCTAATCAGATAGCTTGGGCAGCAACTGCTTACTCGGAAGCGGCCTTCTCGGTCTTCCAGCCATCGACGAAGGCGTTCTTGACGCCGTCCCACTTGCTGTTATCGGCAGCGTAGGCAATCAGAGCCTGCTTGAGGTTCTTCTTCCACTCCTCGGAGGGAATGTAGACGAAGTCCCAAGCGACGGTCTTCTTGCCGTCCTTGGCCATGGCAACGGCCTGCTGCGAGAAGACGTTGGTGGTCTCCTTGGCGCTCTTGAACGGAGCGGTCAGACCCATCTTGTCGGCGATGATGCTGGTCGGGGTGTCAGCGGTGACGCACCAATACATGAAGTCCTCGGTGGCCTTCTGGGCATCCTCGGAAGCCTGGGAACTGACGCACCAGTAGTTCTCGCCGCCGGAGCACAGGCCCTGGTTCTCCTCGCCGTCAACACCGATGTAGATCGGCATCATGCCAATCTGATCGTCGGTCATGCCGGCCTTGACGAGGTCAGAGTAGGCCCAAGAGCCGTTCTGGTAGAAGACGGCCTTGCCGGTTGCGAACTCGTTGGTGGCGTCGTCGCCGGTCTTGGAAGCAAGCTGCGAAGGATCGCAGGTGGAGTCGGTGATGTACAGGTCGAAGATCTGCTTGTAGTTGTCGAGGAACTCACCCTTGATCTCGTCGTCCTCCTGGTTGTGCTCCTTCTCAAACTCGTAGTAGAGCGGCATGTTGGCAAGGTGGGTGGTGTAGCGCCAGCTGGAGGAGTCGTCCATGCCGGCGGAAGTGAAGGCACCCTCGACACCAAGCTCGTCCTTGCGGGCCTGGATGTCGTCGGCACAAGCCTTCAGCTTGTCGAAGGAGTTGATGTCCTCGGCCTTGTAGCCAGCCTTCTCGAGCAGCTGCTTGTTGTAGATGATGCCGAAGCTCTCCTGGACCCAGTCGATGCACACATCCTTGCCGTCGGACTGCAGAGCCAGGGAGTCGTCAATAAGCTCACCGCGGAGCTTGGTATCGGACAGGTCGGCGCAGTAATCCTTCCAGTTCTTAAGACCGGTGGGGCCGTTGACCTGGAACAGGGTCGGAGCGGAGCTCTTGGACATCTCGGACTTAAGCTTCTCCTCGTAGGTGTTGGAAGCGGCGGTCACGATCTTGACCTCGACGCCCTTCTCCTTCTTATAGGCCTTGGCGATCTCCTTCCACTCCTTGTCGACCTCGGGCTTGAATTGGAGGAAGTAGACCTCGGCAGCGTCACCAGAAGCAGAGGAGCCGGAGCCGGCAGAACCACCGCAACCCACGAGGCCCAGACCAAGAACTGCAGCCGCGGAACCAGCAAAGCCCAGGAACTGCCTTCTGCTCATTTCGTTCTTCATTACAATCCACCCTTTCACACCGTGGCGGCACCCTTTGCCGCCGCCTTCGGAGATTGGCTCGGGGACTTTGCCCCTTTTGCTGATTTGAACGATACGCCATTTGGCTAGTTGTTTGAACAAGTATTACTAGAGCGGTAGAAAAACTTCGGTGAACGGTAATTTCAACTTGATACTTGACAAGTTTTGTATAAACAATTATTTGTTATCTAATGCAGAGAAAACGCCCGGTCAAGCCGATGTACCGTCGGTTTGACCGGGCGTTTTCTCTTTGAGGCCATGAGTCTCGTCAGGCTGCGAGCTAGCCGGCTATCGCTTGGAATTGACGCGGTAATGGAAGATCTCGGGGTGTGTGCGAGTGTGCGTCACCTCAAACAAGATGCCATCCGAGGTGTACGACTGACTCTCCATGACGGCAACGCAGTTGTATTTGCCGAGGTCAAGATAGCTGCAGTCCTCATCGTTGGCGAGCTCGACACTCACCGTACGACGGCTCGCCATCACTTTGACACCGCGCTTGTGCTCCAGATAGCCGTAAATAGAATCTGCCGCGATCTCGGGAGTCAGGCCCTTGGCGATCGACGCCAAAAAATAGCCATGGTCCACTTGGCGCGCGTTGCCGTTGAGGCTTCGGACACGCACTACGCGAATCAACTCCTCGCCCACCTTAAAGCCCAGGTGACGAGAGAGTTGCTCGGTGCAAACCAGATGTTCGAAAGACTTAACGTCCGTCGATGCAACGGCATTGTTGCGCTTTGCAAACTCGCCAAACGACTCAACCTCTTCGAGTGCGCCCAACATGTCGGTTTCGCCCTTAAGCCAAATAACGCGCACGCCCTTGCCGTGTATGGGCTGCACAAACATCCCGTCGGCCAGCATGCTCAAAGCGCGGCGGACGGTATTGCGCGTGCAGCCAAATTCCGCGGTCAGCTCGGCTTCGGTTGGCAGCATCTCCTGAAACGCATAGGTCCCATTAATGATGCGCGAGCGTATTTCTCGGTAGATTCCTTCGTATATCGCTTTTGGCATTGTTTCACCTCTACATTATTCATTTCCGGCTAGGCACGATAGCATTTCTTAAAGTTGTTTAAACCGAATATCGGTGAAGCGACAGGATTTAGCCGTTGACGGTTTCTGTCATGCCCAAATCGGTTTCGCTCAAAACTGCCGGTACGACACTCGTCTGGTCCTCTACAATGAATCCATTGTTTAAACGTTTCCCCACGCGCAACGCGCCTCGATATTCGGAAGGCAGAACATGCTGCAAAAAATCCAACGCTTTGGCGGGGCAATGTTCGCGCCCGCCATGCTGTTTTCTATATCAGGCCTCATGGTCGGCGTCTCCGCTCTCGCAACGACTGCGGACATCGTCGGCGATCTCGCCGTATACGGAACCCCTTGGTACGTTTTCTGGGCTATCATCCAGCGCGGCTCGTGGACGGTCTTTAAACGCCTCCCGCTCCTTTTTGCCGTAGCGCTGCCCATCGGTCTTGCCCAAAAACAACCGGCTCGTTGCTGCCTCGAGGCTCTCGTCGCCTATTTTGCCTACTGCTTCTTTTTGAGCGAGATCATTAAGCTGAGCGGAGACAACCTTGGACTTGAGTACCCGTCATCTTTGACCTCCGCCAGCGGTATCACCGTCATCGACGGCATCAAGACGCTCGACACCGGCATTATCGGCCCGCTGGCGGTATCGGCAACCGTCGTTGCCATCCATGACCGCTTCTACGATGCCAAGGTTCCCGATTGGCTCGGCACCTTCTCGGGCTCCTCGCTGGTCTACCTCATCAGCTTTTTTGCCGTGTTTGCCCTTGCTGCTATCTCGGCCGCCATCGTGCCCTACGTATACGATGTAACCGATACGCTGCGTCACGCGCTTGCAGGCGTCGGTCCCTTTGGCGTGGGCATCTTTGTCTTTTTAGAACGAGCACTCGAGCCCTTTGGCCTGCACCACCTGCTCTACATGCCGATCTACTACGACAACCTGGTCATTAACGACGGCATCTACGCCACGTGGAGCAGTTTGCTCCCCATCCTCTCCCATAGCACGCGCCCCCTTAATGAGCTTGCGCCGTGGGCCGGTTTTACCGCCACCGGCTGGGTCAAGCTCTTTGGCCTTCCTGCCATCGCAGCTGCGTTCTACTCCACCGCAAAACCCGAGCGCCGCGCCGGCCTCAGGGTCATCCTTGCTCCCGCCATCATCGCTTCGGTGGTTTGCGGCGTTACCGAGCCACTCGAGTTTCTCTTTATGTTCACCCACCCCGGGCTCTTTTTGCTCTACGCCGTCTTATCGTCTTGCCTTGCCACAGCCATGAATCTCTTTGGCATCGTCGGCATCTTCTCGGGCGGCCTCATGGAGATGGCAGCCTTCAACTTTATTCCGCTCATGCGCACGCATGCCGGTGCCTATCTTTTGGCGCTCGGTATCGGCCTTGCCTTTAGCCTCATCTTTTTTGTTAGTTTTCGAGCACTCATCTTGGTCTATGACCTTAAGACTCCGGGCCGCGAGGATCATGTCGTCAATCGCGCGGCAATCGATTGTTTAACGGGAAGCGACTTTGCCAAAGAGCAATCTCCCAATGACGAGGTCAATAGTCGATCCGATCAAGATCACGTCCTCGCTGAGCGGGTAATTCAGCTTTTAGGTGGCGTTGGCAATATCGTGGGCGCAACCAACTGCGCCACGCGCCTGCGCGTCGAGGTCGCAGACCCTTCCATCGTTGCAGATAACGCGTCGTTTGTCGCAGTGGGCGCCAAGGGCCTCATCATTACGGGCAAGACCGCCCAGGTGATTATCGGCATCTCCGTTCCCCGCGTTAAAGAGCATTTTGACCAGATCATGGGCCTCGAGCCGGAATTTGTGCCCACCACCTCGGCCTCCCCTGCCGCCAGCGCGGCCCATAAGCGCGGCAATATTTGCTTCTTCGATATCGACGGAACGCTCGCCTGGCAAGACCCCAGGCTCGCCCAAGACCTTCCCGAAGACGAGCGGGACCTCTCCCCCTATCCCAACGAGGCGGTTTCGCAGGCAATCCGCGAGTTTGTCGCCAACGGCAACATGGCCTTTATCTGCACGGGACGTACCCTGAGCTGCATCCACCCCAAACTTCTTGAGCTGCCCTGGACCGGCATCGTCTGTCTTGCGGGCGGTTACGCCGAGATCAACGGACACACAATTCGCGATCTGTCGATGACGCCCAGTATGCTGCAGCGTCTTGCCCCCTACCTTGAGCAATCGGGCGAGGTCATCCGCTTTGAGGGCCTCAACGGCGTCGTGCGCATGAGTGCCGATGCGCCCGATGCTCCCGGATACGCGCGCACCCTGGGCGACGCAGTCACGCAGCTGCAACATTACAGTGTCTACAAGATCTTGATGTCTACATCGCTCGCCAACCACATCGCTCAAGATAAGGCACTTGAGCCGCTGCTGTGCTTTAACGAGCTCGAACTCGAGGTAACCGAAATCTCGCCCCGCGAATGCACGAAGCGCGGGGGCATCCAGTCTGTACTCGACGCCCTCGATCCCCACCACGGAACCGTATACGGCATCGGCGACGCCAGCAATGACGTCTCGCTGATGAACGCCGTCGATGTCGGTATCGCCATGGGCAATGCACCGGACTATCTCAAGGATAAGGCCGATTACGTGACCGACACCGTCGATCACGACGGTGTCGTTGCGGCGCTCGAGCATTTTAGGCTGATTTAGGCGCGCTCCATCAAACGCACGCCCGTTGTCCTAAATCGCCAAAACTGCCGCGCCAAACGCCCTAATGTGGCAATATGTTGTCTGCATATTGCATCAACGCAACCTCAGAAAGAATGCGAGAACCCGTGTCCAGTCCGTTTACCAGCTTTTTAGCCCAGCACTTTGACCAGATTAACGCCTATCTGGCCACGTTCTTTGACGGACAGGCGACCTCTGCCGATATCGAGCGCTACCTGTACGCGCCGCTCTCGGCTTTTACGGCCAACGCCGGCAAGCGCCACCGCCCGCTTATCTGCATGCTCGCCGCAACCGCAGTGGGCGGTAGCTTTGAGAGCGCCCGCAGCGCCGCGGCAGCCATCGAGCATTTCCAGTCGGGCGCGCTGATCCACGACGACATCGCCGACAACGGACAGCTTCGTCGAGGCAAGCCCTGCATGCACCTTACCGAGGGCACGGGCCTTGCCATCAATTGTGGCGACCTGGCGCTCACCATGGTCACCAAGACGGTTCTCGACGACCCCACGCTGGAGTCCGACGTGAAGCTGCGCGTGCTCCACGAGCTTACCGAGATGATCGTCCGCACCATTGAGGGTCAAGCACTCGACCTGGGTTGGGTCCGTGACGGGCGCTTTGATATCTCGGTTGATGACTACCTGGACATGGCGACGCACAAGACCGCGTTTTACAGCGGAGCCACGCCGCTTGCCGCCGGAGCCATTATCGGCGGCGGCAACGATGAGCAAATCGAAGCGCTGCGCGCCTTTGGCCTGCACACGGGCCTTGCCTTTCAGATTCAGGACGACCTGCTCAACCTTGTCGGCACTAAGGAAGCCGCCAACAAGGACTTCCGCACCGACATCACCGAGGGCAAGCGCACGCTTGTCGCCGTACACGCCCTCTCTGATGAGCGCCACCACGACGAGGTCGAGGCGATTCTTTCCTCGGGCACCGATGATCCCGCGCAGCTCGCACGCGCCGTGGAGATCTTCCAGGAGACCGGCTCCATCGATTACGCCCACACTTACGCGCTCGACCTGACCGCTAAGGCCAAAGCGGCCATCGAGAACGTTGAGCTTGATCCGCACGCACGCGAGCTGTTCCTCTCCATGGCAGATTTCTTTGTGGAGCGCCTTAACTAACGGGGGTTATAAAATCTGTCAGCAGCGTATTTAGGCACAACTTGCTACACTGTTGAGTGCATGTTTATGCATCCCTTTGCGTTGTCTATCCGACAGACGCTCAAATAGTACGAATGGTACGCCGAAAGGGGTTCGTTCATGGAACCTATTACAACGGGCATGCAAGGAGCAGCCGTCGAGGACGTGCAGTCTCGTCTCCTGCAGCTCGGCTACACGATTGATGCCGCCGAAGTCACCGACAAGTACTTTGGAGCCACCACTGAGCAGGCCGTCAGCACCTTCAGGCTCGACAGCGGCCTTGCTGCCGGTCATGCCGTCGATATCCCCTGTTGGAGCGCCCTTGTAGACGCTTCGTATAAGCTGGGCGACCGCACCCTCTATCTGCGCATGCCCAATTTCCATGGCGCCGATGTGCAGGCCCTGCAGCGCGCTCTCAACGTTTTGGGCTTTGCCTGTGGCGAAGACGACGGCTACTTTGGTCCGCATACCGAGGCCGCCCTGCAGCAGTTCCAGGAAAATGTCGGCCTGTTTGCCGACGGCATGGCCTTCCAGGACACCTACGCCTACATCAACCGCCTGCACCATGTGTGGGAGGGCAAGCCCTCGGTCACCGAAGCCGAGTCCCGCATCGGTTTTGCTCGCGCCGCCAACGTGCTCGAGCGCTTCCAGATTGCCGTTATCGGCGAGGACCCCATCGCACGCAGCGTTGCGTCGCGCATGTGGAATATCGCCACGGCAACGACCGACAACAGCGGCATGATGCTCTGTGACTCCGAGGTCCCAACCGACGTTGACCTGGTGCTCGAAATCGCAAGCGACGAGCTGCCCGCCGACGCCGCACCGCGCGCCACGATTGCCCTCGCCGAGTGCCACAACCTGGCTCAGCGCATCCGCACCGCCAATGTCGCCGCGCAGCAGAAGCCGGCTCGCATTCGCATTGAGCTCACGGGCATGACGCGCTACAACGGCACCTTCACGGCCAGCGACGCGCAGACACTCGCCGTACGCCTGCTCGATGGCGTTTGCGATGCCCTCGCAGATTAGGTAAACTAAACGAGTTGCTTTTGGGCAACACCACACATTGGGACGTAGTTCAACGGTAGAACTCCGGTTTTTGGTGCCGGCTGTTGGGGGTTCGAATCCCTCCGTCCCAGCCATTAAAATTGAGCGCCCTGAGCCCATAACGGCCCAGGGCGCTTTCTTGTGGGCAAGCGGAGGGATTCGAGAACCCGCAAGGGTGCGGAGCTGAGGAAACGCGAAGCGTTTTCCAGCGCAGCACGCAAGGAGCGAAGCGACGCAGCGGGGCGCGGCCGCCGAAAAGGCGGACGCGGAATCCCTCCGTCCCACAGCCGGCACTTGGAGACGTTCCTAAAGTGCCGGCACTAAAGGAACGTCTCCAAGTGCCGGCCTCCCAAAAATCTACCTTTAAAAGACAGGCGCCCCAAGCCCATAAGGACCAAGAGCGCCTTTCATCTAGAAAATATCAGCCCAGTTCCGAAAAGCGACCCGCATGCGACAACCAAGTAGCCGCAGGCCCCGGGAGAGTGGGGACACCGGCTTAGGTTTATCGCGAGTTCCGCACGAACAGGAGGCCACTTAAT
>DXLQ01000006.1:0-43420 GCA_019414685.1 Collinsella sp. | reverse complement strand
ACTTCTCGAGCTTCATGTTGGGAATGCCGTACATGAGCAGACCGCCCGGGCGGTCGTCACGCTCAAACACCGTCACGCGGGCACCGCGACGCGCAAGCTCCCATGCTGCCACCAGACCAGCAGGACCGGAGCCCACCACGGCAACCGTGGGTGCGCCCTCCCCCGCCGGCTCAAAGCGGCGCGGACCGCCGTTTGCCCACTCATGGTCGCTAATCGCGCGCTCGTTGTCATGGATCGTCGTGGGCTGGCCATCGACCGAACCCAGGTTGCACGCGGCCTCGCACAGCGCAGGGCAAACGCGACTCGTGAACTCGGGCATGGGCGATGTGAGCGACAGACGCTCGGCAGCCTCGTCCCAGCGGCCGCGGTACACCAGCTCGTTCCACT
Organism: Collinsella sp.; assembly: GCA_019414685.1. Classification (GTDB taxonomy): domain Bacteria; phylum Actinomycetota; class Coriobacteriia; order Coriobacteriales; family Coriobacteriaceae; genus Collinsella. Next base: position 43,033 of record DXLQ01000006.1, on the reverse strand, counting down.
CGGGAATCAGGTTGTGCAGCGGGCAACCACTCGGACGCGCCTTGCCAAAGCTCTCACCCATCTGGCAAAATGCCACGCCGCACATCATGCAGCGGCTCGCCTGGGCGCGGCGCGCGTCGTCGTCGAGCTCCACGTACAGCGGGTCGAAATCGTGACTGCGCTCCTCCACGGGACGAAGCTCGTGGGCCACGCGATCGATATCAAGAAAAGCACCGGGCTTACCCATGGCACTTACGCCTCCTTCTTGGTCGAAGCAACAGAGCTGGCGGCGGCGGGCACACCACCCGCCACATCGAAGCGAGCGACATCGGCAGCGTCGGCGCGACCGGTCACAATGTCAAACGCCAGTTCCTCGGCCTGCGCATGCGTCTTACCGATGGCCTCGGCGGCGGCGACAATCGCCAACACGCGCTCGTACTCGGTCGGAATGACCTTCACAAAGTGCTTGCTCATCGTCTCAAAGCTGTAGAGCAGCTTAATGCCGCGCGGGCTCTGCGTCGCGTCCACGTGCTCCTGGATAAGCTCGCGAATCTGCGCCAGCTCGCCGGCCGTCGGAGCCTTGAGCTCAACGCTCTCGTGGTTCACACGGGCATCGAGCGTGCCGTACTGGTCAAAGACATAGGCCACGCCGCCTGTCATGCCGGCGGCGAAGTTCTGCCCGACCTCGCCCAGAATGAGCGCCAGGCCACCTGTCATGTACTCGCAGCCATGGTTGCCGCAGCCCTCGACCACCACGGTGGCACCGGAGTTGCGCACGGCAAAACGCTGACCGGCAAGACCGTTAATGAAGCCGCGGCCGCTCGTGGCGCCAAAGAACGCAACGTTGCCCACGATGATGTTCTCGTCGAACTTGTAGGTCGCATGCGGGTTGGGGCGCACCGACACCTCACCGCCCGAAAGGCCCTTGCCAAAGTAGTCGTTAGCGTCGCCGCACACGTTGAGCGTAATGCCGCGCGGCAGGAACGCGCCAAAGCTCTGACCGGCCGAACCATCGCAATCGATGGTGATGGAGCCGGCGGGCAGGCCCTCGGGATGCGCCTTGGTCACCGCGTTGCCCAGGATGGTGCCCACGCAGCGGTTGACGTTGGCGATATCGGCGCGGAAGCGAATCGGACGCAGGTGCGCACGGGCATCGGCCGTATAGGGCACAAACAACGTGGAGTCGAGCGTCTTGTCGAGCTCGCTGTCCGCGGCCATCTGCGGAAGGAAGTGGCGACCGTCGGCGCCCGGAATATGGGCACCGAACTCACAGGTCGCGCTCGCCAGCACGGAAGACAGATCGAGCAGGTTGGCCTTGCGGTTGCCCGGCACCTCGATCTGGCGTAAGCACTCGGGATGGCCGACCATCTCGTCGACGGTGCGGAAGCCCAGGCTCGCCATGACCTCGCGCAGCTGCTCGGCAACAAAGAGCATAAAGTGCTCAACGTGCTCGGGCTTGCCGCGGAAGCCGCGACGCAGACGGCAGTTTTGTGTAGCGATGCCGGCCGGGCAGGTGTCCTGCTGGCAGTCGCGCTGCATGAGGCAGCCCATGGAGATGAGCGGCATGGTCGCAAAACCAAACTCCTCGGCACCCAGCAGGCAGGCGACGGCAACATCGGTGCCGTCCATGAGCTTGCCGTCGGCCTCGAGCACCACGCGTGAGCGCAGGCCGTTTTGCAGCAACGTCTGCTGGGCCTCGGCAAGGCCGAGCTCCAGCGGCAGGCCCGCATGCCAGATGGAATCGCGCGCCGCGGCACCCGAGCCGCCGTTATGGCCGCTGATCAAGATCTTGTCTGCAGCGCCCTTGGCCACACCGGTGGCGATGGTGCCGACGCCGGCCTCGCTGACCAGCTTGACCGACACGCGCGCGCCGGGGTTGGCGTTCTTAAGATCGAAGATCAGCTCTGCCAGGTCCTCGATAGAGTAGATGTCGTGGTGCGGCGGAGGCGAGATCAGGCCGATGCCGGGCGTGGACTGACGGACCTCGGCGATCCAGGGGTAGACCTTCTTGCCGGGCAGGTGGCCGCCCTCGCCGGGCTTGGCGCCCTGGGCCATCTTGATCTGAATCTCGAAGGCGCTGCACAGGTAGCGGCTCGTCACGCCAAAGCGCGCGCTTGCCACCTGCTTGATCGCGGAGTTCTTGGAGTCGCCGTTGGCCAGCGGGGTCTCGCGACGCGGGTCCTCGCCGCCCTCGCCCGAGTTGGAACGGCCATGCAGGCGGTTCATGGCGATAGCCATGCACTCGTGCGCCTCTTTGCTGATGGAGCCATACGACATGGCGCCGGTGTTAAAGCGGCGGACGATGTTGAACGCAGGCTCCACCTCGTCGAGCGCCACCGGAGTGCGGCCGCTGGCATTAAAGTCCAACAGGTCGCGCAGGCGCACGGCACGGCCGGTGCGATGCAGGCGGGCGCTGTACTCCTTAAAGGTGTCGTAACTGTCCTCGCGGCAGGCGACCTGCAGCAGGTAGACGGTCTGAGGGTCGATCAGGTGATCTTCGCCACCGAACGGGCGCCACTTGGTCAGGCCCAGTGTGGGCAGCTGATCGGGAGCCGGACTCTTAAGGATGGCGAGCGCGGCGTCATAGCGCTCATTCTGCTCGCGCTCGACGTCCTCGACACCCATACCGCCCACACGGCTCACCGTGCCGGCGAAGTACGCATTGACGAACTCCGGCGTAAAGCCAACGGCCTCGAAGATCTGCGCCGAATGGTAGCTCTGCACCGTGGAGATGCCCATCTTGGACATGATGGAGACGATGCCGGCGGTCGCGGCCTTATTGTAGTTGGCGATGCCCTGCTCGGCCGTCACGTCCAAATCGCCGCGTGCCGCCAAGTCGCGAATGCACGCATGTGCGTTGTACGGATAGATGCCGCTCGCGGAGTAGCCCACCAGCGCCGCAAAGTCGTGCGGAGACACGGCATCGCCGCACTCCACCACGATATCGGCAAAGGTGCGCACGCCGGCGCGGATCAGGTGATTGTGCACGCAGCCCACGGCGAGCAGCGACGGCACGGGTACCTCGCCCGCAGCGGCACGATCGCTCAGCACCACGATGTTCACGCCGTCGCGGACCGCAGCCTCAACGTCCTCTGCAAGCTGCTTGAGCGCAGCCTGCAGCGCGCCCTCGCCGGCATCGCGGCGGTAGACGGCACGGAAGCGGCGAGTCTTAAAGCCCACGCGGTCGATGGCGCAGATACGCTCGAACTCCTCCTCGTTGAGCAACGGGCGCTCCAAGCGCACCAGCTGGCAGGCCGTGCGGGAATCCTCGAGCAAGTTGCCGTGGTTGCCCAGGTAGAGCGTGGTCGAAGTCACCATGTGCTCGCGCAGGGCATCGATCGGCGGATTCGTGACCTGGGCGAACAGCTGATAGAAGTAATCGAAGAACGAACGCGTCTTCTTGGACAGGCAGGCCAGCGGCGCGTCGATGCCCATCGAGGCGAGCGGTGCCTTGCCCTGCTGGGCCATGGGACGCACGACCTCGTCGACGTCATCCCAGTGGTAGCCGAGCTTGGCCATGCGCACGGCGGCGGGCACCTCGGCGTCCTCAGCGGGCGTTGCCGCAACGGGCTCATCGAGCGCGTCAACGGTCAGCGTCTCCTCGGCAATCCAATCACGGTAGGGCTTTTCCTTGGCATAACGGGCGCGCAGCTCGTCGTTGTAGATGACGCGCCCGCGGGCAAAGTCAACCTCGAGCATCTGGCCCGGCCCCAGACAGCCGCTCGTCAGGATGTTCTCGGGGCTCACCTCGATGGTGCCCACCTCGCTTGCCAGCATAAAGCGGCCGTCGCGCGTCACGTAGTAACGAGCGGGACGCAGGCCGTTGCGGTCGAGGGCGGCACCCAGCGTGCGACCGTCGGTAAAAGCGATGGCCGCCGGGCCGTCCCACGGCTCCATGAGCATGGACTGGTAAGCGTCGTAGGCGCGGCGCTCCTCGCTCAGGCTGTCGTTGTGGTCCCACGGCTCGGGCAGCAGCATGGATGCAGCACGCGTAAGCGGGCGACCGTTCATGACCAAAAACTCGAGCACATTGTCCAGAATCGCGGAATCGGAGCCCTCACGGTTGGTGATGGGCATCACACGCTCAAGATCATGCTGCAGCACGGGGCTGTACAGGTTGGGCTCGCGGGCACGAATCCAGTTGACGTTGCCCTTGAGGGTGTTGATCTCGCCGTTGTGGATGATAAAGCGGTTGGGGTGCGCACGCTCCCAACTGGGCGTGGTGTTGGTGGAGTAGCGCGAGTGTACGAGCGCCACGGCCGTCTTGACGGCGGCGTCGTTGAGGTCGATGAAGAAGCGGCGCATCTGTGTGGCGACCAGCATGCCCTTGTACACGATAGTGCGCGAGCTCATAGAGCACACATAGAAGATCTTGTCGCGCAGGGCAAACTCAGCGTCGGCCTTCTTTTCGATGGTGCGGCGGCACACATACAGACGGCGCTCGAAGGCGTCGCCCGCCGGCGTGTCGTCGGGGCGACCCAGAAAGGCCTGCAGGATGGTAGGCATGCAGGCGCGGGCCGTCTCGCCCAGGTCGTGCGGGTCGACCGGCACCTCGCGCCAAAAGAGCAGCGGCACGCCAGCCTCGGCGCAGCCCTCCTCAAACACGCGGCGGGCATCCTCTACGCCCTTGTCGTCCTGCGGGAAGAACAGCATGGCCACGCCATAGTCGCCCTCTGCCGGCAGAATCTGGCCGCACTTTTGGGCCTCTTTACGGAAAAAGTGATGCGGAACCTGGAACAGGATGCCAGCGCCGTCGCCGGTATTCTTCTCGAGTCCCGTGCCGCCGCGGTGCTCCAAGTTGACCAGAATGGACAGTGCATCGTCCAGAATCTGGTGATGGCGCTCACCGTTGATATCGGCAAGCGCGCCGATGCCACATGCATCGTGGTCGAATTCGGGGCGATAAAGGCCCTGCTGCTGAGCGGAATCTGCCTGCATCGCGATCCTCCCCTAGATATTTAGACAGTCAGTTGAATAGGCATACTAGGAGCATCGCCGACCCGTTGTGTTTCCCGCCCGTTTCGAAACAATCGCGTAACGCACGCCCTACGAGTGGGCGCCGCCGACCTCAAGGGCGACAACAAGGACCCCAGGCTCGGCCCGCAAGCTCACCGCTTCAAACATCTCAATCTGTAACAGGAGGAGCCGATTTTGGCGCCTAGATGTTACAGATTGAGATGTTTTCGAGAGACGGTTCCGAATGTCTCAATCTGTAACACGAAGGGCCGGTTTTGGCGGTCAGCTGTTACAGATCGAGATTTTCCATAGAACCATTTCTTCCTGTCTTGATCTGTAACAGCTAGGTCCAATTTCCATCCCTAGTTGTTACAGATCAAGACATTTCGGCAATCCCCTTCCACCGGCCTATCCAAATACAACAATTTTGTTAGTCTTGGTTAACTGTTTGGCCTAAAACGGGTATCCTTTGCGGAGTCAAACAAGCGGCACGCAGGAGCGCACCATGCTCAACCATCTCAAACATCATTTTGGCTCCCGACGCACCGGCGGTCACGGAGGACTCGACATCGCACGGCATATCGGCCCCGGATTGCTCGTGACCGTCGGCTTTATCGACCCGGGCAATTGGGCCTCCAATATGGCCGCGGGCTCGCAGTTTGGCTACGCGCTGCTGTGGATCGTCACGCTGTCCACGATCATGCTCATCGTGCTGCAGCACAACGCGGCGCACTTGGGCATCGCCACGGGCATGTGTCTTGCCGAGGCCACGACGCGCCACCTACCCCGCCTCGTCGGGTGTGCGATACTCGGCAGCGCGTATCTAGCCACGGTCGCCACCGCCATGGCCGAAGTCCTGGGCGGTGCGATCGCGCTTCAAATGCTCTTTGGCCTGCCCGTACGCGCCGGCTGCATCATCGTGGCGGCGGCATCGATTGCCATGCTCATGACAAGCTCCTACAAACGCGTCGAGCGATGGATTATCGCCTTCGTGGGCGTGGTAGGACTTTCGTTTTTAGTCGAGCTTGCGCTGGTCAAGGTCGACTGGCCGCAAGCCGCCACAAGCTGGATCACACCCAGTATGCCCACCGGCTCGGCCGCGATTATCGTAAGTGTCCTAGGCGCAGTCGTTATGCCCCACAACCTCTTCCTGCACTCCGAGGTCATCCAATCCATGCACTTCGAAGGCCAAGGCGAGCAGGTTATCGAAGAACGTCTGCGCTACGAGCTCTTCGACACGCTCTTTTCGATGGGCGTGGGCTGGGCAATCAACTCGGCCATGGTCATCCTGGCCGCAACGACCTTCTTTGCGCACGGCATTGTCGTAGACGACCTCGCCGTCGCAGCGGCCACGCTCTCCCCCATCTTGGGCCCGGCGAGCTCGACCATCTTTGCGGTAGCGCTGCTGTTCGCGGGACTATCGAGCAGCGTGACAGCGGGCATGGCGGCGGGAACCATCACCGCGGGCATGTTCGACGAGGAATACGACATCCACGACCGACATTCCTCGATCGGGGTAGCGGCCTGTTTCGCCGGCGCAGTGGCGGCGTGTCTGGTCATCCCAAATCCTTTTGAAGGTCTCATCTGGAGTCAGGCACTGCTGTCGCTTCAGCTGCCGATTACGGTCTTTGTGCTCATACGGCTCACCAGCTCAGCCCGCGTTATGGGCAAATACGCCAACTCGCGCCCGCTCAACGCGCTGCTCGTAGGGATCGGCGTCATCGTGACGATTCTCGACATCGTGCTGCTAACGGGGATGTAATTGGGATGGCGTGACTGTCCAGATATAACGTCTTAATCTGTAACACGTGAGACCGTTTTAAACCGTCAGATAAATCAAAAGGGTCCCGGCCGAGAATTCGACCGGAACCCTTGGACAGAGCTATGTTCGGCTTTCGCCGTGTGCCTGCGAGTTACTCCTCGACGAGCTCAAACTGATCGGGACCGACGCCGCACACCGGGCACACGTAGTCCTCGGGCAGCTCGGGCGTGTCGACCTCAACCTCGTAACCGCAAACGGTGCACACAAACTTATACGTCTTCTTCTCCTCAGCCATGATGTTCTCCTCTCGAACGTGACTGCTGGTGTACTTACTTATTAGTGTATATTCTCAATAACATAATGCAAGTATTTTTAGAACATTTCTAGCCTTGATACGACGAGGCTTTGGGCGGCGTCTTGCCCTTTAGCACCTTGTGATAGTAGTCGTACGTCAGCGGCGTCTCGTCGCTCAGGCGCTCGGCATCCTCGACCTCGCCGATAAACAGCAGATGCGTGCCCACATCCACAGTGTCGATCAAACGGCAGCTAAACAGGGCCGCCGCGTGCTCGGGCACATAGGGCATGCCCAGAGTGGTCTCGTGGGTCTCATACTTGGCAAACTTGTCGTAATCGCTGCTGGTGCGGAAGCCAAAATTGCCGATATAGAGCATGTCGGCGGTCTGGTCAATCACGGTCAGCGCAAAAGCCTTAGCCGATGCGATTACGCCGGACGTGACATTTTCCTTGTTCACGGCAATCGAGATGCGCGGCGGGGCGGATGTCACCTGCACCGCTGTGTTGATAACGCAGCCGGCACGCAGCCCGTCCGCCGCGGCGCTCACCACGTACAGGCCACTCGGCATGGTAAAGAACGCAGTTTTGTCCATAACGATCACTCCCCTAGCTCGGGTTGGAACCTCATGGATGTATGTGCCCACAAAAAAGGCGACGCCCATAACGGACGCCGCCTTTGAGACATATGTGTCAGAACAGTAAGAAAGATGAGACGCCCGCAGTTGCGGTGAAATAGGGACTGAATAGCCCCTCAAACAGGCAAAACAGTCCGTATTCCACCGCAACTTATACAGAGTGCCTAGCGGTTGCGTTCCTTAAGGGCGCGGTCGATCTCGCGTTGGACATCACGCTTGGCCATGTCCTCGCGCTTGTCGTAGAGCTTCTTGCCGCGACCCAGACCCAGCAGCAGCTTTACGCGGCCGTCGGTATTAAAGTAGAGTTCCAACGGAACCAGCGCATAACCACGGTTGCGAAGTTTGCCGTCAAGAAAGTCGATCTCCTTGCGGTGCAGCAGCAGACGACGCCGACGATCGGGATCGCGATTCCACACGCCACCATGGCTATAAGGGTGGATATGCAGTCCGACGAGCCAGCACTCGCCGCCACGAATCAGCGCAAAAGTGTCAGTGATCTGACAGGCGCGCTCGCGAATCGACTTGACCTCGGTGCCGCTCAGCTCAATACCGCACTCAAACGTCTCATCGATAAAGTACTCGTGATGTGCCGAGCGATTCTTGGAAATGAGTTTGCGCTCGCGCTTACTGGGCATCGCCGGCCTCCTTGGCGCCATCGGTTCCCTTGTCGGCACCTGCGCGCTTTGCCTTGCGCTCGGCATTGAGCTCGGCATCGCTCTCGCGCACCAGTTTGATAATCGCCGCGCAGGCCTCCTCGCCCACCAAGTCGCGAGCACGCACCGTCAGGCGCGTCGCCTCCTGCTTGTCGCCGTCGCTTGCAGCATCGGTCGCACACATGATCAGGCAGATGGCGATCTCGGCCGAAGGTGAGGTCGGCACGCCCTGCAGGGCGAGCTCACCCATCACGTGGTCGTCGCTCTCATCGGCGGCATCCGGATAGGTGGTATGGATCTTGTTGAGCAGGCGCGTCGTATGCGCATCGTTGGGCGCCAGGCGCAGCGCCAGACGCGCGCAGCCCACGGCAGCCGAAACGTTCTCGGTCTCGGGCTCCAAGAAGTACTGACCTAGATTGGCGTAAGCGCGGGCGGCGCACTTGCCATCGCTTGCACGCTCCAGCACCGAGAACGAGAGCGATGCCCATTCCTGCTTGTCCTCGAGAGCGCGGAACAGCTCGGCCAGATCCAGGCGGTAGTTGCAGTTCATGGGGTCCCAGCGCACGGCCTGCATCAAGGCGTTGCGAGCACTCACATAATCCTGCTGGCGAATGTAGGCAAACGCCATGTCAGAGTACAGGCGGTCAAACGGCACCTCGACCTGCACGAGCTCGCGCGGATCCTTCTCCACGCGGCGATAGGCCAAGCGCTCAAACTTGCTATCGAAGCTAAAGTATTGACGCTTCTCCTCCGTCTTGCACTCAGCGTCGATATACTCCTCGGCGAGCTCCACCAGACGCTCCAGCAGCGGCGTCGCCGTAGCCAGGTCGCCCTGCGCCAGATAGTTCTCGGCATACGTGATGTCTTGCAAGCTGATGGGCAGATCCATGGCTACTCCTCGATCCGGGCGGCAGACTCAACGCGCGCCTTAAGCATCGGTCAATACACAAAACCCGGGTCTCTTACGAGGCCCGGGCATTCAATTTTGGTAGCCCGTACCAGATTCGAACTGGTGATCTCCGCCTTGAGAGGGCGGCGTCCTAAACCGCTAGACGAACGGGCCATATGTAGCAAATGCAATGGCTGGGATGGAGGGAGTCGAACCCCCATTGACGGAACCAGAATCCGCTGTCCTGCCATTAGACGACATCCCAATGACTGCATCGCTGCGCTCGGCTGTGCCTTTGCGCAAGAAAGAAATATACGGGAAGTCTCGCCGTGACGCAAGCCCCAATTTTGACTTTTTTGAAATTCAGTCAAATTGGCCTAATTTAGTCCAACCCGTGAAGGACCTGTGAAGCCGACCGCTGTACACGAAGGGCAAAACACCGCGAACGGTAGCCGTCAACCGTTGGCAGATTCTACCGCGAAAACGATAGCACCAGGCAACACAATCGAAGTATCAATGATCGCGTAGATATCGAGGTACCATGGACGAAGAGCTTGATTACCTATGGGAGACCCTGGGCCTCGAGATCACTGCCGACCTTTGGCCCGAACGGGACAAAATCCATCCCACACTGCGCCCCGCCATTACTGTGGTGCAGGCAAAATACCGCCGTGCATCCTTTTTGATCATGCGGATGTCATGGCACGCGGGACTCCCCGACCTTAAGCGAATCCAGGCAAGCCTCGTCGAGTTGTCCGGTATGCCGACCGTCATATCCGAGGCGCACCTGGAGCAGCGCCAGCGCGAGCGACTGCAACAGCAGCGGATTCCCTTTATCTGCCCCGGCGTTCAGGCATATCTGCCCTTTATGGACGAGGAGTACTGGAGCGGCAAGCCCAACAAACACGTAAAGGTCTACGATCCGCACGAATGGGCACAGCTGGCGGACTGACTGGGGCAGGCCCGCCGGCGGAAAGTGCGTCCCAGATTTCAAGCTCAAACTGGTCCCCACTTTCCCGTCGAGCCCTCAACCGGAAACCGTGTCCCACAATCGAAGCTCAGAATGGGACGTGCTTTCCGCAACCGGCCACTTTGGGAAAGCGCATCCCATTCTGGAAGCGAATTCCGGGTCGCACTTTCCGCAGCCGCTACAGCAACGCCTCGGCCCAAGCCGCTTCCCTAAAGCCGGGAATCGCAAAGTCGTCGCCCACCAGCAGCGGACGCTTGACCAGCATGCCGTCGGTCGCCAGCAGCTCGTAGCACTCCCGATCCGTCATGCCCGCATCCAGACGCGCCTTCAGGCCCAGCTCTCGATATTTCATGCCCGACGAATTAAAGAAGCGCCGCACCGGCAGCCCCGAACGAGCAATCCAGGTCGCAAGCTCATCAGCCGTGGGATTGTCCAAAACGATATCGCGATCGATATACTCTACCCCATGTTCGTCCAGCCATGCCTTGGCCTTCTTACAGGTCGAGCACTTGGGATATTCAACAAACAGTACAGTCATGGGAATCCTCCGAATATAGATCGGCCAACGCAGGCACACGCCACACGAGGCGCCTTCGTATGATGGGCCAATTGTAGCCCGCGGGTCACACGTTAAACGAACCGTACCCCGAATCCGCGCTTGATAAACGGCAGCAGTTCCATTGCCTCGGGCGTGATATGGCCCGCAACGTTCATGCGCTCGTCACCGGGAAGATCGACCCGCGCAATCTCAAGCTCGCCTTCGTAGCGCCCATATCCGCTATTGCTCACAGCGATCGACCCCGCCTTTCGCGGCAGGCCGGCTCCGGCATCCGTCGGCACGGAATCCGGCTTAAGCTTCGTACGTGACTCCTGAGACCTAAAGATGAGGACACTCGAGTCGGGCCGGTCGTGATGAATCTGCCCGCGCACATAGGCATAACTGAGCTCAAGCTCGCATTGCAGGTCCACGTATCCGGCGGAAACTTGAGCAAACTGCGCCCAGCCCGCATCGGAAAGATCGGGGTCGCCGACCAACACAATGTCGCAATCGGCGCCATGTGCAAGCTCAAGCATATTGAGGGCAACCTTTGACGCGCGACCGCGCTGCGCCTCGACCGTCGGCAGTCCCTCGAATACCGGCCCGCGAACGTTAGCATCACCCGGCACAAAAGCCATGATTTCGAATCCAAGCGCCGCAAGACGAAGATTCACCCGAGCAATGTCCTCCAGAGCTAAACCGGTATAAGGCTTGGGGTAAAAATTGTGGCAGGCGGCAAAACGAGTCACATCGGCACCGGCCTCACGCCACGATGCGATTTCATCAGAACTCACCGTCGATGCATTGACCACAATGTGAAATACACCGGACAGCTCCGCGACCCGCTGGGCGCTAAAGCCATAGTCCAAACGAAGGTATTCCAACCCCAGATCGCGCAGGTCCTCGATGCGCTCAAGCCCGAGCAAATCGCACGTGCGAGGCCCCACATCGGCAATGAGCGCAATGCCGCGGGCGGAAAGCAGCGACAGCACATGACGGACCTTATCGGCATACGCCGCTCCCCCATCCTCGGGAATATGCAGCGAGGTGAACGCATAGCGCGCACCCGCCGCGGCACCATGTTCAATCGTCCGCTCAATATCCTGCAGAGGGCTGGAAAGATAAATCGAAATACCCGTTTTCACGCTTCAACGCTCCTTTAAAAAAGGCCGGCGGAGCAGCTAGCCCCGCCGGCACAACCATAACATCAAGAAATCTGCCGCGCGCCGCGAACCCCGAGCAACACGGCTCGCGATATCAAACTACTCGCCAAAGAACTCGTTGATCTTCTGCTCGTCGACGCCAAAGAACCACGTCAGGACAAAGCCGGCGGCATAGGCAAGCAGCATAGCGGCAACGTAGCCGAGCTGCTGGCCAGGAACGACGATCAGCAGGCCAAACAGACCGGAAACGCCCTGAGAAACCGTGCCGATGTGAAGCAGCGCCGCGAGCGCGCCGCCAAATCCGGCACCCAGGCAGGCCGTCACAAACGGACGAACGAGCGGCAGCGTAACAGCATACATCAGAGGCTCGCCCACACCCAGGATTCCAACGGGAATGGACTCTGCGACGTACTTCTTGAGCTTGGCGTTCTTGGTCTTAAAGTACAGCGCCAAACCGGCACCGACCTGGCCGCCGCCAGCCATCATAAGGATGGGAAGCAGGTAATTGATACCCTTGGTAGCGCCGTCGGGATCGTTGAGCATAGCGTGGATCGGCGTGAGCGCCTGATGCAGGCCGACGGAAACCAGCGGCAAGAAGCCTGCCGACAGGATATAGCCGCCCAGGACGCCCAGCTTCTCGAAGATAAAGGTCAAAACGCTAAAGATGGCAGTCGTCAGCCATGCGCCAACCGGCTGGATGACGAGCATCAGAGCAAAGGCGCCGATGATGAGCACCAGCAGCGGAGACAAGAACGTGTCGAGTGCGTTGGGCATAACCTTGCGAATCTGACGCTCCATCCAGGCAAAAAATGCGCCAGCGATGAGAGCCGCGATCATGCCGCCCGCTGCGGGGTTGTACTGCGCACTGGTGAGCGGCAGCAGAATGGCAGTGGCAGGATCAGCCGCGCCAGGCGCAAGCAGGGGCATGGCACTGTTGGCGATACACATCATGCCGGCGATGCCGCCCAGCGCAGCGGAGCCACCAAACTCACGTGCCGCGTTATAGCCCACCAAGATGGGCAGATAGGCAAACAGGGCCCAGCCCATGGAACGAATGCCCTGGTACCACCACTCGCCTGCAAGCGCGCCTGCCGTCGAGACGTTAATGACGTTGCAGATACCGTTGATGAGGCCAGCCGCAATGATGCCGGGAAGCAGGGCGACGAAGACATTGGAAATCTTCTTGAGGAAGGCCTGAACCGGCTTAGACTCGTACTTGGCCTTCTGCGCGGCCTTGTTTGTGGCCGCAGCGTCAACCACGCTCTCGTCGGCAACGCCTTTCGCAAGGCCAGTGAGCTTGGAGAACTCCTCGAGCACCTTATTCACCTTGCCCGGACCCAGCACGATCTGCATCGTGTCGTCCTCGACCAGGCCCATCACGCCGTCGAGTGCCTTAATGCCCTCCGTGTCGACGTTGCCCGCGTCTTTGACGGTCACGCGCAGGCGCGTCATGCACGCCGCGTTTGCCAGCACGTTGTCTTTACCGCCCAAAAGGTCCAGCAGCTTTTGAGCCAGCTCTTTGTTCGTCATAACTCCTCCTTGTATTGGGCATCTCGTCTGGATGTCATATCAGCTCACGCCGCGCACCTATTGGGCGTCGGCATTGCTCTTCTCATGGCCACTCACCGCAGCACGGACATGGCCTCGCGCCCGCTCAAGAGCTACCGTAGCCTGCTCGGCATCGCGGTCCAACAGTACCGAGACAATAGCGGTTTTTACATGGCCGCCGGCATCTGCAAGCGCCTGAACGGCGCGCTCGCGCGTGCAGCCGGTCGCCTCCATCACGATGTTCTGGCCGCGCACCACCAACTTCTCGTTCGTCTGCTGCACATCGACCATCAGGTTTTGGTATACCTTGCCGATCTTGACCATGGCACCGGTCGAAATCATGTTGAGAATGAGCTTTTGAACCGTTCCCGCCTTGAGCCTCGTTGAGCCGGTCAGCACCTCGGGACCGGGCACGGGCTCAATGGCAAGATCTGCGCTCTCCCCGATCTTCGACCCTTGGTTGCAGGCAATTGCAATGGTCTTGCACCCAGTTGCCTTGGCGTACGCAAGGCCGCCCACCACATAAGGAGTACGGCCGCTTGCCGCCAGGCCAACGACAAGATCCTTGTCCGAGAGTCCACGCTCTCGCAGGTCGTTCGCGCCAAGCTCATCGCTGTCTTCGGCACCTTCGACAGCCTTGATAAACGCCGTCTCGCCTCCGGCAATGAGCCCGACAATCAGATCGGGTGACACGCCAAACGTGGGCGGACACTCCGAAGCGTCGAGTACGCCCAGACGACCGCTGGTGCCTGCGCCCATGTAAAAGACGCGCCCGCCGCGCTCGAGTGCCTCAGCAGCCCAGTCGATTGCTGTGGCAACCTGGGGCAACACTTTCGTGACCGACTGGACGGCACGAAGATCCTCATCGTTCATCGTCGTGACGATTTGCAGCGATGTCATCGTATCGAGGTCCATTGACCTTTGATTACGCTGTTCGGTCGTGAATTTTGTTAAATCGAGCATTTCATTCACCTCATCTTTCCTGTTTCTCGATGTAGTTTTGCTTAATGACATGCGTCGCCCGTTCGTAGTCGCTGGCAACGTAAGCAGCGTAAAGGGCATCGACAACCATAAGCTGGGCCATACGCGAAGCCATGGCACCGCTGCGGACCAAGGGTTCACTCGCAGCAACGCCGAGCACGGCATCGGCCATGGTGGCAAGCTTGGATGATCCATCTACTTTGGTAACGGCCACAACGGGACAGTTGTGACGTTGAGCCTCGGCGGTGCAGTCCAGCACCTCTTGCGTCAAGCCCGAGTAGCTAAAGGCGATTGCCATATCGCCCTCATGCATGTTCTTGGCACATAAGAGCTGATCATGCCAGTCGTCGTACAGATGGCACTCTTTGTCGACACGCATGAGCTTTTGCGCCAGGTCGTGCGCGACCAAACGAGAGGCACCAATACCGAACAGATTGACCGCGCGTGCCCGCTTAAGACGGGCCGCGCATCGCTCCAAGACGGTGTAATCGAGCGTTCGCGCCGTCGCCTCGATCGTGCGCACGTTGCTTTTCATCACCTTCCCCACGATACGTTCGACGCTGTCATCCATGGAGATGTCCTCGAGGGCTACGTCTTTCTTGTCACCTAAGAGCGCCAGCTCGGCAATCAGTTCGCGCTGGAACTCCTTGTAGCCCGCAAAACCCAAACGCTTGCAAAAGCGCAAAATGCTCGAGGGCGAGGAGAACGTGACATCGGCAAGACCGCGGACGGACAGCCCGACCACCTCGTGCGGATGAGCGCTTACATATGCGATGACATTGCGTTCCGCCGGGCTCGCGCTAAGCTCACGCTCGCGAAGCCGCAAAAGCAATCCGTTTGCCATCTCAAACACCTCCGTTGAGAAGAATTAAAGACCAACGAACGATTCGTACCGGATACAAACAGCTTTTGCGGTACATTGTGCCGCATCGTGGCGCACAAAGGGCGAGCGTTCTACCGCTCGCCCCTCAAATCCGACCGCTCGGAAATACGCGCGACACAAAATAATTCAACGAGGCCGCATTATCAGAAACGGGTTTGTTACCGGCTAGCGCCTCGCATGGGCGCCGATCGGCCGAGTCGCATGGCGCACCAACGCCGCTGCCAGCAATACCAACAGCATGGCGGTGACATAGCCCGCAGCATCGAATCCTAAATCGATAACGTCGAAATGCCTGCCGGGAACAAAGATCTTATGTACCTGATCGCCAACGGAGCAGGCGGCGCAAAAGAGCAATACGGGCACGCAACGGGAGCATACGCTCCACGGACGCCTGGAAAAGCAAACCACGACCACGGAGGCGAACAATCCGACGAAGAAAAACTCTACGGTATGGGCAACGCGACGGACGTTCGTGCCCACCCACATGCGAATGGAAGCAAGTCGGCCAGACCGGACATTCGAGGCAGCCGAATCGGTGCCCCCGGTCATTCCGTTCTCCGCCTGAGCTTCACCCGTGGCATCGACAGCCTGAACGCCCGTAGCCTGGCCCTCCACCACACGCGCGGTAGACTCGCTCAGCAACGACGTCTCCACCGCATTTTGCTCCGTCAGCACCCAGATGCCCGCCAGCGTTGCAACGAACAGAACAATTGCGGTCCATCCGATTATTTGTTTTACGCGCGCCAAGGGCCAACCTCCTTTTTTGAATATCAGCGAGTGTAGCCCCAAATGGCATCGTCACCGTATCAAAATTTGAATCGCAACAGGAAGCGACAAAGCGACGCAAACCCCTACCCCGCCTCGCGCATCCAGCGATCGAACGTCCCCACGCACACGCCTAGGCACTTTGCTGCCTGGCTGCGGGTAATATCGCCTGCCTCATAGCTATCGCGCACCAGCTCAAACTGAGGAGGGCACGGCTTGCGAGGTCGACCGAAACGAACCCCTCGCGCCCGCGCCGCTGCAATTCCCTCCGCCTGGCGCCGATGGATATTCTCGCGCTCCACCTGCGCCACGTAGCTCAGCAGTTGCAGCACAATATCGGCAATCAGGGTGTTGGTCACATCCGGCGCGCCGCTGGCCCTAGCGCGCGTGTCAAGCAATGGCATGTCCAACACCACAATGGCAACCCCGAGCTCCTTGGTAATGCGTCGCCATTCCTCAAGAATCTCGGAGTAATTACGACCAAGTCGGTCGATAGAAAGCACCACCAGCACGTCCCCGTCTCCCAGGACGTGCAACAGCTCGCGATAATGCGGTCGATCGAAGTCCTTGCCGCTCGCATGGTCGGCATAAATATTCGCTGAGCCCACGCCATAGGCGCCCAGCGCATCCAGCTGCCGATTCAGATTCTGATCGCGCGAACTCACCCGCGCATACCCGTACACCGTCGCCATCTCATCCCCGCTTTCTTGTAAACCTGCCAAAAGGGACAGGTTTATTTTGGTAGGTTTTACCTCTCAAATAGCAGGTAAGCGGGCGGCCGAGCAGACGACAAGGTAGTCACGATTCAAATGCGAAGGGCGGTCCCGAAAGACCGCCCTCCGCTCTCTCGCCACGAGTCGGGATTTAGCTAATGGATAAGCTTAAAGTCCAAGTGTCCACGCGTGGTATTGACGCGCGAGACCTCGATAATCACGCGCTGGCCCAGTTCATAGCGAGTCCCCGTGTCGGCGCCCGTCAGCGTAAGCGCGTCCTCGTCGAACTCGAGCCACTCGTTGCCCAGGCTCTTAATTGAAACCAGGCCCTCGACCTGTGTTAGGTCCAAGCGCACAAAGAGGCCCATGCTGCTAACCCACGAGACGGTTCCGGCATAGCGCTCACCCAGACGGTCCTCATAGTACTGGGCAATCTTGATCTTTTGCGTCGCATGGCTGGCGGCATCTGCCGCGCGCTCGGCATCGCTACATGCGCGGCAGATCTGCGGCAGAATGCGCGGCAGCGACTCGCGCCCCTTGCCGATCAGCCGCGGCGTACGGACCAAGGCGTCCTTGCCGCCGAGCTGCTCATAGGCCAACTGCAGTTTGAGCACGCGGTGCACCACCAGATCGGGGTAGCGACGGATGGGACTCGTAAAGTGACAGTAGCACGGCGCGGCGAGCGCAAAGTGGCCCTCGTTGCGCGGCTTGTACAGCGCGCGCTGCATGCTGCGCAGAAGCAGCGTGTTGACGAGCGGTGCGTTGGCCGTACCGGCGGCAGCATCAACTGCAGCCTGCAGCTCATCGGGGCTCCCCAGGGCAATACCGGCAGCACGGCGATCGTCGATGATGCCTAGCTGCGCCAGCGCAACGGCGGCACCGTGCAGGCTATCGGGGCTCGGATCCTCATGCACGCGATAGCAGGCCTCGATATCACGGTCTGCCAGCCACTCTGCAACGCACTCGTTGGCGAGCAGCATGGCTTCCTCGATAAGCGACGTGGCACACGAACGCTCACGCGCCACAATCTGCACGGGCACTCCGTCCTCATCCAATAGAGCACGAATCTCGGCCGTGTCAAAATCGACCGAGCCGCGGGCGCGACGGATACGACGGCGAAGTTCGGCGAGTTCGTTGGCGGCGACAAGGAAATCGCAGAGGTCGACGTTGTAGCCGCGGGCGACCTCCTCGCACGCAAGACCGCGCTCAAGCGCTTCCTCGCGCGAGGTCTCGGCAGCCGCAACATCCTCGGCTGCACCCTCCAGCACCGAATACTCAACCGCGCCGGCACGCACCAGCAGCGCCTCGGCGCCGTCATAGTCCATACGCACACGCGAGCGAATCACGCTGGGGTACGGATCGTAATGCCGCACGCGACCCTGTGCATCGAGCTCAATGTCAACGGTAAACGCAAGACGGTCCTCGTCAGGGCGAAGCGAGCACAGGTCACAGGACAGGCGTTCGGGCAGCATGGGAAGCACGCGATCGGCCAGATACACCGATGTCGTACGATGGCGAGCCTCAAGATCGATATGCCCGTCCCAAGCCACATAGTGTGAAACGTCGGCGATATGCACACCCAGCTTGTAGCCACCCTCGGGCGTGCGCTCCAGCGAAATGGCGTCGTCAAAGTCGCGCGCGTCGACTGGGTCGATCGTGATGACAAAGCGGTCGCGCAGATCGCGGCGGAGCGGGTCCTTAAGCGCCGCGGACACATCGAGCGAAAGCCCCTCGGCCTCGTCCAGCGCGGCCTCGGGATAGCTATCGGTATAGCCGTAACGCGCCATCACATATTGAACGCCCAAATCGGGCGCGTCATCTCCGCCAATGCGGCGCTCGATCGTCACGGTACCCGATTCCAGGCGCGTCGGGTAGGTCAAAATGCGCGCGACAACAGCGTCACCCGGGTGGACACCCAGACGATCCGCCGAGGTATCCTCGGGCAGAATGAAGAAGTCGGCCTTCAGACGCGAATCGAGCGGCTCGATCACACCGAGCGGACCGGCGGTCTGGTACGTGCCCACCACGCTTATGGCTGCACGCTCAACCACGCTTTCGATCACGGCGCGCCGCTCACCGTGCGGGCTGTTCTTAATGCTCACGGCAACGGTATCGCCATCCATGATCTCGCGCTTACCGCGGCCCATGACCTTGTAGTCGCCGTTTTCGGTTACAACGTAGGCGCTATGCTCATGGAGCTGCACGCGCCCGGTCAGGCTCGGACGGCGTTCGCTGCGCACCGGCCCGCGCTGATTGCGAGCTCCACGCTTATGCTTGTTATTGCGCCCCATGGCGCCTCCTAACTATCGATTGCGAACTCCAAAGAGTCTACCCAAATGATTCGCTTTCCTGCCGTCCCCTAGGGATCAAAAAACGGGCCGCCCCATAAGAGACGACCCGTTGGAAGGGATGAATTCCAAGCATGCCTACACGCGCAGGTAGCGGCGCATGGCGATGGCAGAACCAAAGAGACCGATAATCACACCGACCAGAATCAGCGCAGCATAGGTCACCAGGTAGTACTGCATCGGCAGGGCAAACGACATCCAGCCGATGCTCTCCTGCAGACGCGGAATCATCAGATTGCGCAGCAGCTCCAGAACGCCGATGGAAAGCAGCGAGCCCAAAATGGCCTGCAGCACGCCCTCGGTGATAAACGGGCCACGAATGAAGCCGTTGCTGGCGCCGACCAGACGCATAATCGCAATCTCACGACGACGCGCCGTGATGGACAGGCGAATCGTGTTGTTGATGAAGATGAATGCGATAAAGGTCAGAAGACCAACGAGCACCACGGCGGCGATGCGGATGTAGTTGGTCACCTGGAACAGGCGGCTCACTTCCTCCTGGCCGTACAGCACGCTCGCGTTGACGTCGCCGTCATCCGCGATCTTCTGGAAATCGGCATCCTTCTTGAGCTTCTTTGCCGTGCTCTCGACCTTGGACGGATCGTCCATCTCAATAGCGAAGGAAGCCGGCAGCGGGTTCTGGCCATCGAGCGCGCTCATGGTGGCGTCGGCGTTGCCCGACATCTTGCTCGTATACTCGGCCAGCGCGTCGTCCTTGTCCTTATAGGTCACGGACTTGACGTTATTCCACGTCTTAAGCTCGGCCTCAAAAGCCTGAACATCGGCCTGATCGGCGTCATCACTAATGAACGCGTTGATGACAACCTGATCCTCGACGGTGCCGATCACGGAGTTCAGCATCGCAGAGCCCATGATGAACAGGCCGATGATAAACAGCGAAAGGAAGATCGTGATGACGGCGCCGAGCGAGGTAGTCCAGTTACGGAAGAAGTGGCTGATTGCCTCTTTGAAGGAGTAGCCCACGTTAGTTGGTGCCATAGTTGCCGTAACCTCCCCTCTCCTGGTCGCGGATGACGTGGCCGCCCTCGAGGGCGATCACGCGGCGGTGCATGCTATCGACCATCTCGCGGTCGTGCGTGGCGACGATCACGGTGGTGCCGGTGCGGTTAATACGCTCAAGCAGCTTCATGATGCCCAGCGAGATCGCCGGGTCGAGGTTGCCCGTGGGCTCGTCGCAGATCAGCAGCGGCGGACGGTTGACCATAGCACGGGCGACGGCAACGCGCTGCTGCTCGCCACCGGAAAGCTGGTCGGGCAGCGAGTCCATCTGATCGGCCAGACCGACCAGGCGCAGCACCTCGGGCACCTGGCTGCGAATGACGCCCTTGGGCTTGCCGATGCACTGCAGGGCAAACGCCACGTTTTCGTAGGCGGTCTTTTGCGGCAGAAGCTTAAAGTCCTGGAACACGGCGCCAATCTGGCGGCGCAGGAACGGAACCTTGCGGTTCTTGATCTTCATGAGGTCCTGACCGGCAACCAGGATGCGGCCGCTCGTCGGCTTGACGTCGCGGTTGAGCGTCGACAGCAGCGTGGTCTTACCCGAGCCGGAGTGACCGACCAGGAAGACGAACTCGCCCGGATAGATCTCGATGTTGATGTCGTCGAGTGCAGGCTTGTTGGGCTGTGCCGGATAGATCTTGGTGACATGCTCCATAAGGATGACGGGCTCGACACCGGCCTGCTTGGCCATCTTCTTGCGGCTGGCCTGCGGATCGATGGGCGCAAACACCGACGTAAAATCGGGGTTGTTGAGCGCGTTATCGAGGCTTGCGACCTCGGCTGCCTGATCGCTCTCGACCACCGGGGCAGCAGGCTGCGTGGGGTCGGGAATAGCGGCAAAGAGACCGGACTGCGCAGGCTGAGGAGCCGGCGTCGCAGGGGCCAAGGGGTCGGGAATGCCGGCCATGGTAGGCTGCGGCGTGGCGGCACCAGCCTGAGGCTGCTCCACGCGAGCGGTCACGGCCTGAACGGGCTCAAAACCCGCCGTGCCGGAAAGCGCGACATCGCTGGTTGGATTGTAGGCAAAGGGATCGGATGCCGGCTGTGCCTGATCTGCCGGCTGAGCGGGGGCCTGAGCAACAGGCTGGCCCTCTGAATCCGGAGTGGCGAAACGACTGCCCTGGACGCCTGCCTGCGTCTTGGGGGCATCATCGCCCGCACCGGAGGTACGGAAGTGGTTACCCACTGGTGCTCCTTATCGTCGTGCGTTTAAACTACATGAGCGCTTAGTATTTTAGCAGCATTAGCTTTGCTGCACATAAGAAGCATGGCCGTGTTTGGGTCCCTCCGGCCGGACACAGGGTTACTTTCCAAATCGTCCTCGGACATGTCGGAGCCTCCGCTGCGCACTACGTGCGGCGGGGGCTCCTCCGTCCTGCGGAAAGATTTGGAGAGTAACCCTGTGCCCGGCCTGCGGCTACTAAGGGGCCGCCGCATTTATCTTGGGGTGCTGCATATACAAAGTTAGAAGGGTCTGAATTGCACTTTGCTGTACTGGGCTCTCTTCCCGGAGAATGCCTCGCTTGGTGCGGCTCAGATTTAGCTGAAATATAAAACAGGGCCGCCCTCTTTGAGGACGCCCCTGTCTGCATTTGAATGCGATTGGCTTGTTGCCGATTGAGCGATGGCTGCTCTAGGCCAAGAACTCCTTGGTGGTCGCCACGATGTTGGCGGCGTCCAGGCCGTACTTGTGCAGGAGCTCGGCGCCCGGGCCGGACTCACCGAAGGTGTCGTTGACGCCGATCTTCTTGAGCGGCGTCGGGCACTGCTCGCACAGGACGTCGGCAACGGCGCTGCCCAGGCCACCGATTACAGAATGCTCCTCGACGGTCACGACGTGGCCGGTCTTGGTGGCGCTCTTGACGATCAGGTCGGCATCGATGGGCTTGATGGTGTGTATGTTGATGACCTCGGCGTCGATGCCCTCGGCAGCGAGCTGCTCGGCGGCCTCGAGAGCCTCGCCGACCATCAGGCCGCAGGCGATGATGGTCACATCGGCGCCCTCGCGCATGACAATGCCCTTACCCAACTCGAACTTGTAGGTCTCGGGGTCGTTGATAACCGGCGAGGCCAAACGGGCGAAGCGCATGTACACCGGACCGTCGCACTCGTAGGCGGCGCGCGTCACGGCGCGGGCCTCCACGTCGTCGGCGGGAACAATCACGGTCATGCCGGGGATGACGCGCATGAGGGCGATATCCTCGCAGCACTGGTGCGTGGCGCCATCCTCGCCCACCGAGATACCGGCATGCGTGGCACCGATCTTAACGTTGAGGTGCGGGTAGCCGATGGAGTTGCGGACCTGCTCAAAGGCGCGACCGGCAGCGAACATGGCAAAGGTGCTCGCGAAGGCAACGCGGCCGGTGGTCGCGATACCGGCGGCGACGCCCATCAGGTTGCTCTCGGCAATGCCCACATCGAAGAAACGATCGGGGCAGGCGGCCTTGAACTTGCCGGTCTGCGTGGCGGCGGCCAGGTCGGCGTCGAGGACCACAAAGTCATCGTGCTCGTTGGCGAGCTCGACGAGGGCCTCGCCGTAGCTTACGCGCGTGGCGATTTTTTTGACGTCTGCCATCCTAGAGCTCCTCTCCGGCGGCCGTGAGCTCTGCCATGGCCTGCTCAAACTGTTCATCGTTGGGGGCCTTGCCGTGCCAACCAACCTGGTTCTCCATAAAGGAAACGCCCTTGCCCTTCATGGTCTCGGCGATGATGGCGGTCGGCTGACCCTTGGTGGCGCGGGCCTCGGCAAAGGCGGCGCGGATCTGATCGAAATCGTTGCCGTCGGCAAGCTCCACCACGTGGAACTTAAAGGCGCGGAACTTGTCGGCGAGCGGCATGGGGTCGTTGACCTCCTCGACGGGGCCGTCGATCTGCAGGCCGTTGTGGTCGACGATCACGCAGAGGTTATCGAGCTGCTGGTTGCCGGCAAACATGGCTGCCTCCCAGACCTGGCCCTCCTCGCTCTCGCCATCACCCAGCAGGGCGTACGTGCGGTAAGTATCGCCCCAGTGCTTGGCGGCAACCGCCATGCCCACGGCGGCGGAGATGCCCTGGCCGAGCGAGCCGGTGGACATATCGACGCCCGGGGTGTCGTTCATGTTGGGATGACCTTGCAGGTGGCTGCCGATATGGCGCAGCGTCTCGAGATCCTCCTTGGGGAAGAACCCACGCTCGGCGAGCACGGCGTACAGGCCCGGAGCGCAATGGCCCTTGGAGAGCACAAAACGGTCGCGATCGGCCTTGCGGGGATCGGCCGGGTCGACGTTCATTTCCTCAAAGTACAGATAGGTCATGATGTCGGCAGCGCCGAGCGAACCGCCCGGATGGCCGGACTTGGCAGCGTGCACGCCGGTGACGATGCCCTTCCTTACCTCGTTGGCAACCTTTTTGAGCTCTTCGTCGCTCATTGTGCCTTCCTTTCATCCTCATTAGACAAAATGCGCACGGCACCGAAGGTAATCCCAACACAGCCGCAATGCACGTACGTCATTCATTATGCTGGAAACTGATGGCTTTACCAGAGTTTTTATCATTATTTGAACAATTTAGCAGGCAGAACCGCTGATGAAACGGTTTATCAATGTGAACGTCTTTTGGATGGAACGCGATCGACCCTACACGCTAATGTCCTTGAATCCCTCGCCGAAGGCTTCCGTAACGTCGGCAACCGTCACGATGGCATGAGGATCGCGCTCGCGCACGATCGTCTTGAGGGTATTGAGCTCTCGACGGCTCACGATGACCATAATCACTGGCTTCTCGGCACCCGAATACATGCCAGTCGCCTTAAACTTGGTACAACCACGACCCAGGCCATACATGATATCGGCAGCGATATCAGGGAACTTGTCCGAGATGATGAGTACCATACGGCGTTTGTTGCCACCATCGACCACGGCATCGATCACGTAGCCGCTAATGACCATCGAAAGGCCTGCATATAGCGCGTTTTCGATTGAAAAGACCGGAGCCGACAGCGCGCATACGGCAACATCGATCGCCATGACGGTCGAGCCCACGGGCAGTGAGGTATTACGCGAGATGATTTGGCCAATCGTGTCCGAGCCGCCGGTGTTGGCGCCGGCGCGCAACACCATGCCGTAACCGATGCCCGTAATAATGCCGCCCCACATGGCAGGGAGCATCAGGTCCGCATCCGCCAGAGGTGCTACAAACGGGGCGAACAGATCAGTAAAGAAGCCCAGCAGCACAAAGCCCGTCGCGGTCTGCACCACGTAGAACATGCCGCCCTCGCGCATAACGACCAACAACAGCAAGGCATTCATCACGATGGTCTGGATACCGACGGGAAGCGACACGCCTCGCGTCGCGCCGACCGCCTGGATAATGGTGGCAAGGCCCGTAACGCCACCGGCAGCAAGGCCGTTGGGAATCAAAAACAGGTCGGTCGCAATAGCGGCCAGAGCGCACCCCAACATGATCTGGGGCAGATCGTGAAAGAAGTTCATCGAAAGAATGCGCTTGATGTCCAGACGATATGCCATGCTGCCTCCCTCAAAAAAGCGCACCCCATCGGATGCGCTTCGAACTTCTTCTTGTATTCGATTCTACCGATTCGCCGAACAAAAACCACCCCTGCGCAGGGTTTATTCTGGATACAAACCCGTCCAACCGTTGGGCTTGGCATCAACTTGAAGCCACCCGATGTTTTAGACCTCCGAGCCTTCTGCATCGGCGTTGCCGGTGGCCCAGCGATGGTAGCCAATAACAAACGGGTCCAGGTCACCATCGTCAAGAACGGCCTCGACATTGCTGGTCTCCACGCCCGTGCGTAGGTCCTTGACCATCTGGTACGGGTAGAGCACGTAGCTGCGAATCTGGTTGCCAAAACCAATCGTGGTCTTGGGTCCGCGAATCTCATCGAGCGACTCGGCACGCTTCTCGAGCTCAATCTCGTACAGGCGAGCCTTGAGGATCTGCATGCACGCGGCCTTGTTCTGGATCTGGCTGCGCTCGTTTTGGCAGGTGACCACAATGCCGCTGGGAAAATGCGTCACGCGCACGGCGGAGTCAGTGGTGTTGACGCCCTGACCGCCCGGGCCGCTCGCGTGGTACACGTCCACGCGGATGTCGTCGGGACTGATTTCGATGTCGATATCATCGGGTAGCACGGGGATGACCTCGACGCCGGCAAACGTGGTCTGGCGGCGCTTCTTGTCGTCGGTGGGGCTGATGCGCACCAAGCGGTGGACGCCGGCCTCGGCGCGCAGCATGCCAAATGCGTCCTTGCCCTCGACGGTAAAGGTCGCGCGGTCGATGCCGATAACCTCGGCTGCGGGACAGTCGTTGATGGTGACCTTCCAGCCGCGACGCTGGCAGTACTTCATGTACATCTTAAAGAGCATGAAGGTCCAGTCCTGGGCCTCCAGACCACCCTGTCCGGGCTTGATGGTCACAATGGCATCGCCGTGATCGAACTCACCGGTAAACCAGCTCGAAAGCTCAAGCTCATCGATGGCACGGGCCAGGCGCTCAGCCGTGGCTGTAGCCTCCTCGCGAAGGGCGACGGCGTCGGGGTCATCCCCCATCTCCTCGGCAAGCTCCAGCGCGGCGCGGGCATCGGAAAGCTCGCCGCGCGCGGTGTCCACGGCAGCGATATCTTCCTTGGTACGCGCTATCTCCTCCATGGTGGCACGGGCGGCGTCGGCGTCATCCCAAAAGCCAGGGGCAACACTTTTGGCCTCGAGCTCGGTCACGCGCGTGCGCTTTTCGTCCAGGTGGAGATACGACTCGACCTCGCCGAGCCGGTCCGCGAACGCGTCCAGCTCGGCGAGCGTTACCTCTAAAGCCTCAGCCATTAACGATTCCTGCCGTGGCAGTACTTAAACTTCTTGCCGCTACCGCAGGGACACGGGTCGTTGCGGCCCACGTTGACGTACGGATCATCGCTCTCGGACTTGCGATAGGTGGTCACCTTGCCACCGTTGTTGACGGCAGCCGGTCCGCCTTGGACAGCCGTGCGGGCCTGCACCTGCGCCTGCTTGCGCAGCACCGAGTCGCCGTTATCACCATCGACCTCGGCAGGACCGGAGAAGCGCGCGCCCTCGAGCGCGGGCTCCTCCTTGTGCTCCACGGCACGCGGGGCAGCCTTGATCTCGATGCGCAGAACCGTGCGCAGGTAATCCTCATACATGGTATCGACGAGTATCTGGAACGCGCCGTAGGCCTCGGTCTTGTACTCAACCAGCGGGTCGCGCTGGCCAAAGCCGCGCAGGCCGATGCCGGTCTTGAGGTAGTCCATCTCCTGCAGGTAGTTCATCCAGCGGGTATCGATGACGCGCAGCATGACCTGGGTGTTGAGCTCGCGCATCAGGTCCTCGCCCAAGCGCTCGGCCTTCATGTTGTAGCACTTCTCTACGTAAGCCAGGACATCGGCAGCCAGGGCCTCAAAATCCTCGTCGGGGAACTTCGGCGTATCGATGTGACCGGTGAGCTCCACAACCCACTTGCGCAGGCCCTCCAGGTCGCGCTCACCATCGTGGCTGTCCTTGGTGCAGAACTCCTGCACGCAACGGTAGACGGTATCGTGCATGACCTCGGTGATGTGGTCGGTCAGGTCCTTGCCGTCCAGAATCTTATTGCGCTCGGCGTAGATGACCTGGCGCTGCTTGTTCATAACGTCGTCGTACTCAAGGACGCTCTTACGCATGGAGAAGTTGATGCTCTCGACCTTGTGCTGGGCGCTCTCGACGGCCTTGGAGATGATCTTATGCTGGATGGGCATGTCGTCACCCATGTCGGCCGTGACCATCATCTTGGAGACGCGGTCCATCTTGTCGCCGCCGAACAGGCGCATGAGGTCGTCCTCGAGCGACAGGTAGAACTGGGTCTCGCCCGGATCGCCCTGACGACCGGAGCGGCCGCGCAGCTGGTTGTCGATACGGCGGGACTCATGGCGCTCGGTGCCGATAACGGTCAGGCCGCCGGCGGCAAGCACGCGCTCGCGCTCGGCCTTGCAAGTCTCCTTGGCCTCGGCGTTAAACTGCTCGAGCTGCTCGGGCGTCACGTCCTCCATGGTCAGGCCCTCGTACTCCAGGCGCTCGCGCACCAGTTCGTCGGGGTTGCCGCCCAGCAGGATGTCGGTACCACGACCGGCCATGTTGGTGGCGATGGTCACGGCGCCGTAGCGTCCGGCCTGGGCCACGATGTGGGCCTCGCGTTCATGGTGCTTGGCGTTGAGGACCTCGTGTGCGATGCCGCGCTTGGTAAGGGCGGCGGACAGCTTCTCGGAGCTTTCGATGGAGACGGTGCCCACCAGGACCGGCTGGCCCTTGGCGTGACGACGCTCAACGTCGTCGGCGACGGCGTTGTACTTAGCCTGAATGGTGCGGTACACCAGGTCCTCGTGGTCCACGCGCTGCACGGGCTTGTTGGAGGGGATGACCTCGACAGGCAGCTTGTAGATCTCGCGGAACTCGGCATCCTCGGTAAGTGCCGTGCCGGTCATGCCGGAAAGCTTGTCATACAGACGGAAGTAGTTCTGCAGGGTGATGGTGGCGAGTGTCTGGTTCTCCTCGCGTACGAGCACACCCTCTTTGGCCTCGATGGCCTGGTGCAGGCCCTCAGAATAGCGGCGGCCCTCCATGATGCGGCCGGTGAACTCGTCGACGATCTTGACCTCGCCGTTGGTGACCACGTACTGCTTATCGCGGTGGAACATGTACTGGGCCTTCAGCGCCTGCTGCAGGTGGTTGACCAGCTGGCCGGAGAGATCGGCATAGATGTCATCGATACCCAGGCGGCGCTCGATCTTCTTAAGACCGCGCTCGGTGGCGGCGATAGTGTGCTTGGCCTCGTCCATGACGTAGTCGCCCGTGGGCTCGACGTCCTCGGTGGCGGTGAGCATGTCGTGCGACACGTCCTCGCCGCGCTCAAGGCCACGCACGGCACGCGCGAAGTCCTTGTAGGTGCTGGCGGACTTGGTGCCGGCGCCCGAGATGATGAGCGGGGTACGCGCCTCGTCGATCAGGATGGAGTCAACCTCGTCGACGATGGCGTAGTTGTGGCCGCGCTGCACACGCTGCTCGGGGCGGGTAACCATGTTATCGCGCAGGTAATCGAAACCGAACTCGGAGTTGGTGCCGTACGTGACGTCGGCCTGGTAGGCCGGACGCTTGAGCTCGAGCGGCATGTTGTTCTGGAGCAGACCGACGGTCATGCCCAGGTACTTGTAGATGCGGCCCATCCACTCGGAATCGCGCTTTGCCAGGTAATCGTTGACGGTAACGACATGCACGCCCTTGCCGGCGATAGCGTTGAGGTAGCCGGCCAAGGTGGAGACGAGCGTCTTGCCCTCGCCGGTCTTCATCTCGGCGATGTGGCCCTCGTGCAGTGCCATGGCGCCAATGAGCTGCACGTCAAAGTGGCGCATACCCATGGTGCGCTTGGAAGCCTCGCGCACGGTGGCAAAGGCCTCGGGAAGCATGTCGTCGAGCGACTCGCCGTTGGCGTAACGCTCGCGGAACTTATCGGTCTGGGCGCGGAGTTCCTCCTCGGTCATCTTCTCAAACTGGGGCTCAAGACCGTTGATCTGGTCGACGATCTTGTAGTAGCGCTTAAGGTCCTTATCGGATCCAAAGGACAGCAGCTTTGACATGAATCCCATGTGGTTTTCCTTTTTGGCCATCGCCCACGCCGTGCAGCTGCGGGCGAGTTAAACACAGATGATTGTACTTTAGCCAAACAAGGCGCGGCCTATACGGTCGAGCTCGACCGCCACGTAATAACTACGACCAACCTGCCACAATGGGACAGGTTAATTTTGGAGGGTTTATCTGGGCAAACGCCGCCTCTCCGCCATTTGATGCCATGGGGACAGGTTAGTTTGCACTAATCAAAAAGAAAAGGGCCGTGCACCCAAATGGATGCACGGCCCTCATGCCCTGAATGCGAGTGATTCCGCGGCGAGCTATTTACTCAGCAGCCTCGGTGGTCTCGGCCTCGGCAGCGGCCTCCTCGACGGGAGCCTCTGCGGGAGCCTCAGCAGCCTGCTTGGCAGCCTCCTCGGCGAACTTAGCGGCACGCTTAGCCTTCTCGGCAGCCTTAGCCTCAGCGGCGGCCTTGCGAGCGGCCTCGGCCTCAGCAGCCTTGGCGGCCTTGGCAGCCTTGGCCTCCTCGGCCTTCTTGAGCTGGGCGGCAGCGGCGCCACCGAACTTGTCGGCGAAGCGCTGGACGCGTCCACCGGTGTCGACGAACTTCTGCTGGCCGGTGTAGAACGGGTGGCACTCGTTGCAAAGCTCGACCTTCATCTCGGACACGGTAGCGTGCGTCTTGAAGGTGTTGCCGCAGGAGCACGTCACCGTGCACTCGACATACTGGGGATGGATACCCTGCTTCATGGTAGGACTCCTTATTGGTCAGGCGCTGGTTACCGATCAGCGCATAAGGCGTCTTGGTTTCCGACCAAGACAACAAACTCGGCTATGGTACCACGGCGCCGCGTGTCCCACAAAAGGTTCACGGTCTTTTCGGAACGACACGAATCTGACCCATCGAAACACATCTCCACCGTTCCTTCAACTGGGAAAATGCCGTCCCCGGGGCCTGAGAAGGGCCCCGGGGACGTTCGACTGACTGCGGGAACGGCCTTTCCGCTCAATGTGTTCGGCTGAGATCGGAAATCAACCAAACTGAACTAGGTTCAGTTGACATGGTTAAAAACGGGGGCGACGCTTTTGCGTCGCCCCTCGTCACAGCCGGTTGCTTTAGTTGTACACACGGTAGTTACACTTGAACTGGGTTATGTGTCCATAGTTGGAGCGGTACCAACCCGACGTATAGCTGATTGCCTCTGCGCCTAGATAGTCGTAGCCCTTGTTGTAGCGAAGCTGACGGTAGGTCGTGTCGTACTCTGCTACGTAAAACGTGTCTCCAGAGAAGGCTTTGTACCGGTCCTTAACCGTCGAAGCCATGTACGCGGGTTCGACATCGCCTTTCTCTCCGTTGAGCGCATAGACGGGTGCCGCGATTCCGCATAAAGCCGTTGCCACGAGGATGGCGTAGACAGCCATGCGCGACGCATTGGACTTCAGCTGTTCAAATAGTTTCATGTCATTCACCTCGCTCGTATGTATCGAGGTATTCCTGCTTGAGCGTTTGCGAGGACGACTCGATCTTTTCCACGAGCGTGCCGGCCTCGATGAAGTAGAACGAGTTGGTGAGGTCTGCCAGGTCGTCGAGCAGATGGCTTGAAATGAGCACGCTGCGTCCCCGCGCCACCTCGCTGCGCATCGCGTCGCAGGAGGTTTTCCGCTTTCCCGGATCGAGGCCGTTCAGCGGTTCATCGAGGATGAGGTACGGGCAATCGGTCGCTATCTCCATGGCAAGCTTTACCTGCTGCTTCATTCCTGTCGAGAGTTTACGGGTCGGCTTGTCGAGATATGGGGAGATTCCGAGGGAGTTGCAGAGCGAGTCGATGTCGGCAGCCGATTTCCACGCCTCCCTAACGAAAGCAAGGTGCTCGAGGGCCGATAGCGTGGGATAGAGATCCGTACCGCCTGAAGAGCTCAGGTAGACGAGTTCTGCAAATTCGGCTGATCGACGCTGGCAGATTCCGTCTGCCAACAGGCTTCCCGAGCGGATGCGGGTGGGAAATTGGCCCGACAGCGCTTCAAGAAGGGTGGTTTTCCCCGAGCCGTTGGGGGCAATGAGGCCCGCCGCCGTTCCCGGGCTCAGGAAAAGCGACCCGATTGAAAGTATCGTCGTGCTCCCGTATCCCACGCTCGCGTCCAGAAGCTCGAGCCCATGGTGCTTTTTCGCGGGTCCATACTGTTTGGGCGAACGTGTCGCAACGGCGCCGACCGCAAAAAGGACCGCGACGTATGCCAGGGCCACGGCAAGCATCGATGCGCTGCCTGAACCGGAGCCAATGAATTCTGTCGGGAAGCATCCCACGTAACCCGTTGCCTCGATAGGCGAGAATACGGCCAGCGGCAGGAGATTGAGCGCGGCGTTATGCCCTAGTGCCGAATCGGACAGTAACGGGAATGCCGGGGCCGCGACAAGCAGCGCGGAGGTAAGGGGGCCCGCGAGGACGCGCCTCGTTGCGGTCGATAGGACGGCGGAGCAAACGGATATCAAGGTTCCGCCCGCAAGAAGCGCGAGAAGCAGGGCTGTGAAGACGTTTCCCGCGGTCGTGGTGGTAAGCGCGCCGTCATGGAAGAAGGCGATCGGGTACCCAATTTGCCCGAAGCCGTTTAGGGCCAAGGCGTAAATGCCCCCGGGTGCGAGGCCGGCGAGGAGCATCGCGGTCCCCGCGGCGATTTTCGAAAACACGATCTGGATAAGGCGCCGGAATTTGGGCACGGGCGCCTTTGCCGCCAGGGTCCCGGGCCTTGTGGCGCCGAGCACGAGTATCGACGAGAGAAGGAAGGGGATGAAGGGAAGGAAAGACGGCGCCGTGGCAATGGCGTAAGGCAGGAAGGAAAGGAATGGCAGGTCGTTTGCGGAGGCCGGGATATCCGTGATGCCGGAGCTGCTCAGGGCACGGCAATATGCGAGCGCTGCGTCATTGGTCTCTTGGTCTCCCACGATGGACCCGGATTGGAAGCCTTCGCCCATGAGCGCGTAGTAGCTCTCGGCAGAATCGAGAAAGGCGGCGTCGGTTTGAGCGGCAAGGGCGGCGTTCGCGTATCTTGCAAGCTCCGCGTCATTTTGCTGCTCTGGAGATAGGTCTGTGCCGCTGGCCTGGGGCGCGCGCGTATTGAATGCGTCGACAAAGCCCTGCATGCCCTGTTTCATAAAGAAGGGCCCGTAGATGGGTGAATTGAACGCAATGGGGACGGAAAAGGCTGCAGCGAGAACGAGCGTACAAATCCATACGGCCTTGTCTCTTAGGATTAGTTTGAGAAGAAGTCGACAGTACATTTGGAAGCACCTACATTTCTCAAAGCATCGTTAGATTAATAATGACAGACCGAATGAAGATGCGTGCGATGGGGGCGAGGCGAATGGCTGAGCGGTATCGATATGCGGGTTCAACGGTATCACATTGGCCACATAGATTTTTAACTTGCATTTCTACCCGCCCTTTTCGTAGAGTCGCCGATACGTGCTTAGCGCACCCTCGGCGCGTCCGGCAGGCTTTGCGAAATGGGATCCAGGAGACTTCGGCGCAGCATCATCTTGCGGAATGCTTCTAATGAGCCTCCCATCCTTCAAAAACAGAATCTCATCGCACAGCCTATCGACCGAATCCAAGATGTGGGATGACATGATGATGCACGTACCAGAATCGGCCAGCTTCCTGAGAATCTCGGAATGCAAGTCCACCCTGCTGGGGTCGAGCGCGTTCATGGGCTCATCTAATAGAAGGTACCGCGCGCCCGTCGCATACGCAATCGCCAGGGTAAGCTGCTGCTTCATGCCCTGGCTCAGAGTGCGGATCCTCATCTTCGCGAACTCGCCTATCTGCGTTTGTTCCACTATCTCTTCGATATCGCGAGCATGCGGCCACATATCGCAAACCATCTTGAGGTGATCTTCCGCACGCAATCCGGGATACAGCAGCGTCCCCTCACCAGGTGCATAGAAGATCATAGAACGGACCTCTCTCGCACCCGTACCCTGCACCTCATCCAGAACGATGCTCCCGTCCACGCGAGGACCCGGCAAACCTGCCATCGCACGCAGCAACGTCGTCTTTCCATGCCCGTTCGGAGCGACGAGACCGTAGACCGTACCCGGGGCAAACTCAGCGTTCACCGAATCTACGAGCACCTTCTTTCCATAAGAGATCGTCAGCGTTTGAAGGTCAATCATCGAGATCATCCCCTTTCGATCTTTGGAACACTCAGGCGCACCATCAACGGAGATACGGCGCCCAAGACCACCAGCAGAGCGCCCGATGCGCCGACGACCTCTCCAAAAGGCATCGCGTTCGTCCCTCGCCCAAGGAACCCAATCGTCCCCACCTGGGAAGCGGAATCAAACGAGGCGAATGGAGCCAGCAGCGCGACGCCCATGCCCACGCTTTCAACATGAGCGCTCAACGAACCCAACACCAAGAGAACCGCGCAAACCATTCCGGTGACAACGGGGTTGCGGCTAATCGCTGCTGTCAACGCAGCGACGACGGAAATCACGCCGTATGCCATGACCAGCAACGGAATACTGCACAACACCGCCTCCCCCACCGTGGACGTTGTCGAAGCTCCCGCCCGAATGAGAGCGACGGGATACTCCGATCCACCCGCACCGTTCTTAATCACGGACACAACGACAGCGGGAACCATCGACACCAAAAGCAGCACCAAGCCAAGCAGGAGAGCCAGCGCAACAGCCGTCAGAAAACGCACATGCGCTGTTGCGGGGATCTGGAGAACCAGAAGGGAACGACACTGCAGGTGGGTGCACGCGAGCGATGCGACAACCACGGGCAACAGCAAAAATAAGGAGGGAAGCGCTGCCTGGAGATACGAAAGGAGGATTAATGGGGGCATCTTCGTACTTAACTCGTAAACCTTGGGGTCCGGCAAGCTCGCGATCGACTCAAGCAGAAGGGCGCGCGCCTCCGCACGAGAAGGAGTCTCCGGCTCGATTCCGATCGATTGCAGGAGAGTCGCATCTGCCGCGCCCAGCTCACCTCGAGCGCGCTCGTACGTCGCAAGGCTTCGAAACCCCTCCGCAGGCATAGGCGCGTACACGAAACCCGAAAGAGCATCCCGCATGTCTTCCAGGGCCGCTTTGCCCTCGACGTCCATATTCGCAGCGTTCTGCTCTAGATACCGATCTATTGAACGGAGCTCCCCATCCCTATACCGAACAGCGGAAACGTTATCAGCGTCAGGAAACATCTCGACCAGAGCCGGGGCCAGCATCGTCGTCGACATTGCAATCGCGCATACGGCGAGGGTAGGAGAACGCAGGAGCAGTTTCCCCATCGTTCTTACGTATGCAACGGCGGAGGCACAAGCGCTCGAACGAGTTGCCGTTCTCGATGCAGTGAAGGAACCTCTCTCAAGACAAATCGGGGATATCGGGCACGCGCAGCCGCTCTTTCCAGCAACGCAAAGCAGGCTAATTGCCAGCACCTCGATCCCGATTGCGCATACGAGGGCAATCGCGCCACGCTCGAAGCAAAGTCCAGGCAGATTCACTATCTGCGTTGTCGGGTACGGGCTATAGGCGCCGACGGTCAACTCAGTGTTCGCATACGTAAGGGGATTCAACAGGGCGAACTCACGTAAAGCGATGGATCTTCCGTAATACCCGGGAACCATCGTCACCCCCATCAGGGCACATACGAACACGATTCCAAGCGTAGGGTTATTGGCAATCTTCACGGCAAGGTGAACGACAAGCGAGATGAACGCTGCCACCAAGAATTGCAAGATGGCCGTCTTCGCGAACACCAGCCAAGCCGGTTTGATAACCGGAGTCGCATATTGAATGTAGCCTATCGGATAGAACGGCGAGCCCGGGCCATTCTTCACAAGCGCGGCGATTATCCCTGGAAGATTGATGGCGAGGACGGCAAGCATTGCAAAAACACTCGCCCATACGCTCGATGCAACAAGTCTACCCAGCTCGCCCATCGGTGCCTGGATGATGAGCTTTTCACGTTTGTTAAGACGCGCGGCAAGGAACGAGACGGCAACGGCCGTTGCGACCCATAGCAAGTACTCCTTCGATCCGTCATAATAGGTGTACTCTCCATCCGATATCTGCAGAAACGGAAGTAGGGGAGAGAGCGGTGCCAAGATAAGACGTCCCGCGGCAAGAGGGTACAGAAGCGCGGGCATGCTTGATGAAGAGGTATAGACACCGTCCTCCCCCGCATTCACAAGCGCATCCGCATAGGATGCTGACAATTCCTGCTCAACACGGGTTATTCCCGACTCGAGGTATTCGACCCGTCCGTCGATGCCAGCCGCGCTCCTGAAGACGGGCAGAGCACAAAGAACCATCAACGCAACAACGACAACACAGAGCGACCTGGAGGAGAGAAGCGACCTAAAGATCGCCTTCGAGATTTTGAGCATATTCATCGCCAACCTTAACCTCATCCAGTCGGAACAGAGGGGCCGAACAAAATGCTCGGCCCTTATTACTTGTCGGCAAAGTCAATTTAACATAAACTGTTAAAAAGTAACCTGAGTTTTTTAAATTCTTCGGAGGTTATTATGAGTTCCGACAATCGCACTCCCCGGCTTCATTCCTTCCGCATCGCATGTGCGATAGCCTCTGCGACCCTTTGCGCCACCGCCATCGCACAAGTGGCGTTCTCCTTAAAGCCAGCAATCGAAGTGCTCGACAACCCTGTAATTGCAGACTCCCCCGCGTATCCAGCCCTTGCGATCTCGACATTGGTCCCTGCCGTCATCGGTATCGCTACGACCATCCTCAGCGCCGTTCTCGTGTGGACGATCAAGAGCGGAGACCCCTTCAAGAAAGGGTCTGCGACATGCTTGAAGGTGCTCGGCATTCTCTTCGTTGTTCAAGCTGCCACCAGCCTCTACGCCGGCTCACTCAAAACCTCCGTTTCGATGTTTGGCGGCGAGGGGGCCGTCGGCGCCCAAGAGATCGCTTCATCATTCGATTGGACCTCTCTGGTTCTCGGCATCGTCCTGTTCATGCTTTCCCAGCTCTTCTTGTACGCCCGAGAGCTGTACCTCGACTCCGACGAGATTGCGTAAGGAAACGCCATGCCCGTAATTGTTCGCCTCGACAAGATCATGGCCGAGCGAAAGATTTCCTCGAACGAACTTGCCGAAAGGATTGGAACCACGCCCGTGAACCTGTCCCGTATTAAAAAAGGGCATATTCGCGGCATTCGCTTCAACACACTCGAGCAGCTATGCCTCGCCCTTCGTTGCCAACCCGGAGACCTTCTCGAAGTCATGAGCGAAGAGGATGCCCGAAAGGAGTTCGGACTCGATTGGTCCGCCGAGGATTAGAGGGCGGTCGTACTCGCCCTGCACACGGGGATGCGAATCGGCGAGGTCTGCGGCCTTCGGTGGTGCGATGTGGATTTCGAGACGGGCCTGATCTCGATCAGACACTCGGTGGCGTACGCGAAGGGAATGGGTTCGTTCATCAAGGACACCAAGACCCATGACGCCAGGGGTATCCCCATCGACCCGGTCGGCCTACTCCCCTTCCTGAAGGAGACCCACGAGATCGACTGCGGAAAGCTGCGCTTGCGCGGCCTTACCGGGGCGGTCGAGATCGGGGACTGCTACATCCTGTCGGAGCCGGGCGCGACCTTCGCGACGACAAGCTATATCCGCAGGGCGTTCAAGACGTTCTCGGAGACCAACGGCCTCATGGGCACCAACGACGAGCTGATCACGTTCCACGGCCTTCGCCACACGTTCGCAACGCAGTGGATCCGCCAAGGCGGCGATATCAAGGCGCTCCAATCGATCCCCGGCCACAAGGACGCCATGGCGACGCTCAGCGTCTACGCCGACATCGAGCCCATCTCCAAAATCCATAACATGCTGCGCGCCACGCCGTGCCTTTGGCGCGGGCACCTCGGGCCGAGGGTCGATCCGGGTCCCATGTTCCAACAGAGGATCCAGGAGTCCATCGAGACGCTCCAGGCGTTCGGCTACGGCATCACCGAGCCGGACGACCGAAATATCGCCATACGCGACGTGAAGACGAACAGTTGGCTCTAGCTCACCGAGTACGCGGCAGTGCTGGGCCCATCCCAACTGAGGTCACGGTGGTCCGATAGGGGCGCCGCCCGCGGCATGCGCCGCGGAGCGGTATCCCCTACCGAAGGGCGGGGATGCCCTCCGCTTCCAGTTCGGAATCAGCCGTCGGAGGCGTTCGGCTGACTGCGGGAACGGCCTGTCCGCTCAATGTGTTCGGCTGAGATCGGAAATCAACCCAACACGAGCCGGACACGCGCCAGACGGCTCTTCCCCGTACGGCCTTCCCCCTTACGCTCATGTTGCAGGCATGTAACGCCGCAGCGAGCGCGCCTTTTTTGCGCCAGACAGGTACAATGATGAACACTGTACCGTAGCGGAGCGCCCCGCGCGCGCCGCAACCACGCGAAAGGGTTTCCCATGGCCGAGATCTCGTCCTCCCGTATCGTCATCACCGTCCTTGGCAAGAACCGCCCCGGCATCGTCGCCGGCGTCACCCGTGTCCTGGGCGAGGCCAACGTCGACATCCGCGACATCACGCAATCCATTATCGAGGACATCTTCACCATGACCATGCTGGCCGATACCGCCGAGTCCAAGCTCGACTTCGCTGAGCTGCAGAAGGCCCTGGCCGAGGCCGGCGAGCTTTCGGGCGTCAACGTGTCCATCCAGCGCGAGGACGTCTTTAACTTTATGTACCGCCTGTAGCGAACAAGCCGCTGGGGATAGCCTGACGCGCGCATGCCCATGCAAGCCACCCCGATGCGGCCCGGAGAGGAGCGCGCATGGCCTACGACGCCAAGAAAATCTATTACCGCTTCGATGACCACTTGAGCCGACTGGTTCTGGATTACGAAGCAAGCCGCCAGATTTCGTCTGAGAGCGAAAGCCTCTACCACGGCCTGCCGACCGACCCTTATGACGAGGGCTTGTTCGAAGAGCACAATGTCAAGCGCGGCCTGCGCAATGCCGACGGCTCGGGCGTGGTCGCGGGCCTCACTCGTATCTCGGATGTGCACGGCTACAACAAGGTCGACGGAAAGGTCGTGCCCGATCAGGGCAAGCTCACGCTTCGCGGCTACAGCATCGAGGATCTGGTCAACAATGCCCAGGCCGAGAATCGCTACGGCTACGAAGAAGTCGCCTATCTGCTTATCACGGGCTCGCTGCCCAACAAGGAAGAGCTCGACGGCTTTTGCGAGCGCCTGGGCGCCTTTAGACATCTGAGCGACGAGTACGTTAAAGAGTTCCCTATGACCACGGTGTCGTCGAGCATCATGAACGTGCTCCAGCGCGCCGTACTGCTGCTCTACGCCTTCGATGCCGAACCAGACGTGATCACGCCTGAGCACGAAATCGACGTCGCCATTTCCATGCTCGCACGTCTCCCGCGCATCGCCGCCTTCGCACACATGGCCTCGGTCGCCAAGCTTCGCGGCTCCGAGGTTCACGTGCCGCACCCTACGCCCGGTCTCTCCACCGCCGAGACCATCCTACAGGTCCTGCGCGGCGGCATGGCGTTCACCCGCGATGAGGCGATGCTGCTCGACGTTATGCTCATGCTGCATGCCGAGCACGGCGGCGGCAACAACTCCACCTTCGCTTGCCGCGTGCTGTCGTCTTCGGCCACCGACCCGTATTCCGCCTACGCCGCGGCTATCGGCTCGCTCAAGGGCCCGCGCCACGGCGGCGCCAATGCCAAGGTCGTGTCTATGCACGAGGACATCCGCGCGCATGTCTCCAACTGGGAGGACGAGGACGAGGTCGCGGCCTACCTGGGCAAGATCCTCGACAAGCAGGCCTTCGACGGCACGGGCCTCATCTACGGTATGGGCCACGCCGTCTACACGCTGAGCGACCCGCGTGCCGAGGTGTGCCGTCGTTACGCGCGCACGCTTGCCGCCAAGAAGGACCTGGGCGAGGAGTTCGCGCTCATCGAGCGCATCGAGCGCCTGGCCCCGCAAGTGATGCGCGATCACGGCATGACCAAGCCCATCTGTGCCAACATCGACCTGTACACGGGCTTTATCTACAAGATGCTCGGCGTGCCCGAGACGCTCTTTACGCCGCTGTTCGCCGTCGCCCGCATGGCCGGCTGGTCTGCGCACCGCATGGAAGAGCTCTTCTGCGCGCACCGTATTATTCGCCCGGCCTATCGTCCGGTGATCGAGCCGCTGGAGTACAAGCCACTCGCTGACCGCTAGGACGCGGACCGTTATAGAACTCGAGCGTGGCCAGGGCATCACCGCCCTCGGCCACGCTTTTTATGCCAGTAGAAAGGATCGCAACGAATGATTGTGTTTTCCGATATGGATGGGACGCTGCTGACGAGCGATAAGCAAATGAGCGATGCCACCTGGGCAATGCTCGACGAGCTCGCACGTCGTGGCATCGAGTTTGTTCCCTGCACGGGGCGTCCGCTGTCGGGCATCTTTGAGCCCATTCTCGCCCATCCCGCCGTGCACTACGCGGTCTGTGCCAACGGCGCCAGCGTCTGGCAGCTCGACGAAGATACGCCCACCGACGCCTCGCGCGCCACGTGCATCTTGAGCCGTCCGCTCGACCGTGGCATTGCCCACCGCATCCATCGCATTGCCGCCGGCCACGATGTGACCTTCGATATCTTCGCGGATGGGCAGTGCTTCCTCCCCCGCTCGCTATACGGGCGTCTGGATGAGTTCTGTGGCGGCGACCCCCACATCGCGGCTTCGCTCAAGCGCACACGAACACCGATCGACATGGATATCGACAGCAAGATCGACGAGGTCGAGACGCTCGAACGCATCGCCATGTACTGGCACGACCCGGCCGATCGCGACGCCATCGCGGCGGCGCTCGACACGCTCGGAGGCATTGAGGTCACGCGTTCTTACGCCATGAATATCGAGGTCATGGGTGAGGGCGCCACCAAGGGGACGGCCCTCACGTGGCTATGCGAATACCTGGGCAAGCGTCTCGCCGACGCCTGGGCATTCGGCGACAACATCAACGACATCCCCATGCTGCAGGCAGCGGGCCACGGCATGGCCATGATCAACGCCGAGCCCGAAGACCGTGAGGCCGCCGACGCCATCACCGAATACGACAACGACCACGACGGCGTCGCCCGCACCATCATGGCCGCCCTCGCCTAGTCATCGGCCAGTCACTGGGGACGTTCTTAAACGACTAGTCACTGGGGACACTCTTCGCAAAAAGCTGCAAGGACTGTCCCCCACTGCCGGCAGAAAAGGAACGTCCCCATCTGCCGGATTAGGAGAGACTCTCCAGCACGCGACGGAGCTCCTGCTGGACGGCGTGGTCGCGGTTACAACCCACCACACGATCGGCCACCGCCCTGAGCGCGGGGCGCGCGTTTTCCATCGCGCAGCCCGTGCCGACAAAGCGAATGATCTCGTAGTCGTTCATCGAGTCGCCAAACGCCATGACCTCGTCGCGACCAATGCCGTAATGCTCCGCGAGCTGCGCGATACCCGAGGCCTTCGACACACCAGGCTGCATGGCATCGATCCACGCGTTGCCCGAAGGCGCAAAAGTAAAGAGCTGACCAAGTTCGCGCTGTAGCACGTACGCGCTGTCCATAACCGCACTGTCGTCGCAAAAGATACTCGCTTTGATGATATTTACGCTGGGATCGGGCAGCTCCCAAATGCGCTCGGCATTGGGAAGGTCCTTATCGACCTCACGCACGAACTTGCACTCGTCATCGAGCAGGAAGGACTTGGTTCGGTCAAAGAGCGCAAGATGCAGATTGGGAAACGTCCTGACGGCTTGGGCGAGCCTTCGAATCGCCAGGTGGGAATACACCTCACGGTCTACCATCTTACCGTCGGCGTAGACCTGGGCGCCGTTAGCGGCGACAAAGTCCATCTTGTCGCGAACGGGCGCAAAGAACTCGCACAGGCGATCGTAGCGACGACCTGACGATGCAGCGAAATGCACACCATGCTCGTGTAGCGCCAGAATCAGTTCGTAGGTCTCGGGAGGCACCTGGCCGTTTTCGTCAAGCAGTGTGCCGTCCATATCGGATGCAATCAGTTTAAACATAGAAAAGCTCCCTTCGGGCTTGTTGGAATCGAACGCGTATCCGATTCCAACGTACCCAAAGGGAGCTCAAATAAGACTCCGTGGGCGTAAACGTTACAAGGACCTGGCAAATAGCTCACACATGCCAGAGGCCCTACGGTCGCAGCGTCAGGCAGCCCGCCAAAGAGCGTCCCCAATGACTAGTCGTTTAAGAACGTCCCCGATGACTAGTCGGCGTAGGTGAAGGTTGTAACGTCGAACATGCCCTCGGGGCGGATGCGGAGCGTCGGGATGACCGGCAGGGGCAGGAAGATGATGCCCATGATGGGGTCGAGCGGCGGCTCAATACCCATGGCGCGCGCCTTGACCATAAAGTCATCGTGCTGCGCGGCAACGTCCTCGGCCGTGCCCTCGCTCATCAGGCCACCGAGCGCCAGCGGAATGCGCGCCACGACCTCGCCGTTGCGCACCAGCACGTGGCCGCCCTGGCCCACGGCCTCAACGGCAGTCATCATATCGGCAGCGTTGTCGCCCACCACGCACACGTTGTGCGAGTCGTGGCCGATCGTGGAGGCAATGGCACCGCCCGTGATGGTGAAACCGCGCACCCAGCCGCGACCGATATGCTTGCCGACGAGCCCCATGCCGGCGGGACCGTCGCCATCGGCGCCCTCGGCCTGCAGCGACACGCCGCGGCCATGGCGCTCGATAAGCATAATGCGACGCAAGTCCTCGGCGCTCTCGGGACGGACCATGCCCGTGATAGCCATGCCCGGGATCACATCGATAACCGCCTCGCCCGGCTTAAAGGCATAGTCGAACACGTCGAGCGATAGCTTCGGCAGCTTAACGGAAGCACGCAGCTCATCGGCAAGCGCTGCGACCTCGGCCGTCTCGGGTGCGATCTCGCCCACAAAGGTGCCATCCTGCGCCACCAGAGCACCGGCGGCATATACGCGATGCGGGGCCGTGGCAAAGGTCAG
The DNA here is from genome assembly GCA_019414685.1 of Collinsella sp. Taxonomy (GTDB): domain Bacteria; phylum Actinomycetota; class Coriobacteriia; order Coriobacteriales; family Coriobacteriaceae; genus Collinsella. Next base: position 1,308 of record DXLQ01000006.1, on the reverse strand, counting down.
GTCATCGAGCACCAGCAGGTCGGCGCGCTTGCCCGGAGCGATCGCGCCGCGGAGCTCGTGCGGGTCGCGGCAGCCGTGGTCCAGGCCAAATGCCTCAGCCGTGGAAAGGGACGCCATAGAGATGGCGACCACGGGGTCGATACCGGCCTCGATAGCCACGCGGCAGGCATTGTCGATCATGCCGGTCGAAAGAGCATCGGAGGGAGCGCGATCGTCGGTCGCAAAGCAGCAGCGGCGGGCGCGGGCAGGATTCTCCAGCAGCATCGGGGACAAATTGGCCAGGTCGTGGCTGCACGTGCCCTCACGCAGCATCACATACATGCCGCGGGATAGCTTGTCGAGTGCCTCCTCGGGAATCGTCGACTCGTGGTCGGCGATAATGCCCGCTGCGGCATAGGCATTGAGGTCCTTACCGGCAACGAGCGGCGCGTGGCCGTCAACCTGCTTGGACGGCGTCTGGTTGGCAGCATCGATGCGAGCGCAGGTCTCGGGGTCGGCCATAAAGACGCCCGGCAGGTTCATCATTTCGCCCAGACCAAAGACATCGCCTGGATGCTCGGCAAAAAACGCCTGCATATCGGCAGCCGAAATAACGGCACCGGCCTGCTCGTCGGGCAGCGCGGGCACGCACGAAGGCATCATGTACTTGATGGAGATGGGTGCGCGGCGGCCATCCTCTATCATAAAGCGCAAGCCGTCGAGACCGGCAACATTGGCAATCTCGTGGCTGTCGGCAATGGCGGTGGTAGTACCGCGCGTCGCGGCCATGCGAGCATACTCGGCGGGACGGATGTTCGAAGACTCGATATGCAGATGCCCGTCAATAAAACCGGGAGTGAGATAGCAACCCTGGCAGTCGATGACCTCAGTTGCCTCGTAGGTGCCAGCGGCATCGTCGCGACCATCGTAGAGCACGCCGACGATTACACCGTCCTTGACGGCAACGCTACCGGGCGCCACACGCTGGCCATACACGTCGACAATCTGCGCATTGGTAAACAGCGTGTCGACGGGCACGCGCCCCTCGGCGGCCTCGATCACAGACCTCATGACCTCAACGGACATACATACTCCTTTAACCGTAGAAAAAAGCTGCGGAGCGGACAGACCTTCACCGCAGCAAACCAATAGCCATTGTATGCCCAAACGATGGGTCAACAATACGCCTCTCCGCTTAACGGCACACGCCGCTTGGCGCAATGGGGGCAGGTTACTTTGCACCAATGACAAGGAGTGTCCCAAAGTGCCGGCACAGACGATATGAGCAGGACATAAAAACATTGAGAGCCCCTGCTGCATGAAAGACCG
>DXLQ01000059.1:0-10955 GCA_019414685.1 Collinsella sp. | reverse complement strand
AACCCGCGACCCCAACCTTGGCAAGGTTGTGCTCTACCAACTGAGCCATGTCCGCATATGTAAAACAAAACGGGCGCCGGAGCGCCCGGATGTTGCCTGGAGGCGAAGCCCGGATTCGAACCGGGGGTAAAGGCTTTGCAGGCCTCTGCCTTACCACTTGGCCACTTCGCCGAAAAAGGACCGCCTAAACGGTCCGGAAATGCAATGGAGCGGACAACGGGGCTCGAACCCGCGACCCCAACCTTGGCAAGGTTGTGCTCTACCAACTGAGCCATGTCCGCTTGCGGGTTATTAATTTACGCGAGTTATCCAAAAGACGCAAGTACTTTTTTCAAAAAAGTTGCCGGCCGCGTGTTCTTGGTGGCTAAACGCGCTAAAGCGATTGGCTAGGCACGCGATTCCAGTGCTCCGCTAAATAGCTTCACCATCTGCACGCGCGTGCCGGTGCCGTCTGTGCGACGAGCAACCTCCACGTTATCGACAAGCATACGCATAAGCTTGATACCACGGCCGCGTTCCTCAGATGCGACCGGTTCGCTCGCTCCATCGATAGAATAGCCGGCACCCCGATCAAGCACCTCAACCACGACGCGATCGCCATAGGCCTGAACCGTCAGGACGCACCCGATACCGCCCGCATGGTCATAGGCATTACCCAGCGCCTCCCCCGACGCCAACGCGACATCGTAGCGCTCGTCGCGGCGCAACGGAAGCGATTCAAGGAGTTCGGCGATGCGATGTCGATAGTATGGAAGATTCTCGATACCCTGTCGGACCTCGACGCTCTTGCTCCATCGTGGCAACTCTCCCACCGGAATAGCGGGAATCGACTCACGCGCCGGACCCGCAACATGAAGGATGTCGACAAGTCGGGCAATCTCCAAAAAGCGAATGACCTCATCGGAGGCGTTAACGAGCGAAAGCAGGCCCTCTCGCCTCATGAGCTCTCTGGCACGTGTAAGCAAAAACGCCAAACCCGTCGAGTCGATAAAGCCCACGGCCTGGCAATTGATGACAACGCGACGCACGCCCCGGTCGATCAGATTATCCAACCGTCGGCGCAGCACGGACACCGAGGCGATGTCGACATCACCCGGTGGCGTCAAAACCGCTATGTCATTCCACTCATTCATACGACCATGGTTCCCCAAAAGAGCTCGCTCGATGCATACATATCTGCAGCTGCGCAGATTTTGCCCGTCAAGTATCGCGGTCTACGATCGACCCCGTAAAAACTCAAGGGAAACCAGCGCAATGTCATCGTCCAGCGCCGACTCGGTAAAGCGGTCAAGCTCTCCCAAGACCTTACCGCAGATTCCCGATACACCCTCACCCGAGACAGAGAGCAAAAGGTCACGAAGGCGCTGCTCGCCAAAGAAAGCACCCGAGCGATCACGTGCTTCGATTGCTCCGTCGGTATACATGAATAGCATGTCACCAGGAGCGAACGTAAACACGCCTGTCTCGTACACCATGCTCTCAAAGGCACCGATCACGCCCGATTGGCACCCAAGGAGCTCCACTTCTCCCCCTCGGGTTTCTCCGCCGCCAAGCGGCGTCGACGACGGTCTAATGACCATAGTGGGAGGATGTCCCGCAGAGCAGTAGGTAGCGCGACCCGCTTTAAGATCAATCTTGGCGATAAACGCCGTCACGAACGTCTCGACCCTCGAAAAGCCCATGAGCATGCTATTGAGCGAGCGGGCCATACGGGCGGGCCCAGCACCCTCCCAGGCATAGGCCGTCAGCGCCGTCTTGACGAGCGCTGACATCGACGCCGCCTCGATTCCTTTGCCGGATACATCGCCCAAAATCATAACGGCGCAATCGTCGGGAAGACGGACAAGAGTATAGAAGTCGCCGCCAACCAACGCCGAATTCGTTGCCGAAAGGTATACCGAATCGGTCGCGATACCCGGAACGTCACCAAGCGAATTTCTCATGCCAATCTGGAGGGTCTGAGCGATATGGCGCTCCTCGCGCTTTTGAGATTCGCCCTCGTAGATCAGTTCAAAGTCATGCGCCAAGTGCACCAAGTAGTCATATTCAAGGTCATCAATCGGCTCTTGACTACCGTCACGAAGCAGAAGCGCGCGCGTCGTCGGGCCTTTCGCAACAGAAGCAGGAACGATCGCGTCGTTGCTGTGTTTGCCATCACCCTCAGAGCGCGGGCGCCCCGCCTCGATGCCGGTGTCGACGTAGAGACCCTGGCAAGGCAGACCATGCGCCCTAAGCCAGCCTCCCATAGGCATCGATTCGTCAACGCGAGTTATACGGACGTGTTTAAGATCCTCGGCACTCGTGCCGCCCAAAACAGACGCCTCAAAGCCATCAGAGCCAACCCCCAAACGTGCCGCTGGCGCCGTCGTGGAAAAGAAAAGTTTCTCGGGATCGTCCGGCAAAGCAACGCGACTGCCGCCTTCAAAATCTATGACATAGGAGCCCAGACTGGCGTCATACTCAACAGGGCAAAAATGACAGTTGAGCATATTGCAAATCTCGGACGATATAGCCTGGGTAGCCGCGGCGGAATCGTCTAGAAAGGTAAACAACTCATCACGTAAGACATTGAGCGAGCGGCCAAGCTCGGCCGTGCGACGAGAGCGAAGGCTCGATGCCATGCCGACCAGCTGGATAGACAGGTAATCGCAAATGACCTCGAGTACATTAACGTCATAGGCGAGCGGTGCCTGAGGGCGCTTCCAACCAACTTCCAGCACGCCAAGGATCTGCGTACCGTAAAAAACGGGAAGACAGATCTCGCTGCGGTACGGAGGCATATCCTGCACGCGCAACAGGTGCTTAGAACGATTGTCCAGGTCCATGAACATACCGGAGGCAGCCCTATCACCCTCAAGGTCCTGTTGAATCGACAAGCGACAGGCACGCGACTCGCGAAGAACATACGTCGGAATGCCAGCGCCATACGGCAAAAACTCGGGCAGGTAGCTGTCGTGCAGCTCCTTGGAGACACCGCGAAGCTTAAAACCGCCGCTCTCAGAAAAATAGATAGCGGCACCCGAAGCATCGAGCGTTCCTACAAGCTGGTTCAAAACGATATCTAACAAACTGGGCAGCTCATCGGAGCCCACCGTGCTCATAATGACCGACAATGTACCCGAGAGACGCTTATTCGCCACTCTAAGCTCCGAAAGCGCACGCTTGAGCTGACGGTCGTGCGAATACTGTTCTTCGATGCTATGGAGTGCCACCAGAACGCGCGGCGCACGGCGGCCAAAGATTCGAGGCGGCGTAACCGAGCCGGCACAAACCAGAACGGGAATAAACGATCCGTCACTTAACTTGAGCATCAACTCGCTCTTTGTTCCATTGGTCTCAAAAGGAAGCCGATGCTCTGTCGCGCGTTCAAAAGCCGACGAGTACAAGAGGTCTTTAACGTCCCCGTTGATCACATCGGAACGCTCCTCGCACATCAAGTCGAGCAAGCGATTATTTACATGCAAAATGGTTCCGTCGAGCTCGCAGATAATGACAGCATCGCTCGTGATCTCGACCAATTGGGCAACGTCCGCCCACTCATTGCGCTCAAGCGTTTCCATCGTGAACCTCACCGTCTATCGGTAACAAAAAAGCCTCCGAAGAGGCTTCTCAAATGCGATGGTGTCGGAGGCGGGACTTGAACCCGCATGACCAAAAAGCGGTCACTAGCACCTCAAGCTAGCGCGTCTGCCAATTCCGCCACTCCGACATGCTATGTTGTTGATTCGCGGTTCGCTTTGTTGAACCCGCGCGTTCAACGAGGAAGATAATAACCTATGTTTCGAGAACTGCGCAAGCACTTTTTTGAAAAAAGTTTACGAATTTGTAAATGCGCAGGTAGACTGACCTGTTCGGGCAGGAATGAGGTTGCTTTCCAACGCGTCCTCGGGCATGCGGCATTATTTTGATCCGCGCTTCGCGCTACAAAATAATGCCGCCCCCTGCGGAATGCGTTGGAAAGCAACCTCATTCCTGCCCTAGGGGCACGTACTCCAGGCACCGTTCTCAAACATGTTTTGAGGGCTGATGCAAATTTAGTGGCTCTGCTTTGCCGAGCCCTTATATGGGGAGGCCGGAGCCAAGGCTCCGGCCTCACACAATTCCCTATCAGATTAAGCGAGCGATCAGGGAATCGCACTCCCCTTGCCGAGTTAACGTAGGGCCCGCCCTGGTGTTACTTTTCAGAACACTCCGCAGGACGCAAGAAACCCCCGCCGCACGAAGTGCGCAGCGGGGGTTTCTTGCATGTCCGAGGACGTTCTGAAAAGTAACAACAGGGCGGGCCCGGACGAGGACAAACAACTACAGGTCGATGTGCGATTCCTTGATCGGGAACGGCTCCGCGAAGTGACAGGCGCAGCAGTGACCCGGTGCAACTTCCTTAAACTCGGGGAGCTTCTCGGAGCAGATACCCTGCGCGATCGGGCAACGCGTATGGAAACGGCAGCCGGTCGGCGGATCCAGCGGCGACGGCGGATCGCCAGCGAGGATGATGCGCTTGCGGGTCTTCTGGATATCAGGATCGGGAACCGGCACGGCAGACAGCAGCGACTGCGTGTACGGATGGTGAGGCTCGCTGTAGAGCGTCTTCCAGTCCGAAACCTCGACCATCTTACCCAGATACATAACGGCAACGCGATCGGAGATGTGCTGTACGACGGACAGGTCGTGTGCGATAAACAGATACGCGGTACCGAACTTGTCCTGCAGTTCCTTGAGCAGGTTCAGAACCTGGGCCTGAATGGACACATCCAGAGCGGATACCGGCTCGTCACAGATAATCAGCTTGGGCTTCAGCGCAAAAGCGCGGGCAATACCGACACGCTGACGCTGGCCGCCCGAGAACTCATGCGGATAGCGGTTGATATGCTCGGGGTTCAGTCCAACGACGTCGAGAAGCTCACGGACGCGCTCAATGCGCTCCTCCTTGGTACCCACACCATGAATGGTCATGGGCTCGGAGACAATCTCACCGATGGTCATACGAGGGTTGAGCGAAGCATAAGGATCCTGGAAGATAAACTGCATCTCACGACGCATGTCCTTGATCTCATGCTTGCTCATCTCGGCAACATCTTTGCCCTGGAAGAACACCTTGCCGGCGGTCGGCTTGGTCAGACGCATGATAGTGCGGCCCGTGGTGGATTTACCGCAACCAGACTCGCCAACCAGACCAAAGGTCTCGCCAGGATAAATCTCAAAAGAGATGTCGTTTACAGCAGAGACGACGCGCTTGGAAAAACGCTTGGCGAACATGCCGGACTCTGCGGGAAACTCCTTGGAGAGGTGCTCGACCTTCAGCAGTGGAGTGCGCTCGTTATTGTCTGCCATTTACGCCTCGCCTCCCTTCTTGGAATCCTTGCGCGTACGGGACGTCTCAGGAGCGTTCTTGAGGAACTCGGGGTCACCGGAATAGTGGCACGCAGAATAGTGACCGGACTCGGTGACAACGCGCTCAGGGCGCTGCTTGCGGCACTTGTCCGTCGCGTAGGGGCAACGAGGAGAGAAGACGCAGCCCTCAGGCAGGTTCATGAGCGAAGGCGGGTTGCCGTGAATCGGCGTCAGCGGCTTCTTCTCTTCGATTGCCTGCTCCGGGATGGAGCGGATAAGACCCCAGGTGTAGGGGTGGCGGCTCTCGTAGAAGATTTCCTCAGCAGTACCGAACTCAACGGGGCGGCCGGCGTACATAACCATGATCTTATCGGCCATATCGGCGACAACACCCAGGTCATGGGTAATCATGATGATGGCGTTGCCGTTCTTCTCCTGCATCTCCTGCATGAGCTCGATAATCTGAGCCTGGATGGTAACGTCCAGGGCAGTCGTGGGCTCGTCGGCAATCAGAATATCGGGATCGCAGGCAAGGGCCATGGCAATCATGACTCGCTGACGCATACCGCCAGAGAACTGGTGCGGATACTCATTGACGCGCTTCTCGGGCTCGGGGATACCCACGAGGTCCAAAAGCTCGGTGGCACGCTTGAGCGCCTCCTGCTTGGAGTAGCCACGGTGCAGACGAAGACCCTCGCCCACCTGCCTGCCGATCTTATAGACCGGGTTCAAGGAGGTCATAGGATCCTGGAAGATCATCGCGATATCGTTGCCGCGAATGTGCTGCATCTCTTCCTCGGTCATTTCGAGGATGGAGCGGCCGCGATAGCGAACGTCACCGCCCTCGATCTTTCCCGGAGGCATCGAGATGAGGCCCATGATGGTCATGGCGGTCACGGACTTACCGGAGCCGGACTCACCGACGACGCCCAGGGTTTCGCCGCGATCGAGCGTGTAGGAGACACCGTCGACAGCGCGAACAACGCCATCCTCGGTGTGGAAATACATCTTAAGGTCATCGACCTCGAGCAGATGCTGGCCCTCAGGAACCGGCTGATCCTTCAGGTCCACATAGTTCTTGTTCTTCTTCATCCTTATGCGTCCTTCATCTTGACGTCGAGGGCGTCGCGCAGACCGTCACCCAGCAGGGTGAAGGCGAGCACCGTCGAGAGAATTGCCAGACCGGGCATGATCATCATCCAGGGAGCGGTCAGAAGATACTGCTGACCGTCCTGAATCATGGAGCCCCACGAAGGCGTAGGCGGAATAACGCCCATGCCGAGGAAGGACAGAGCGGACTCGGTCAGAATGGCGCCACCAATGTTCATGGTCGCGTAGACCACGATGGAGGCGACGGAGTTCGGGAAGATGTGACGCACGACGATACGAGCATCAGATGCACCCATCGCGCGCGCTGCATCAACATAGTCGTTTTCCTTGACCGTCAAGATTGCAGAGCGGAAGACGCGCGCAATCGAAGGCCAGCCAAGAATGCCGATGGCGATAAAGACGTTCTGAAGACCACGGCCGATAACGGCGATCATGGCGACAACGAACAGCACGTACGGGAACGCCAGGAAGATGTCCGCACAGCGCATGATGATCGTATCCCAAATGCCGCCGTAGAAACCGGCCAGGGCGCCCATGACCAGGCCGATCAATGTGGAGATGGCGGTGGCCATGATACCGACAGAAAGCGAAACGCGTGCACCGTAGATAACGCGGACGAGAATGTCGCGACCGAGGGCATCGGTGCCAAACGGGTGCTCGGCACACGGAGCCAGTAGCGATGTCTCGGCCATGGTGGTCGAATCGGAAGCCGTCGGCGAACCGAGCCAGGGCTTAGCCCACAGATCTGCGGTCAGGGCAACCACAACGACGATGATGATCCAGCAGACACCGATAACGGCGAGCTTGTTCTTACGAAGACGCTTAAAAGCGTCGCCCCACAGCGTGCGGGACTTGGCGGGAGCAGATGCGACCTTGGTGGCGGTAGCCTGCTCCTGAGACTGAGAATCAGTTTCCTGCATGAGACGTACCTCCCTTAGGCCTTATCCGACGGACCGCCAAGGCGGATGCGCGGGTCGAGGAATGCATAGCTAATGTCGACGAGCAGGTTGATCACCATGACGACGACAACGATGAGCGTAACGCCGCCCATAACGATGGGCCAGTCACGCATGCTAATGGCGCGATAGACCTCATAGCCGATACCGGGCCAGTTGAAGACCGTCTCGGTCAGGATGGCGCCCGAAAGCATGCCGCCAAAGTCGACACCAATATAGGTAACGACGGGGATGAGTGCATTCTTAAGCGCATGCTTGACGATGATCGCACGATTGGAGAGACCCTTGGCCTTTGCCGTACGGATGTAATCCTGGTTCATGACGTCAAGCAGCTGCGAGCGCATAATGCGCGCAGCATAAGCGGTCGAAACCGAAGCCAGCGTAATGGTCGGAAGCACATAGTGCATCCAATCCTGATACTGAGAGCTGGAACCGCCGGCACCCGAGATCGGCATGGAGATTGCACCGCCCGTGGCGTCCTTGAGGATGACGCCAAAGAACAGCTGCAGCAACATACCGAGCCAGAAGGCCGGGACCGCAACGAGGATCGACGTGGTGAGCGTTACCAAAATATCCCAGAAGGAATAACGCTTTACCGCCGAAATGATACCCGCACCGATACCCATAATTGCCTCGAGCACGATGGCGCACGCGGCAAGTTTGACCGTATACGGATACTTCTGGGCAAAGATTTCCGTAACCGGCAGCTTGCGCTGATACGAATTGCCCAGATCGCCATGAAGCAGGCCGTTCATGTAATACAAGTAACGGTCCACGAGCGACGTTTGAACGGGGTCGCCGTTCTCGTCAAGGATCGCGTTGCCGTCCTCGTCCGACTGGACCAGGTGATAGCGGACGCGAAGCTGAAGCTCCACCTCGGGGGACAGAGCCTTGTCTCCACCGATCAGCTTGATCGGATCTCCCGGCACGATATTCTGGAGGGCGAACAGAATCAGCGTAACGCCCAAAAACACCGGGATGAACTGAAGCACACGTTTAACGATGTACTTACCCATACCACTCCCCTATCTAGGGATTAACCTAAATGGGATGCCGATCGCCAGACCGGCATCCCAAAATTACCATCAGCCAGTTTACCCCAGGTTAGGGAGAACTGTATGTTTCCCATGAGGTCTACGTAAATACTTGACCCTCACGGAAGCTGCAAACTCTTAGGCGAGCTCAGCGGTACCCAAATCGGCGTGCTTCTGCGGATCGACATAGAGGTGCTTAATGCGATCGGAGCCGGCGATGGTGTGCGTGTAGAACATAATCGGGATGACCGGGCAGTCGGCAGCGACCATTGCGTCGGCCTCCTGCATCTTAGCGACGCGCTCCTCGTCGTCAACAATAGTACGAGCCTCGTCGACCTTGGCGTCGAACTCGGGGTTGTTGTAACCGGAGCGGTTGTCGCCACCGAGGGAGTCGGAGTGGAACAGCGGATACAGGAAGTTGTCCATGATCGGGTAGTCGGCAATCCAACCCAGACGACCGAACTGATAGTTAAAGTTCTGATACTGCTCGAGCAGGGCAGACCACTCAGGGGTATCGGAGACAGCGGTAACGCCAACCTTGGCGAGGTCACCGATGATGGACTCCATGATCTCCTTGTGACCGCCGTCCTGGTTGTAGGACAGGGTCACGCTAATGCCACGATCCCCGTTAGCGCCAGCGGGAGCAACCTTGTCGAGGTACTCGTTAGCCTTGTCGACATCGTAGGCGCAGAACTCCCATGCGCCCTCCTTGTAGCCATCGATGCCCGGAGGAACAATGCCGTCGGCAGGAGTACGGGTACCCTTGAAGATGGTCTTGCAGATGGCCTCACGGTTGATGGCCAGGGAGATACCCCTGCGCAGGTCGGCGTTGCTGAACGGCTCGGCCGTGGTGTTGCAGGTCAGATAGTACGTGGAAGGCTCGGCGCCGAGCAGCATGCGCTCGCCGTCACCCATGGTGTAGCCGTCCTTGGACACGCCGCGATCCTTCTTGGCGGCGTCGATCTGAGCGACGGGAACGTCGCAGACATCGAGGTTACCGGCCTGGAACTCCTTGTAGGCGGTCTCCATGTCCTTGATGACCTGGAAGTGGATGCCATCGATCTTGGCCTTGTCGCCATAGTAATCGTCGAACTTCTTGACGTTGATCTCCTGGCCATCCTCCCACTTGCCGTCCATCATGAACGGGCCGTTACCGACCGGGGCGAGGTAGAAGCTCTTGACATCGGACTCGGCGCACTCGGGAACCGGGGCCAGAGCCGGGTGAGAGGCGACGAAGGGGAAGTCGGCGTAAGCGGAAGCCAGCTTGACGACGAGGGTCTCATCGTCGGGGCAGGTAACACCGCTGAGCTCGGTAGCGTTACCGGCAAGCAAATCGTCATAGCCCTCGACCATGGAAAGGTGATAGGAGACCTCGGAAGGGCCGTACTCGGTAGCGACAGCCGACTTGGTGTTGACCAGACGCTCCCAACCGAGCTTGAAGGACTTGGAGGTAACGTCGTCACCGTTGTGGAACTTGGCCTTCTTGATCTTGAAGGTGAACTCGGTGGCGTCGTCGTTGGCCTCGAAGGACTCGCAAGCCAGCGGAACGATCTCGCCCTTCTCGGCGTCATAAGAGGTCAGAGCATCAAAGAGCTGGTACTCGACCTGAGTGCCCTGGTCCTCCTGGACATTGTAGGGGTCGATGCAGACCGGGTTGTTGATGTAGAAGTTCAGCTTCGAACCGGACTCAGAACCGGAAGCGTCGCCGCCCTTCTTGCCGCATGCGGCAAGAAAAGCCATGGAGCTCGCAGCAAGGGTACCGCCGACAAAGGCGCGACGACCCATAACGGGCTGGTGGAACATAGAATCAGCCATGCCATCCTCCTTATGAGATAGGACAAAGAAATGTTCAGTCGGACACATGTCGAGACAATCCGATCCGAACCATCAAAACGCCGCCCGTTGCTATGGCTGGTTATGCACAACGAACCAACGTTTCTCAATACAGTAGCGCATTTTATGCACGATTTGGGGCTAATTCCGGTCAACGGTCGAGAATTTCTTTAGTTGGGCGAAGTATGTGGGGATATTTTGGCTCTGTTACAAATATGTAAACAAAAAGGGTCCCGCACTTGCGGAACCCTTTTCAAGTATTTATGTGGCTCGTGCTTAGTAGCCGACGATACCCTGCGGGAAGAAGAACATGCACAGGACGACACACACGGCAAAAACGACGGCCATAATTACCGTCAGGCGATCGAGGTTCTGCTCCATGACGCCCGTGGCAGAGCTGGAGTTATACAGCGAGCTAGCGATCATATCCGAAACGCCGGTGCCCTTACCAGAGTGCATCAGGACGAGAATCGTCAGCGCCACGGCAGAGACAGCCCAAACGACAAACAGAAGAATCTGAAACGGACCCATAGATAAGCTCCTTAATAGAACAATTCAAACTCCAGTACTGTACCACAACCCCCAGCACTCCCCCATCAGCCATTTGGTGACGAGGTAGAAATAGCGCAAAAAAGAGGGTTGTCCGGTTGTGGACAACCCCCTTACTAGAAAACGGTATTTGTTTTCTATT
>DXLQ01000058.1:0-11423 GCA_019414685.1 Collinsella sp. | reverse complement strand
CACCCGTGGCGGCAAATGCGCCAAGCTTCTTCAGCTTCATAATCAGTCTCCTTCCAATGACCCCACGTGATTCAGAGGTCTGCAAAAACTGAGGGTTATTATGCACCCGCTTGGAAGAATCTGCAATTAGAAAACTGATTGAAACAAACCCATAACGTGAATGGAGCGTCCCACTTTATGGCAGCCATTACTGCTGCAATGACCTTAACAGTTTGATTTCAGCCGCATAACCTGCAAGTTCGTTCGGTGTCTCCAAAATGAACGGCAATGCGCGCAAGCGACCATTCGATACAATATTCTGCATAACCTGCATACCGCCACCAAATTCCTCGCTGCCAAGGTATCCCTTGCCGATGCACTCGTGACGATCTTTATGGGCGCCACAAGGGTTCTTCGAATCGTTGATGTGTACGGCATGCAGACGATCGATACCCACCACGCGGTCGAATTCGTCGAGTACGCCGTCCAGATCATGGATGATGTCGTAGCCAGCATCGCTCACATGGCAGGTGTCCAAACAAACGCCCAGCTTATCGGACAGCTCTGGGCACTTGGCGGCAACGCCCTCGATAATGCACGCCAGTTCTTCAAAGCTACGGCCCACCTCGGTGCCCTTGCCGGCCATGGTCTCGAGCAATACCGTCGTCTGCTGTCCCTCGAACATCACCTGGCACAGCGTATCAACAATCATCTGAATGCCGACGTCTGCCCCCTGTCCTACATGCGCACCGGGATGAAAATTGTAGTAGTTGCCGGGCAGTGCTTCCATGCGCCGTAGGTCCTCTGCCATGGCCTCCAGGGCAAACTCACGCGCCCGCTCTTTGGCTGAGCAGGGGTTATAGGTATACGGGGCATGAGCCACGAGCGGGCCAAAGTCGTTTTGCGCCATAAGCTCGCGCAGAGCCGCCACGTCATCCATGTCAAGGTCTTTTGCCTTGCCACCGCGCGGGTTGCGCGTAAAGAACGCAAAGGTATTGGCACCAATGGACAACGCCGTCTCCCCCATTGCCCGATAGCCCTTCGTCGTCGAAAGATGGCATCCGATTGTCAGCATCTCCAGCTCCCCCTCATCAGTTGCGGTGAAATACGGTCTATTGGTGCCCTATTTTGGCGCAAACAGACCGTATTCCACCGCAAGTTATAAAAGGGGCATCAGAGATGTGGGCCGCCAGGCACCACGGGCGCCGGCGTCATGATCCCCTACGTGTCAGCGCCAAGTCCTAGAGGGCTAGACGAATCGCATCGATGATGTGTGCACAGCGCTGCGTGGCGGCAAGGGACATGACGGGACTCTCGAGTTTCCCCGCCTGAATGAGCCGCGTCGCATGCTGGATTTCGCCGTAGAAATCATCGATCTCAAACGGGGCATTTATTTCTAGCGTTCGACCGTCGGAATACTTCACATGGGCGAGCTCGGGGCGATGGAGACGCTCGATTTCCAACGAGCCTCGCTCACAGGCAATCGTTAAGCGGCTTTCATATGTTGCTTTGCCGTCGCACACCATATGAATGGGTATACCGCCGACGCTCATACGGATCTCGTCGGCCCAATCGACGCGGCCGCCCGATACGTCACGCCAGCGAACTTCACGGGACGAAACCTCGCACGCGCCCGCGAGCAAATCCTCAAACCAACCGACCGCATAACAGCCCATGTCATATAGACAGCCGCCCTGCAACGGATCAAGCAGATAGCCCGAAGGAGACTCGCCGTAATCGAGCTTTTGCACGCTTTCAATCGAGACAATACGGCCAAGCTCACCCGACGCAAGCAAGTCTTTCACGCGAGTGTGCATCGGGCAAAACCGATTCTTCATCGCCTCCATAAACAGCACGCCGCGCTCGCGAGAGGTGGAGGCAATCGAGAGAGCCTCTTCCTCACTCAAAACGGCCGGCTTTTCGCACAGCACGGCCTTTCCGGCGCACAGCGCGCGACAGGCCCAACGCGTATGCATGCCATGCGGAAGAGCCAAGTAGATTGCGTCGACATCGGGGTCGGCAATCAGCGCGTCATAAGCCGCATCGCCGTTATCGTCGACCGAGACATGGCCATGCGCAGCATCGATCGAAAACGCTCGGCAAAATTCCTCGACATGTGCAGGAGTGCGGCCGGCCGCAGCCACCAGCCGTGCCCCATCGACCTTCTTGAGAGACGATGCAAATCGATGAGAAATGTGCCCAGCGCCCAAAATGCCCCAACGAACCTCACGCGAATCATTACGTAAACCTCGGTCACCCACGATAGCCTCCCATCAGTTGCGGCGAAATAGTTCCTGCTACCGCCCTATTCTGCCGCAAACAGGAACTATTCCATCACAAGATATAAAAGGGTCATGAGGAGCGTGTTTTGCCGAAGACTTTAAGCATGGCCGTTACGGGGCCCGGCTGGAAGCGTCGGCGCACGTCATCGAGACGCTCGGGGATATCGATATGCTGCGGGCAGTGACGCGCGCATTTGCCGCACTTGACGCAATTGCTCACCAGCTTGGGCTCGCTCGTGCGCACCGCACTCGCCGTAAAGTATTGCGACAGCCCCGTAAACCAGCTGTGCGCATAGCTCGCGTTGTAGGCGGCAAAGCAGCCGGGAATGTTGATACCCTTGGGACATGGCATGCAGTAGCCGCATCCCGTGCAGGGCACGCGATTCGATTTTTCAAACTCATCCAGCACGTGCGCGATCGTGTCGAGCTGGTTGGCAGTCATCGAATTCGGCAACGCGAGGTCTGCCAGTGACGAATTCTCGTCCACCTGCGCGGTATCGGTCATACCAGAAAGCAGCATCGTCACCTGAGGATGATTCCACACCCACGAAAGACCCCAGGCGGCAGGAGTGCGCAAATGCGGGTCACGGGCACTATCGAGCACAGCGCGGGCCCGTGGCGGCAGCTTGCCCGCTAAACGCCCGCCCAGCAGCGGCTCCATCACAAACACCGCGAGCCCGCGCTCCGCAGCCGCCATGAGTCCTGCCGTTCCCGCTTGGTAACGCTCGCCGGCATAGTTGTACTGTATCTGGCAAAAATCCCAGTCATATGCGTCAAGCATCGTCAGGAAATCCACCGCGCTGCCGTGGTACGAAAAACCAATCTGGCGAATACGCCCCGCCGCCTTTTGACACGCGATCCAGTCCTCAATGCCCAACGCCACCACACGTTCCCACTGGGTGGGCGAGGTAATGTTATGCATGAGGTAATAGTCGATATGGTCGGTCCGCAGGCGCCGCAGTTGCTCATCGAAGAACCGGTCGAAATCCTCCGCGCACTTGCACGAAGCATGCGGCAACTTGGTCGCCAGCAACACCCGGTCACGCAGCCCCAAGCGCTCAAGCGAGGCGCCCACGCACGCCTCGTTACCGGGATAGAGATACGCGGTGTCCAGATAATTAATCCCCTGCTCCACCGCACGGGAAATGATGGCATCGGCTGTCTTCGCATCCGGACGTCCCGGCGCACCGGGAAACCTCATGCAGCCCAGACCCAACGCCGAGATACGGTTGCCGCTTTTGGGGTCAACGCGATATTGCACGGCCCCTCCCTTCGCCATCAGCGCCCCGGCAAGGCGAAACACAATGGTCACGCAGCCGAAACATCGTGGAATCGCAATCGAGAACGTATCGTAACGCAGTAGAAATCGAGCTGTCACGGCACCGCTTTAACATCAGCAAAAAGCCCGATGAAAGGGGCCGGGCATGACCACGCGCATGTCTTTGCGGTCTGCCCCGCGGCATAAGCGCACAGCGCAATAGTTTCTTTTTCATAACAGCCGCCCCGCGCACCCATCAATCACCCCGGCAGCATACAATCCATCAGGCGCCCCGCACGCGGGCGCCTTTTTGTGAGGAGATGATTCACATGCAGATCAACAAGGTCGCCTTTATCGGCAAGGGCGGCGTCGGCCTGCTCTACGGCAGCATGATTGCCAAGGCCCTCGGCAATGACGCCGTCGAATACGTTATGGATGACGCCCGTTTTGAGCGTCACGCGGGCGATGCGCTCACCGTCAACGGAAAGCCTTGCGATCTCACGTCCGTCCGCGCCAGCGAGGCAGCGCCCGCCGATCTGGTCATCCTGACGGTCAAGACCACCGGTCTCGACCAAGCACTCAAGACTATGGAGCGTGTCGTGGGACCCAACACGCTCATCGCCTCGCTGTGCAACGGCATTACGAGCGAGCAAAAGATTGCCGAGCGCTTTGGCTGGGAGCACACCGTCCTGGGTATCTGCCAAGGCATGGACGCCGTGTTCCTCAGCGGAGAGCTCACCTTTACCAATGCGGGCGAGATTCGCTTTGGCGCGGCAGCGGGCACCAAGCCCGCAACCGTTACCGCCATCGACGAGCTCTATACGCGCTGCGGCATCGCCCATACCGTCGAGAGCGACATTGCGCACCGCATGTGGGCCAAACTCATGCTCAACGACGGCATCATCCAGACCTGCATGGCCTACGGCGGGACCTACGGAAGCGCCACGGAGCCGGGCTCCGAGCAGCGCCGCTGTTTTGTCTCCGCCATGCGCGAGACGCTTGCGGTTGCCAACGCCGAGGGCGTTGAGCTGACCGAGGCAGACCTGACGCAAATGGTGCACCTCATCGAGGGAATCGACCCCGCCGGTATGCCCTCGATGGCGCAGGACCGCATCGCACAACGAAAAACCGAAGTCGAGGAGTTCGCGGGCACCATTTGCCGCCTGGCCGCCAAACACGATATCCAAGTGCCGCAAAACGATTGGCTCTACCAGAGGATTCGCGAAATAGAAAGCAGCTGGTAGTGCTCGGCATACTGTAGCCAGCAGATCCAATGGCAAAGCCGCCGCAAGGGGCACTCCCCTCGCGGCGGCTTCCTTTTTCATCTTTGGTCAAAAATCAGCTTCACAACGGTTAGAGCTGCGACTCCGACGCCTGGTCCTCATCGTCGCGACAAAGGACTACACCTGCACTTCCCAGCAGCGCGGCCGCGATCAGCGCGCCGACCACGATAGGAGCAGCCCCGCATGTCCCCTGCATGCCCGCGACGAGCGCGGCCGTGGGACCAAGGCAGCCAAGCATCAACGCGACGGCGGCAACGGCGATATCTCGAGCATTCACAAGACCACTTCCTCCAAGAGAAAGACCTTATTTCTCATGAACTAGTGTGCCCCGCGCCCATATGCGCGACGTACCGTCACGGTAAGGGCTCTGTTAGCTCAGGCGCATACATAGAACGGACGTCTTTACGTTGCCCTAAAGCTCGGTAAAGACACCCGTCCGCCAAATATCCGTGATGCAGAAAAATTACCAACCGGTGTAGTAGTCGGTGGTTCCGGCAGCGCAGCCGGAGTCATAGACCTTGCAATCACCCTTGGAGCCCGTAAAGGTCGAGCCCTGGGCCATATCGCCCGCGGCAACAACGTAATAGCCGTCGGAATCGCGCCAGAAGCCCTCAGAATCCTGAGTCCATTCGCCCGTGCGATAGTGATAAAGCACATTGCTGCTGTAATAGGTCTCGCGGCGCCCGTTGTAGTTATTGACACCCGCAGAGCGCGTCAGGCCCGATCCGTTCGTGCAGGACGCGGCAGACGCGTAGGACGGAGTGTAACCGGCGTTGTAGTACGAAGCCTCGGCAGCCTCCGCCTCGGCGGCAGCCTCGAGCGCTTCGCGCTTGGCATCCTCAAGCGCAGTGCGCAGCTCATCGAGCTCGGTCGACTTGGCGTCGACCTCCCCCATCGTCAACAGGCTACCCGCGCCGTCGATACAGCCCTGCAGCACAGCGCGCTCGTCATCGGTGGCATAGTCGCCATACATATTCATGATGATCTGAGCGCGCATCTCCAGGGAATCGCGCTTGGCCTCCATCGAGGCGTTCCACTCCTGCATGGAACCATAACCATCGCCGCGATAGTCAACGGGCTGTACCAGCGTCGTCTCGGACGGCGTAGATCCAACCGTATCGGACAATGTTGCGGCATGGGCATCAGTTGCACCGGCGCCCGCCAAAAGTGCCACGGTCAGAGCGGCGGAAAGGGCGGCGGCTTTCGGTTTTCGTGAATCGATCCTCATGTAGCTGGAAACCTCCGTAGTGCGTTTTTGCTGCGTTTGAGCTGCGTGTGATTCGATCGCGCTGCATAGTACCCCGAGCAAATCGCGACCTGCGGTTTTACTCAAAAGGCGCACGTCAATTGCGTAAAACTCACATCCTCTCAACAGGAGTTTTCCACAACTCGAATGCATAAAGCGTGTCAAAAACCCTGTTTTTTGCGCCCTTTCTATGCAAAAAAGGCGCCTGTGCAACTATTGTTCGCACAGGCGCCTTGAGCAGGCATTTTATGCAGTTATACCTATCGAGTCGCAAGGGGTCCTTGCACAAGTCGCTTTACTCGTCCAGCGCGGCGAAGGCCTGCTTCAGGTCCCAAATGATATCCTCGGCGTTCTCGGTACCGATGGAAAGACGGATCGTTGAGGGCGTGATGTTCTGCTCGGCGAGCTCCTCGGCAGACAGCTGGGAGTGCGTGGTGGTAGCCGGGTGCACGACGAGCGACTTGACGTCGGCCACGTTGGCGAGCAGCGAGAACACCTGCAGATGATCAATGAACTTCCAAGCTGCCTCCTGGCCACCCTTAATCTCAAAGGTAAAGATCGAGGCACCGCCACGGGGGAAGTACTTCTGATAGAGCTCGTGATCGGGGTGCTCAGGCAGGCTCGGGTGATTCACCTTGGCAACATGGCTGTCACCAGCCAGGAACTCAACGACCTTCTTGGTGTTCTCGACATGACGGTCAACGCGCAGCGACAGAGTCTCGGTGCCCTGGAGCAGAACCCAGGCGTTGAACGGGCTGATGCAGGCGCCCTCGTCACGCAGCAGGATGGCGCGGACATAGGTTGCGAAGGCGGCGGGACCGGCAGCCTCGGCAAACGAGACGCCATGGTAGGAGGGGTTGGGCTCGGCGATCTGCGCATACTTGCCGCTCGCCTTCCAATCGAAGTTACCGCCGTCGACGATCACACCGCCCAGCGAGGTGCCGTGGCCGCCGATGAACTTGGTTGCGGAGTGGACGACGATGTTGGCACCATGCTCCAGCGGACGGAACAGATACGGGGTGCCGAAGGTGTTGTCGACGACAACCGGTAAACCGTGCTTCTTGGCGATCTCGGAGATGGCGTCGATATTGGGGATGTCGGAGTTGGGGTTGCCGAGCGTCTCGAGATAGATGACCGTGGTGTTGTCCTTGATGGCCCCCTCGACCTCTTCCAGGTTATGGGCATCGACGAAGGTGGTCTCGACGCCAAACTGGGAGAGCGTATGCTCCAGCAAGTTGTAGGAGCCACCGTAGATAGTCTTCTGGGCAACCACATGGTCACCGGCCTGGGCAAGGGCCTGCAGGGTATAGGTGATGGCAGCAGCACCGGAGGCGACGGCTAGACCTGCCACGCCACCCTCGAGCGCGGCGATACGATCCTCGAAGACGCCCTGGGTGGAGTTGGTCAGACGGCCGTAGATGTTTCCGGCGTCGGCAAGACCAAAGCGGTCGGCGGCGTGCTGGGAGTTGCGGAACACATAGCTCGTGGTCTGGTAGATAGGCACGGCACGGGAGTCGGATGCAGGATCGGCACTCTCCTGGCCAACGTGCAGCTGCAGGGTATCGAAACCAAAGGTGTGCTCGGGGTTGTTGATGAACTGGCTCATGATGATCTCCTTGATCGAACAAAAGTAAATAAAAAGAGAGAAGTAAGTCGCTGTCTCCTGATCACGCCGACGGGCGCAAACAGGAGCCCGGCATTCGTCTTGGTAAGCAATTCATATGCAGGCCTCCTTTCGCATCCCGGTTCCGTGGTTGGCTTAATTACCTACCGCCTTTGTGTGTTTTGAATAGTACGAGCATTGTTTCCGTCGGTCAATCACTTAAAAGCGCTAACTTGTTATCTGTTTTATAGATAACTATCGAAAGGACGGGCGCCGATGACCCTCCAGCAGCTTCGCTTTTTGATCGCCGTGGCAGAGTCCGGTTCGATCAACGCCGCAGCCCAGCGCCTCTATACCGCACAGTCCAATATCTCCAACGCCGTCAAAAGCCTGGAACAGGAACTTCATATCGAAATCTTTACGCGCTCTAGCCGCGGTGTTGCACTCACCAACGACGGCACCGAGCTTTTGGGTTATGCACGCCAGGTCGTAGAGCAGGCCGACATGCTTGAGGCCCGCTACGAGGACGGCGGTACCCCGCAAGCCCGCCTCGCCATTTCCGCCCAGCACTACGCCTTTTCGGTCGAGGCCTTTGTCAACGTAGTCGAGCGCTGCCGCGACAGCAAGTTCGAGTTCATCATGCGCGAGACCACCACATCGCAGATCATCGATGACGTCCGCGCGTTTCGCAGCGACATCGGCATCCTCTATCTGGACGACTTTAACGTCCGCGTTCTGCAGAAGGCTTTTGCCGATGCGCGCGCGAGCTTCCATCCCCTATTCGACGCGACGGTCCACGTCTTCGTTAGCGAGCGCCACCCGCTTGCCCGCCGCCCGCAGCTGTCCCTTGCCGACCTCACACCATATACGCGCTACAGCTTTGAGCAAGGTACCTCGAACTCCTTCTATTACGCCGAGGAACCTTTTAGCTATATCCCTTGCGACCGCAACATACGAATCTCGGACCGCGGAACACTTACCAACTTACTTATCACGTCGAACGGCTACACCCTGTCGACCGGTGCCCTCTCCAATGAAATGCAATGGGGTATGGCATCGATCCCGTTAGCAGACGCCCCAACGATGCACGTAGGCTATATCATGCACGACGAGCGCAAGCCCTCTCCCCTCTTGCAGCAATACCTCGACGAGCTCAACCGCATCATCCATGCCAACTAACTGTCGGAAGACGGGGTAGAAATCGTAGATTGCTAGCCCCCGGCGGGCATGGCGCTACAATGGTCACTCACACGAAACGTACCCAACGAAAGGAAGCCCGTGAAGGTCATCATCTATACCGACGGCTCGGCCCGATCAAATCCGGGACGCGGCGGCTACGGCGCCGTACTCAAATACACCAACCCCGCCGGCAAGACCTTCACCTCCGAGCTTTCACGCGGCTACGCCAAGACCACCAACAACCGCATGGAACTCATGGCGGTCATCGTGGCGCTCGAGGCGCTCAACCGCCCCTGCGAGGTCGAGGTCCATTCCGATTCGCAGTACGTCGTCAACGCTTTCAATAAACACTGGATCGACGGCTGGAAAAAGCGCGGGTGGAAAACTGCCAACAAGCAGCCCGTTAAGAACCGTGACCTGTGGGAGCGCCTGCTTGCCGCAAAGAGCAAGCATAAGGTGGAGTTCATCTGGGTTAAGGGCCACGCCGGCCACGAGCTCAACGAGCGCTGCGATGAGCTCGCCACCACGGCGGCCGACGGCAGCAACCTCGATATCGACACCGGCTTTAACGAGAGCGACCTGTAATAGCGTTTTCGCGCAGCTTTATATCCCCACGCGCTACACTCATCCTGTAGACCAAACAACGCAAGGGGGACGTATGCTGCGCATCGCGACCATCGGCACATCCATGATCACCGACGACTTTATCCAAGTCGTCAACGCCAACGACCAAGCCGCGTTTGTGGGCACGCTCTCGCGCGATGCCGAGCGCGGCGCCGCCTTTACCGCCGAACACGGCGGCGAGCGTAACTTCACCGCACTTGACGAGCTTGCGTCCGCCGTCGACGTCGACGCCGTCTATATCGGCAGCCCTAACGCACTTCACCACGAGCAGGCCCTTGCCTGCATCGCCGGTGGCAAGCATGTCATCGTCGAGAAACCCTTCTGCGCCACCGAAGCGCAGGCGCTGGAAGTCTTCCGCGCTGCCGAGGCAGCAGGTGTCGTGGCCCTCGAGGCCATGCGCCCGCTCCATGACCCCGCTTTCCACGCCGTCGAGGACGCCCTGGGCGAGATTGCGCCCATTCGTCGCGCCTCACTGCGCTTTGGCAAGTATTCTTCGCGCTACAACGAGGTTCTCGCGGGGCGCGCCACCAATATCTTCGACTGCCACATGGCCTCGGGCTCCCTCATGGACATTGGCGTCTACACCGTCGAGCCCATGGTCGAGATTTTCGGCATGCCCTCCGGCCTTACGAGCATGACTACTCTGCTCGACCCCACCACGCGACAGCTCACGCACGGCCCCATCGACGGCTGCGGTTCCATCCTCGCCAGCTACGGCGGTGGCCGCATCTCCGTCGAGCTCGCGCACTCCAAAATTACGAATGACCTGCTGCCCTCGCAGATCGAAGGCGAGCGTGGCACTATCCAGATCGACCATCTGTCCACGCCCCGCAACGTCCGCATCGACTATCGCGGCGATGTCGTACGCGGCTCAGCGACCGAGGCACCGCGCGAACAGGGCGACAACGGCCGCGTGCTCGACCTGCCCAAATCGAGCAACACTATGGAATACGAACTCACAGACTTTATCACCGCCATCGATGGCATCGATAACGTTAAGGAAGAGATTTGGGAGACCCCGGCGGGACGCCACGAGCTTGGCCACTACCGCGATGTCACGCTCGTCTCACTACGCATCATGGATGCCGTGCGTCAGCAGGCCGGCATAACCTTCCCGGCCGACGCAGGCAAGCAGGCATAGCGATGGGCCTCTTCGATACGTTCTTCTCCAGCGTCACCGGCGGCAGTCGAGAGCCTCAAAAACCGTCAAACGTCGAGCTCGAGCTGCGCCGCAGGCTTACCGTGCTTGCAAGCGACGAGGCCACTCAAGACACTCCCCTGCGTTATTTCCTGCGCTGGGCGGGGCAAGTCCAAGGCGTTGGTTTTCGCTTTACCAACACCAACCTCGCACAGGCACGCGCACTCACCGGCTGGGTGCGTAACATGGAAGACGGCTCAGTCGAGATGGAGATACAGGGAGCTCCGGCAGACATCCTATCTCATCTCGAGGCGCTTCATGCCTCCTACGAGCGCATGGGAACGCGTTTTCGCCTTGTAGATGCCCAGGTCCGAGCCCCACTTGCCAATGAAGACGGTTTCAGTCCTCATTATTAGTATTGTGTGCTAAATACGGTATCATTTACCTACGACCGTTGATAGAAAAGAGGCGAGGCGCATGGCGGTGCAAAGAAGGAATACCAAGCAGCGAAAGCTGGTTCTTGACGCCGTGCGCCAAAGCTATAACCATCCCACCGCCGACGAAATCTACAACGTCGTGCGCGCGCAGGATGACAAAATCAGCCGCGGTACGGTCTACCGCAACCTCAATCTCTTGGCTGACGCCGGCGAGATCCTCTCCATCAAGACGCCGGGCGGCAGCCGCTTCGATCGCACGACCGAGCCGCACGCACATATCATCTGCACCTCATGCAGCCGCGTCATCGACGTACCGCTCCCCTTCGATGCCCAGCTCGACGCCAAAGCGTCCGAGCAAATCGGCTGGCACGTCACGTCGCACTACACCATCTTC
>DXLQ01000057.1:1912-11649 GCA_019414685.1 Collinsella sp. | reverse complement strand
GCCCGTGGGTTATACCCTAAGAGCAAACCACCCTTTTTAAGGGTGGTTCTGATTGGGACGCGAATGTGTTTTGTTGCAATGCGCGTTGCGGGCGGAGCTCATTGCCGCTAGGCGAGCTCGGCTCCAAGGGCGCGGCAGGCCGCTTCGCTCTCATCATCGGGGGCGTCGTAGCAGATGACGGAATCGACGACGTTGACGCCCTCCTCGTCGGCGTCCGCCTTCCAGTTGTCCATCCATTCGCCCTCGGCCCACGAATAAGAGCCAAAGAGGACGACCTTCTTGTCGCCGAGGGTCTCCTTGACCTCATCCCACATGGGCTGGAACTCATCATATTCAAGCTCCTCGGAACCCATGGCGGGGCAGCCGAAGGCGATAGCGTCATAGCCAGCGGCCTTGTCTGCGGAGAAGTCGGCGCAGGAGATGACCTCTGCCTCGGCGCCGGCATCGGTTGCACCTTCGGCAACGAGGTTTGCCATGGCCTCGGTGTTGCCCGTGCCGCTCCAATAGACGACGGCGATCTTGCTCATATGTTTTCCTTTCGGTTGTGCGGCGTGCGGCCGCGTTTTGTATGCTCTATCGGGTTGCCTGGACAAGTTGTCCCAGGGTGCAGCCCTGTTGATAGATGTAGGTAAGGTATTGCGTGCATGCGCGATAGGAATCGAAGGTCGTGAGCGCCTGCTCAACGTTTGTGTATACCTTCCATGCGCCAAAGACCTTATAGTTTTCGCCGTGCTGGACGATAAACTGATGGACATCTTCGTAGGGATAGCCCAAAAAATAGCCAATTTCGTGGGGGAACTCGCATATGCACCCCGTATCGCAGTGCCTATTTCGCGCGAGTGCGCAGACGCTGCCGTCATAGGCGCTTTCTGCGGCATTGCTGCTTGCCAGCGTGATGCGAGCGGCGAGATGCACCAGGGATGCGGGCAGGTTGTGGACATCGTAACCTTCGGCGGCTAGCGCCGTCGTGGCACGGGGGTCGGAGAGGTATCGCATGAGGTCCGCAGGGCGGTACACATAGATGAGCGCTCCGCAGGGGCGCCAGACCAAAACGCTCATATGGATCCCGAGTGGCTGGAGCTCGCAGTTGCATTGGGCTATGACGGCGAGCAGGCGAGAGCGTCGCTCTTCGATATGGGTGGCGCTGGGTTTTCCGTTTTGGTTGGCGTAAACGCCGGGATAGGTAAAGAGCGAAGCCGGCTTGATACCTGCGAGCGTAGGGGAGCAGTTGCGCACGACAGCCGTTTGGTATGTTGGGATGTCAATGGTTCGAGTCACGATGCCCCTTTCGGGTCCTCAGTTGTTAGCCTAGGAAAACTTATACACGAAAGTAAGCCATGGTCAACAAAAAGTTTGAAGAGGGAAACTAATTGACCGAACAGACATGATTTTGGGTTAAGATGGGGACACCCCATGGGGGTATCTAGATAGGGCTACTTGAAAGGGGAACGCATGAGTGACTTGCTCAGCCCTGCGAATCTCATCGTGCTGGCCGTCATTGCCGTCGGCATGTTTTTTGGACTGCGTCGCATTGCCGCTTCGACACACGGGAAGAGTTGTTGCAGCGATGGTGCGAGCGGCAAGAAGGCCAAAAAGGTTGTTGTGGTGGATACCGATGCGTCACACTATCCCTATAGCGATGAGCTGCTCATCGGCGGCATGAGCTGTGACGGCTGCGCTCAGAACGTAGCCAATGCCCTCAATGCACTGGATGGCGTGTGGGCAACGGTGACGTATGCGGACCACACGGCACGCGTGCGCTCTAAGCAGCCGGTGGATCGTGATGTCCTCGAGACGGCCGTGAAAGACGCGGGCTACTACGTCATGACGCTGTAAGCGTCGCTCTGGATGCGCTTCCTTGGCTAGGCTCGTCCGCGCAGTTCGATGTCTTGGATGTCGTCGAAGTCGATGGCGATGTCTCGGAGCTTGAGGAGCTTGAAGGCGGGGAGCGCCTCGTCGAGGATGCCGGTGCGGCTGCGATAGCCGTATGTATCGTAATAGGTGACACGAACCAAGTCGCCACGTTTGAGACCCTCGAGTTTTTTAGAAAGCACGAGGGCTTTTTCTTCCGTGAGCTCACGTTTTGGCTCGACGGTGATTTCCTGCTTGCGCACGAGTTCGTAGTATCCCGTGAGGGCGGCAAAGGGCATAAACTGTGCGGCGCGGTTGGCGCGCACGGCACCGTTGGCAGTGAGGTTGGGGTCGGCGGCGCGGCGTCTGCCCTCGGGGTCCGCCAGGCGCTCGAAGGCGGTCGGCGGGCGCACGGGCTGTTGTTTGGGTTTAGGCACGGTGTCCTCCAACTTGTTCGTTGCGTTCGCGCGCGGTGGCGCCGGCGGTAAAGCTTAATCCCTTGACGAGCGCGTTCTTGCCGTACTTGCCTTTCACGGCCAGGACGGCGCGCGCCAGGTCGCGCTCGCGCTCATCGGCCTCGATATCGCTGAATAGATCGATGGTGGCAAATTCCTCGGGCATGAGGTTGCCAAATCCCAGGTTGATGCGCTTGACCGGTCGTTTGGGATCGACAGTCTGCGCCCAGAGCTCATCGAAATAGCCCATGATCTTCTTAAACGAATTGGTACGCTCGGGCAGCTTTCGCGAGGCGTTAGAGTGCGCAAAGAGTGCGGCATAGCCACCGCGCGGTTTGCCGCCATGCTCTCCCACAAAGATGCCATCGATTGCCTGCGCTTCGCGCACCAGGCGACGCCGTTCGTCATCGCGCTGGACGGGCTTGGGCGCACGGGGCGCGAGCTCGGGGCCGGCGGTTGCGGTGGGTTCGATACTCGATGTGCTCGAGCGCAGGTGCCCGCATCCGTCCACATACTGCGCTGTACCGCTGGCGTCGAGGCGGCGTATGTCGGCGCGTTCGCTCGCGTAGCCCACAAAGAGCGAGATGCTGTCGCAGACCACGTGCTTATCGACCAAGTCTAAAACGGCGTTGTCGACCATCTCGCGCAAGACGGTATAGGCCTGTTCGTAGGCATAACCCTTCGAGAGCACCTGTCCTGTGGTGGTCGAAGTTGCTTGCGGGCGATAGGCTTGGATATCGGCGATGGTTGTCGGCTCGCGCCCGAAGGCATGGTCGATGAGATATTCGGCATTGACGCCGAGCTCGTCGTAAAGCAGGTTTTCGTCGAGCGCCGCGACGCCCATCAGATCGTAGACGCCGTATTTCTCGAGGCGGGCTGCCACGCCGGGACCGATGCCCCAGATATCGGTGATGGGACGATGGGGCCAGATCTCCTTGCGAAAGGTCTCGTCGTCGAGTATGCCGATGCGGCTGGGTACGTGCTTGGCGGTAATGTCGAGCGCTACCTTGGCCTGGAATAGGTTGGGGCCGATGCCGACCGTCGCCGTGATGCCGGTGCGCGCGAGGACCTCGTCGCGCAGCGTGCAGGCGAACCCTTCCGCATCTGTGTGATAGAGGTCCAGATAGGGCGTCACGTCGATAAAGCACTCATCGATGGAGTAGACGTGCACGTCCTGGGGGCTGACGTATTCCAGATAGATACCGTAGATTTTCGCCGACACCTCCATGTAATGCTGCATGCGTGGTACGGCCGTGATGTAGTCGATGCCATCGGGAATTTCGAACAGACGGCAGCGATTGTGTATCCCGAGGTCCTTCATGGCCTGCGTGATGGCAAGGCAGATGGTCGTGCGTCCGCGCGATTCGTCGGCAACGACCAGGTTGGTGGTGAGCGGATCGAGCCCACGGTCGACGCACTCGACGCTGGCATAAAACGTCTTGAGGTCGATGCAGATATAGGTGTGCTGCTCGTGCGCCATCCGAGCCTCCCATCAAACACATGTTCTTATCGAATACCTGTTCGATAATACCCGCTCATCCGGACATCGTCAAAACCTGTCAAAAAGGGACTGGTTTGTTTTGGTAGGTATGGTCGTGCGGTTGGATCGGGTTTTAACGCAGCTCTAAAGAGCGCGAAACAGCTCGGAAAAGCTCGCTTCGTAGCATGAGCCTAACGATCGATACCGCCTATACGCACGGAAGGGTTGTGGGAAAGATGGTCAATTACGGGTTTGGTATGCCGACGCGCCTTGTTGTGGATGGAGACGTGGCTCGCTGGTGCGGACGATTGGTCGCTCACTACGGTGGCACCAAGGCGCTGGTCGTGTTGGGCGGTGACAAGCATACGCGCGATGAGCTTGTCTCGGCGGCACTTGGCTCGCTTGATCGAGCCCTACTCGAGCGTGTGCTTTTCCGCTGCGGCTCGGTTGGGGGCGACGGGGGAGACGAACTGATCGACGAAGCCGTGGCCCTGGCGACCGACGAAGGCGTGGACTTTGTCCTGGCGATCGGCGATGCCGATACTGCTGGCTTTGCACGCGAACTCGCCCGTCGCATGGCGGCGCTCGATGCCGGCGAAGACGGTTTTGTCCCTTATGGATGCATTCTCTCGGAGGGCAAGGCGCCTGCTGTCGTGGGCACCGGTGAGGTTCCCGTTTTTGCCATTATCGCGCCCGAACTGCTGGAGGGCATCGGGTCTCCTCTGCGTGAGTTGCTCGGTAGCATCTGCGCCGCGGCCTAATATTTGCCATAAAAGGACGGGTTATTTTTGGTTGGTAAAGCGTTTGACCTGCCAAAATAAGCCTGTCCCTTTTTAATCGGTTACCGTTTGGGGGCCGATTGGCAACGCTCGCTGATTGTAGTCTTGACCTGCGCTAGAATAGTGGCATCTGAATGTCCGGGCGCATGGAGGCGTGCGCCCGTATGCTGAGGAGGACTCTATGGCAACTGTTGCCGCACCTATCGATGCTACGTCGACTGCCGCTTGGAAGGCACTCGAGGCTCATCAGGAGAAGCTTGAGGCCGATGGTATCGACCTCAAGGCCTGGTTCGCTGCTGACGCCGACCGCGTGAACAAGCTGAGCTTTGACGCCGGTGACCTGCACTTCGATCTTTCGAAGAACCTGGTGACCGATGAGACCGTCAAGCTGCTGTGCGATCTTGCCCGCGAGGTGAAGCTCGAGGAGCGCCGCGACGCCATGTTCTCCGGCGAGCACATCAACACCACCGAGGACCGCGCCGTCCTGCACACCGCGCTGCGCCGCCCGGCAAGCGAGAAGGGCCAGCTCATCGTCGACGGCCAGGACGTCGTCGCCGACGTGCACGAGGTCCTGGACCGCATGTATGCCTTCGCCGAGCGCGTGCGCTCCGGTGAGTGGAAGGGTGTTACCGGCAAAAAGATCGAGCACCTGGTGTCCATCGGCATCGGCGGCTCCGATTTGGGCCCGGTCATGGCTTACGAGGCTCTGCGTCCCTATGCCGACGCCGGTATCGACTGCCGCTACATCTCCAACATCGACCCCAACGACCAGGCCGAGAAGCTCAAGGGCTTGGATCCCGAGACCACGCTCGTGATCATCGTCTCCAAGACCTTCACCACGCTCGAGACCCTCACCAACGCCCGCGAGGTCAAGACCTGGATGCTCGAGCAGCTCAAGGCTCAGGGCGCCATCGACGGCTCCGATGAGCAGAACGCCGAGGCCGTGGCAAAGCACTTCGTCGCCGTTTCCACCGCACTCGAGAAGGTCGAAGCCTTCGGTATCGACCCCGCCAACGCCTTCGGTTTCTGGAACTGGGTTGGCGGCCGCTATTCCGTTGACTCCGCCGTGGGCCTGTCGCTGATCGTCGTGCTCGGCCCCGAGCGCTTCCAGCAGTTCCTCGAGGGCTTCCACGCCATCGACGAGTACTTCTGCAACACCCCGCTCGAGAACAATGCCGTCGCGCTGATGGGCCTGCTCAACGTCTGGTACGTCAACTTCTTCGGTTCCAAGAGCCACGCCGTGCTGCCGTACTGCCAGTACCTGCACCGCTTCCCGGCCTACCTGCAGCAGCTCACCATGGAGTCCAACGGCAAGCATGTCCGCTGGGACGGCAGCGCCGTGACCTCCGACACCGGTGAGATCTTCTGGGGCGAGCCCGGCACCAACGGCCAGCATGCCTTCTATCAGCTGCTGCACCAGGGCACTGTGGTGGTTCCGGCTGACTTCATCGCCTTCGCCAATACCGCCAACCCTGCGACCGACAGCGGCCAGGATGTCCACGAGCTGTTCCTGGGCAACTTCCTGGCCCAGACCAAGGCGCTCGCCTTTGGTAAGACGGCCGATGAGGTTCGTGCCGAGGGCACGCCCGAGCAGATCGTCCCGGCCCGCTGCTTTGAGGGTAACCGTCCGACGACCTCGATCTTTGGCGACACGCTGACCCCGTTCGCACTCGGCGAGCTCATCGCACTGTACGAGCACATCACGTTTGTCGAGGGCACGGTCTGGGGCATCGACTCCTACGACCAGTGGGGCGTCGAGCTGGGCAAGCAGCTTGCCAAGCAGATCACCCCTGCCTTCCACGACGATGCCGCCAAGGCCGAGCAGGACGCTTCGACCCAGGCGCTCATCGAGTTCTATCGCGCGCATCGCAAGTAGTCGCTGCTGTTAACGCATCGCGCCTTATAGTCAGGGGCCCGTATCCTATCGGATGCGGGCCCCTTTGCTTTGCCGTAGTCCCGGGGCGCACGGCCTTTGTGGAACATCGCTGGGGCGCCGCGCGCCGCGAGAACCCTGCGCCTAGATCTCGGCCTCCGCATGGTCTCGCTGCGCCTCGGGCAGCTCCCCGTAGAGCGGATGGTCTTCGAGCCTAAAGCGCTCGACCTGTTCGGGAGTGCGACCGCGCACAAAGAGCCACGAGCGATCGATCGGCGTCGCCATGAGCGTGCTGGGCAGCGCGTCGGCGCGGTCGGAAAACACCCGGGCACTCTCGGGATCCTGGAACGCCAGCACCAGATGCGTGTCGCAGTTGCCCATGATGGAGCGTGCGCGTGCCTCGCCATAGAGCGCATCGAGCTGGTTGGTCGACTGCAGCAGCAGCGTTGCCCAGATGTTGCGGCTTCGGATAATCGAGAGCACGTTGTCGATCTGGGGGATCTGCAGATTTGCGAAGTCATCGAGCATAAAGCGCACGGGCACGGGCAGGCTGCCGTCGGGCTGCCTATCGGCCTCACGAATGAGGCCCATAAACGCCTGCGAAATAAAGAGGCCGGTCAGGTGATCGAGATTGCGGTCAATATCGCTCACAGTTACAAACAGGGCGCAGGGGGTGTGTCCCATGGAAGCGAAGTCCACCTGATGGCACTCACGATAGAGCTGTGCCGCACCGTCGAATCCCAGACACATGACCTTTTCGGCAAGGATGCCGACGATGCTCGCGTGCATGCGCTCGGCATTTTGCGTAATGGCGTAGCGCCGCCATAGCGAGAGGGCATAGCTTTGGGGGTCGGTCGTGATCAGGTTGTCAAACAATCGACCCGTGGCACCGTCCTGCAGGTGCTCGATCAGCTTGATGACCGAGCTGATCGTCTGCTCGTCGGCGGGTAGCTGTTCGGTGACGTAGGCGATAAGACACGACAGCAGGTTTGCCGCCGCATGATCCCAAAAAGGCTGGTTGTTGTCCTCGATGGGGCAGATGGCCTTTGCCACCGAGAGGATGTCCTGCTGGTTGGGCCTGCCGTCCGCCTTGCGGCGAATGTGCCTCAGGGGGTTGTAGCCGCAGCGCTCGATGCCGGGCGCAAGGGCCGGGACGGTGTTGAGGTCGGCGAAGTTGAGACATTGCACGCGGTAACCGTGGGCTGCCAGCACGGGTCCCACTTCGCGACAGAGCGTGCCTTTGGTGTCGAGCACGATGTAGCTTGCGTTCATTTGCAGCAGGTTGGGCTTGAGGACGTTTCGGGTCTTGCCGGCTCCCGAGGGGCCGATCACAAGTGCATTGTTGTTGAGTCCCGTTTGGCGGGTGTCGCAGGAAAGCGTTCGATCCTTGGCGAGGATGGTGGACGATGCGGACTCAGATGCGGCGAGGCGGCTGGCGAGGTTAGACATGGGCGACCTCCTTGGTGGTCGAGAGGATTTCGTGGGCAAAGCCGAGCTCGACGGCGCGCTCGGCCGAAAGGTAGGTGTCTTTTGCGGTGAGGGACTGGATGCGCTTGGGCGTGAGGCCGCTGCGGTCCGAGAGGATTTGCGTGAGGGTCTTGCGGGTCTGCATGAGACGCCGGCTGGTTTCCTGTAGCGCAAGTGCCGAGCCGCCTGCCCCCTGGGGGATCAGTGGGTCGTGAATCATGAGCTCTGCATGGGGCGCCATACGGCGATCGTCGCCGCCCATAAAGATCACGGCGCCCATGGACGCGGCGAATTCCAGGCAGACGGTGCGGATGGGGCACGATGCGAGGCGCATGGCGTCATAGATCGCAAGACCCGATCGCACGCTTCCGCCGGCGCTGGCGACAAATATGGTGATGGGGCGGCTGGGGTCGGTGGCATCGAGCAGGCGGATCTGCTGGCATAGGTCGTGGGCCATCGGGGTTTCGATGTTTCCCATGACGGAGAGCTCGCGACGGGCGAGCATCTCATCGTAAATGCTGGTGAGCGTGATACCTCGGGCGGATTCACGCATGGTGAGGGGGCTGATGATGGGGGAATGATTGGTGTCCATGAGGACTCCTTTCTGTTGGTGGTGTTGTGGAATAGAGTCGCTGCCCGCGGAGGGGCTGGCGGGCTACAGGGTTCGTCCGAGCCTGAGATCGAGCTCGGTTGTGGGGCAGGCTGCCTGTCCGTGCGGCTCGCAAGCGCCAAGGGCTCCAAAGCGATGGAGCGTTGCGACGGGCGTGGTGTAGGCGAGCCGCAGCTGATGCTCGATAGGGGCACATCCGTCATTTTTGTAATGAGCCGCGTAGTACTGCGCGATGCTGGCGTTCATCTCGCTGCCATTGCGATGGCGCTCAAACTGGCGTCTGCAGGTCTCGATGATCTTTGCTACCGACTTGGGTGCCGTCGCGGGAACAAGGGCGAGATAGCCCTCAAATAGCTCGTTGATGTTCAGGAGGCACAGCAGGTCGATCAGCGTCCTTATGGCTGTTCCCTCGGCAGAAAAGTGCGCGGTCATGCGGTTATATCGGTTGCGGTCGACGATGGCCGCATGGGGTCTTGGAGTTTTCTGCCCCGTGGTCCCGGGCTTTTGCCGCGCCTGTGTATTGAGCTCGACGTTGCAGCGCTTGAGGCCGTCCAACGGAAGGAACAGTGCGGTGCGCAGGGTGTTCCGCTTGCTTTCGAGTTCATGACGCTCGTCGGGTTCCCATTCGAGCTTGAGTTTCGTGTCGAGCGCCGTAAGCATATGGGCTAGGCAGCCTACGGTAAGAACGTACGAATCGTTGTCGCGTTTTGGGGCATAGGGGTCTGTCAGCTTGCGAATGTCGGGGTCGCCCATGATCTTTGTGCGGCGCTTCAGCAGTTGAGGGTGGTCGGCCAAGATCGTCGCGAGCGGTAGCGACGCGTAGTTCTTGATGGTCGCGGCGGCAAAGGCGGCGTCATATTCGTTTGCATATGCTCGCTCAATGCGGGCATCCAGAATGCTTTTCTTATTGCCGTCTTCAGCGTGGTGGTTTGTCATAGCTTCTCCAATCGGTTGATGTTCGTGCTGTTTGTTGATGTGTTGGTTGTCGTGAGTGATGTGCTTGCCGTGGGTGATGTGCTGACGTTGGGGTGCTATGCGGTTTTCAATGAGCCCGTGAGGCAGTTGCTGCAGGGGCGGGATGGAACGGCCCATGCAAGGCGGAAGGCATCGTGCTCAAAATCGAGACAGCAATGCCCTGGGTGCCTCACATGTGGCAGTTACCTCATTAAGTTGTCATTGCGTTTGGGGTTGTACTTTGCCGATCTTCCTTCTCTTACACGCT
>DXLQ01000057.1:0-1812 GCA_019414685.1 Collinsella sp. | reverse complement strand
AAGTTGTCATTGCGTTTGGGGTTGTACTTTGCCGATCTTCCTTCTCTTACACGCTAAAACTCAAACTTCATATGCTCGATCTACTTAAAACCGCAACGGCGGTCTTTTATCAACTTATATGTCGGAACGCGTCTTTGCAAGTACTTTTTTGCCTTTGTTTCAAATGGGGTGGTTTTGCAACCGTCATACGCGCGCTGTGCGAACGTGCCCCGGCTCGGATAAGATAGTGCGCGATAAAAACGATGCAAGGAGGCATATATGGCAATCAAAGCCATCGCGATGGATATCGACGGTACGCTCACCAACGACCAAAAGGTCATCAGCCCGCGCACGCGCGAAAAGCTGCTCGCGGCACAGGAGTCGGGCATTAAGCTCATTTTGGCTTCGGGCCGTCCCGCATGGGGACTACATGCTCTGGCGCAGGAGCTCGACCTTCAAAACCATGACGGTCTGCTAGTCGCTTTCAATGGCGCGCATGTGGTCGACGCTCAGACCGATGAGGTTCTTTTTGACCAGGCCATGCCGGCTGACGAGCTGCACCGTCTGATTGATCATCTGCAAAACTATGATGTGATCCCCATGATCTCGCTCGGTCGCGACTTGCATGTCGAGGACTCGTACCACTGCATGATTACGCTGCCGGATGGCTCGCAGAAAAACATCGTCAAATACGAGCGCGATGCCTGCGACCTTAAGATCCGCGAGGTCGAGAGCTTGCATGAGGTCGTGGACACTTATCCCGTAGACAAGCTGCTGACGGCAGGCGACCCGGCCTACCTGCAGGCGCATTACGAGGAGATGTATGCGCCCTTTAAGCAGACGCTTTCGGGCATGTTTACGGCTGACTGGTACTTTGAGTACACGGCGCCCGGTATCGACAAGGCTCGTGCGCTCGAGGGAGCCCTGCCCAAGCTCGGCATCGATGCCAGTGAGGTTGTATCGTTTGGCGACGGCCAGAACGACAAGTCCATGATTGAGTGGGCCGGCACCGGTGTTGCCATGGGTAACGCCGTCGATGAGGTTAAGGCTGTGGCTCAGATGGTGACCGCCAATAACAACGAAGATGGTATTGCGGTGGCGCTGGATAAGCTGCTGGGTTAGAATCGCCGATTAATGCATGGTTTGGGCGCCTGCTCGCGGGCGTCCTTTTGTTAGGGAGGGTGCCGTGTCCGCATTTCCGTTCGACGCCGTTATCTTTGACATGGATGGCGTCATCGTCGATACCGAGTATTACTACCTGGGCGAGACTGCCGCGTTTGCCAAGGAGCTTGGGCTTAATCTGACTCAAGAGGAGTTGAATGGGCAGGTCGGTACCTCGCATCAGTTCTTCCTGCATATGCTGGTCGATTGGTTTGAGCGCGCCGGTAAGGGGCATTTCACTGGCGATGAAGCGTTGGCCCGTTGGGACGAATGGGCTCATAAGCGTCCGCGCGACTATCAGGCTTTGATTAACCCAGGCGCCGTGGATACGATTCGAGAGCTGCCGCGCCGTGGCGTTCGCGTGGCGCTTGCCAGCTCGTCTCCCATGGTTAGCATCGAGGAAGTGCTCAACGCATGCGGGCTGTCGGATGCCTTTGAGTATGTGGTGAGCGGCGAGCAGTTTAAGGAGAGCAAGCCCGAGCCCGACATCTACCTGCATGCGCTGGACCTGCTGGGGCTGCCCGCGAATCGCTGCTGCTGCGTCGAGGATTCGGTGCCTGGCATCACTGCCGGCAAGCGAGCCGGCCTGACAGTCATTGCCAAGCGCGAGGAGCGCTTTGGCTTTAGCCAGGATGCCGCGGACAAGATTATCGACCAGCTGCCGGAGCTGCT
>DXLQ01000056.1:0-11705 GCA_019414685.1 Collinsella sp. | reverse complement strand
CAAGGTGACGTGAAATGAAAGGGCGCTGACCTTCTGGTCGCGCCCTTGAAATTGAACGTCAGATTGGCGTGAATGCGGCTCGCGTAGCGTCGGCCGGTCCGCCGTTCGGTAGAACGGCGGAACAAAACGCTTTAGTGGGCTGGATTGCGTGGGTTGCTTGGTTGTTGCTACAGTAGCGGGGCGTGCCGGGGGTCCGGTGCGCCTCGTTTTTATTTGACCATGAGGCGGCACGCAGCCATACGCGTGCGGACACCACGCCCAGTTTGAGTGTGAGGATGTTCCATGGCCCAATACGCTGCCAACGAAATCGAAAACATGCCCGATAGCCCTGTCGCACGGGAGGACCTGGGCGCCGGCGGCACCTCCCGCGGCGCCGGCGCGCGTTCCCCGTTCTTCTGGAAGGTCTTGCTGCTATCGGTGGCGGTCATCTGGGGCTATTCCTTTACCACCATGAAAGATGCGCTCGACACCATTCCGGTGTTCGAACTGCTCTATATTCGTTTTCTTCCGGCTTCGCTGGTTATGTTCGCCATCTTCCACAAGCGCATCATCGCGCACCTCAACGCCCGCAACCTGATCGTCGGACTTGGCATGGGCACACTTATGTGGGCCGCCTACGCCCTGCAGACGGTCGGTCTGGCTCAGACCACGGCGGGCAAGAACGCGTTTTTGACGGGTACGTACTGCATCCTCGTGCCCTTTGCGAGCTATTTCCTGAGCGGCGAAAAGCTCACGCGTTACAACTTGGGTGCCGCATTGCTCTGTCTGGCGGGCATTGGCCTGGTGGCGCTCGATAGCGTCGAGTTCAACATCGGTGATGCCATTACGCTGGGCGGCGCGGTCTTCTTTGCCATCCAGATGTCGGTGACCGCCAAGTACGGCCGCAAGATGGACATCAACGTCATCACGTTTTGGATGTTTGTGGGCAATGGTGTCTTGAGCCTTATCTCGTCGCTGCTATTCGAGACCCAAGCGCCGCTGTCCGTTTGGACGCCGAGCTTTATCAGTGTGATGGCGTTTCTCTCGGTGGGCTGCACATGTGTGGCTCTGCTCATCCAAAACGTCGGCCTGGCGCATGTCCCGGCCTCGACGGGCTCGCTGCTCCTTTCGATGGAGTCGCCTTCGGGTGTGCTGTTCTCGGTGCTGCTGATGGGGGAGGCGCTCACCTCGCGCCTGCTCGCCGGCTTCGCGCTCATCTTTCTTTCGATTATCTTGAGCGAGACGCATTTCGATTTTTTGCGTCGAAAACCGCGCCCGCAATTGTAAACAATTTGTTGCGCCGCCTCCCGGGGCGGCATTTTTTATGCGTCGCCCTTAAAGTAGTACCTTGCACTTTACGCTATCAAAGTGCTTGCTGCAAAAACGTTACTGGAGGGCATCTATGGCACCAGCACTGTCCGATCTTCAACCGCAACCAGCGCCCAAGGCCACCGCGGCGGCGCAAGCCGCCATTGGCGACAGTCTGGTCAAAGAGGCTCAAACTTTTGCCGATGAGCTTGCCGCATGGCGTCACGATCTGCATCGGACGCCCGAACTTGGTAACGACCTCCCGCAGACCTCTGCGTATATCCAAGCGCGCCTGGCCGAGATGGACATCCCGTTTGCCACGCTCGTCGATGGTTCCTGTGTTGTGGGCCTTGTCGGTGCCGGTGCCACCGCGGCCCAGGGCAATGGCGTCTGCACGGACGAACAGGCCGGTACGGTCGTTATGCTTCGTGGCGACATGGACGCCCTGCCCGTTGCCGAGGAATCCGGCGAGCCCTTTGCATCCACCAACGGCTGCATGCACGCTTGCGGTCACGATATGCACGCGACGGCGCTGCTTGGTGCGGCTCGTATGCTCAAAGCGCGCGAGGCAGAGCTTGTTGATGCCAACGCTACGGTTAAGTTGCTGTTCCAGCCGGGCGAGGAGACCTTTGAGGGAGCACGCGCTGCCATCGCCGACGGTTTGCTCGAGAACCCGCGCCCTCAGGCGGCCTTTGCCATGCATGTCAACAGCCAGTCGCCGCTTGGTCTGGTGCTCTACGGCAGCCCGGCGCTTTCGGGCGTGTACGGTTTTCGCATCACGCTTCAGGGCAAGGGCGGCCATGGCTCGAGCCCCGAGATCTGCATCGACCCCATCACGGCCGGCGTCCATGTGCATCTGGCACTTCAGGAGCTCATCTCCCGCGAGGTGCCGGCGGCCAAGGAGGTCGCGCTTACCGTTGGCAAGTTCGCCGGCGGTCAGGCCGCAAATGTCATCCCCGACACTTGTGTGCTTGAGGGAACGCTGCGTGGCTTCGACGTCGAGCTCATGGAGCACCTCAAGACCCGCATCGCCGAGGTCGTCAAAGGTGTTGCCACGACCTATCGCACGCCGGCGACTATCGAGACGCTCTCGGATGTTCCCCCGCTCGTACTCGATGACGACATGACCCAGGCGTCGCTTGGCTACGTGGGCGCGGTGCTGCCCAAGGCCGCCTTCCTGCCGCTGTTCCACGCCATGGCGAGCGAGGACTTCGCGTTGATTTCGAGCGAGATTCCGAGTGCGTACTTTACCGTGGGTGCTGCTTTGACTGATACGGACGAGCATTTTGCTCAGCATCATCCCAAGGCACGTTTTAGCGATGCCGAGCTTCCCCTTGGCGCCGCGGCTTATGCCGCCGTCGCTTTGGGCTACATCGCCGACCACCGGTAGCACCCAATCTTGCTACTCGTTTGTTTAAAAAAGGAACAGTATGTCCCAGCAACGTAAGTTCTTCCCCGGCTGGCTCGTGGTGGCCTCCGGCTTTGTGATCATGGCCACGTGTTACACGATTTTCGTTAACTGCATGAGCCTGTTTCAGCCGCTCATCGTCAGCGACCTCGGGATTACGCTTACGCAGTACAACATCTCCAATGCCATCTCCACCGTGGTGAGCGTAATCGGCTCACTTGTCATTGGCCATGTTGCCGATAAAGTAAGCGGCCGCGTTTTTGGGTTCCCCTCACTGTAATCGCCACCTCTGCCGTTCTTGCCGGCATGAGCTTTGTCGGTGAGCTATGGCAGGTCTACGTGCTTTTCTGTTCGCCCCGTTCTGTCTGTGGCTGCCCTGGAAGCCGAATGGATGCTCGTACCATCATTCTGTTTCCAAGGCGGCCACGGGCCTACGAAATGATCCGTTTTCCTCCGTCCCCAAGGGGTCGCGTGATCCGAAGGGGACGGAGGAAAACGGATCACAAACAGCGGCGGCGCGTCTGGCCGAACGAGTCCCCATACCCTCGTTCGGTCAGACGCGCCGCCGCGTTTTGTTTTTGTGCCGTATAATGACCACTACCTATGACGCGATACAAAAGAAAGGTGTTTGCCCATGCAGGCACAGAAGGCGGAGGGAACCCGCGACCTTATCGGCGCCGAGATGCGCGCCTGGCAAAAGATGCAGCAGATTGCGGCCGGCGTGTTCGAGCCGTTTGGCTTTAAGCCCATCGAGACGCCCGCCATCGAGCAGGTGGACGTGTTTGTCCACGGCATCGGCCAGTCGACCGACGTCGTTCGCAAGGAGATGTTCCGCGTGTTTAGCGGCGCCAACCTGGAGCGCGTCTTTACCGAGGGCACCGATACCAAGCTTAAGCCCAAGCAGCGCCTGGCCCTTCGTCCCGAGGGCACGGCCGGTGTGGTGCGCGCCGTCGTGGAGAACAACCTAGTGCCCCAGGGCTCCACGCCGTTTAAGGCGTACTATGCCGAGGCCATGTTCCGTGGCGAGCGTCCCCAGAAGGGTCGCCTGCGCCAGTTTCACCAGGTGGGCATCGAGTGGCTCGGCGCTCCCGATCCGGCGGCAGACGCCGAGTGCATCATCATGCTCATGGAGTTCTACAAGCGCCTGGGCTTCGATCTTTCCAAGCTCCGTCTGCTCATTAACTCGATGGGCGATGCGCAGTGCCGTCCGGCCTATCGCGAGCAGGTTAAGCAGTTCATTCTCGACCACGCCGACGAGATGTGTGACGAGTGCCGCGAGCGCGCCGAGCTCAACCCGCTGCGTGCCTTCGACTGCAAGAACGACCACTGCCGCGAGATCATGGCCGAGGCTCCGCTGATGGGTGACAACCTGTGCGATGAGTGCCGCGAGCACTACGAGCAGGTCAAGCGCTATCTGGATGCCGCCGGTATCGAGTATGTCGAGGATCCCACCTTGGTGCGCGGCCTGGACTACTACACCCGTACTGTCTTTGAGGTCGAGGCCCCTGGCGCCGGCGTCGGCTCCATCGGCGGCGGCGGCCGCTACGATGGCCTGGTCGAGCTCGAGGGTGGCAAGCCCACGGCGGGCGTCGGCTTTGCTGTCGGTTTTGAGCGCGCCCTGCTGGCCCTGCAGGCCTTTGGCAGCGATTTGGGTGCCGATGAGGCCCCGTGCGTCTATGTCGCCAACGCCGGCAAGGAGCTGCGTCAGAACGTCTTTGCCATTACGCAGGAGCTTCGCGCCGCAGGTATCGTGACCGAGGCCGACTATCAGGGTCGTTCGCTCAAGGCCCAGTTTAAGCAAGCCGATAAGGTAGGCGCCAAGCTCATCTTGGTCCTGGGTGGCGACGAGCTTGCCGCCGGCAAGGTCAAAGTGCGCGACATGCAGAGCCATGACGAGGTGCTCGCCGATCTGGACAACGTCGTCGAGGCGGTTCGCGAGCGCCTGTAGCGCATCTTTTTGAGCTTCGGGCCTGCTAACGTGCCCTGCTCATGGAGAGCGATTGTTACGGGGGTGTTTCGCTTTTATGCGGAATGCCCCCGTTTACGTATGCCGCCCACCGAGAAATACGACCATTTAGGGCAAAAACCTTTGCAATGCAGAAAATACTTTTGTGTGGTAAAGCGCAATCAGTGTCGAAAGTATTTCTCAAGCGCCTATAATGAATACCGCATGTTACGTGCATAGAAGGAGGAATGGGAGGAAACGTGGCTGAGAACCTAAGCAACCAGTCTGTACCCGAAGCCGCGGCGCGCGTCGCTGCCGTGGTCAACCGCCTCGTTAACCGAATCGGCTCGAATGCCGAGTCCAGGGAGCGTCTCGCCGAGATCGAGATCCCCGAGGAGCTGCGCGACAATCTGGCGCTGTTCTTGCGCCTGGAGCGCCGTGTGCTTAGCGAGTATGATCCCGAGATCGCGGACCTGTTCGACAAGATTTTGACAGCCGAGATTGTGGTCAATGCCGGCAACCCCGGTACCTGCGCTGCCGACGAAGCCGTCGACGAGCAGGGCGTGCCCACCGCCGACGAGCCCACTGCCGTGGCATTTCGTGAGGTCGTCGATTTGATCGACAGCCTGCCGCTCGATAAGCAGCAGGTCATCGTTCGCGCCTTTACGAGCTTTTTCCATCTGGCAAACCTGTCGGAGGAGAACTACCGTGTGGCGCAGCTGCGCGAGCGCGAGGCCGGTGCGTCGACCGATACCGAGGTCGATCCCGCCAACGAGCTTACCGTTGCCTATCACCAGCTGGTGAATGAGCTGGGTGTCGAGGGTGCCAACGAGCTGCTCGACAAGCTCGAGTTCCACCCTGTCTTTACCGCACATCCCACCGAGGCCCGTCGTAAGGCCGTCGAGGGCAAGATCCGCCGTATCTCCAACCTGCTGGAGGAGCGTCCGCGTCTGGGCGGCTCCGACCTGGTGGAGAACGAGCGCCATATGCTGCAGGAGATCGACGCCCTGGTGCGTACGAGTCCCATCGCGCTCAAGAAGCCCACGCCGGTCGAGGAAGCCGATACCATCATCGACATCTTCGATAACACGCTGTTCGACGTTATCCCCGTTATCTATCGTCGTTTTGACGATTGGGTGCTGGGCGACAAGGCCGGTACTGTGCCGCCGCTGTGCCCGGCGTTCTTCCATCCCGGCAGCTGGATCGGTTCCGACCGCGACGGTAACCCCAACGTCACCGCCAAGGTGAGCCGTGAGGTCGCCGCCAAGTACTTTACGCACATGGTGCTCAAGCTCGAGGACAAGTGCCGCCACATCGGCCGCAACCTCACGCTCGAGGCTACCTACAGCAAGCCGTCGGCCGAGCTCATTAACCTGTGGAACCATCAGGTCGAGATGAGCCCTCGTTACACGGCCCGCGCCGAGCTGATCTCCGAGCACGAGCCGCATCGCGCCGTCATGCTCGTCATGGCCGACCG
This sequence comes from Collinsella sp., assembly GCA_019414685.1. Taxonomy (GTDB): domain Bacteria; phylum Actinomycetota; class Coriobacteriia; order Coriobacteriales; family Coriobacteriaceae; genus Collinsella. The sequence continues at coordinate 5,588 of DXLQ01000056.1, read as the reverse complement.
CCTGAACGCCACCGTCCGTCGTATCACCGACACCATGTACCACAGCGCCGATGAGTTCCTGGAGGACCTGCGCGTCGTCCAGCGCTCGCTGGCCGCCTGCGGTGCCGTCCGTGCTGCCTACGGCCCGGTCCAGACCATCATCTGGCAGGTCGAGTCCTTCGGCTTCCATATGGTCGAGATGGAGTTCCGTCAGCACTCCGTGGTGCATGCCCGCGCCCTTAAGGATATCCACGAGAACGGTATCCATGGCGACCTGCAGCCCATGACGCGCGAGGTCATCGATACCTTCCGCGCTATCGGCTCCATCCAAAAGCGCTACGGCAAGAAGATGGCGCACCGCTACATCATCTCGTTTACCAAGAGCGCTCAGCATGTGGCCGACGTCTTTGAGCTGGCGCACCTGTCCTTTGCACACGAGGAGGATGTCCCCGAGCTCGACGTGATCCCGTTGTTCGAGCAGCTCGAGGACCTCGAGGGCTGCGTCGACGTGCTCGATCAGATGCTTACGCTGCCCGTGGTGCAAAAGCGCCTTGCCCAGACCAACCGCCGCATGGAGGTCATGCTGGGCTATTCCGACTCTTCCAAGGATGCCGGTCCTACCACGGCCATGCTCGCGCTGCACTCCGCGCAGGAGCGCATCGCCAAGTGGGCAGAGAAGAACGATATCGACCTGGTGCTCATGCACGGTCGCGGCGGTGCCGTGGGCCGTGGCGGCGGCCCGGCCAACAAGGCCGTGCTGGCGCAGCCCAAGGGTTCGGTCAACTGCTTCTTTAAGCTTACCGAGCAGGGCGAGGTCATCTTTGCCCGTTACGGTAACCGCACGCTGGCTCAGCGCCATGTTGAGTCCGTTGCTGCCGCAACGCTTTTGCAGTCGGCCCCGAGTGTCGAGAAGACCAACACCGAGACCACGCAGAAGTTCTGGGATATGGCCGAGAAGCTCAACACCGCAAGCCACGAGCGCTATCTGGACCTGCTGAACACCGAGGACTTTACGCCATGGTTCTCGACCGTGACGCCGCTGACCGAGGTCGGTCTGCTGCCGATCGGCTCGCGTCCCGCCAAGCGCGGCTTGGGTGCCAAGTCGCTCGACGACCTGCGTACCATCCCGTGGATCTTCAGCTGGAGCCAGGCGCGCATTAACCTGGCCGCTTGGTACGGTCTGGGCACCGCCTGCGAGCAGCTTGGCGATCTTGACCAGCTCAAGGCTGCCTACCAGGAGTGGCCGTTCTTCCGCACCTTTATCGACAACATCGAGATGTCGATCGCCAAGACCGACCAGCGCATCGCCAAGATGTATCTGCACCTGGGCGATCGCCAGGATCTGTCCGAGAAGGTCTTCACCGAGATGCAGCTCACGCGTAAGTGGGTCCTTGCCATCGTCGGTGATGAGTGGCCGCTGCAGCGTCGCCGCGTGCTCGGTTGCGCCGTCCGCGTGCGCAACCCCTACGTCGACGCCCTGTCCATCGCCCAGGTCCGCGCCCTTCGCGAGGTGCGTATGAACCAGGACGAGATGGCCGAGGAGAAGAAGGCCGAGTACATGAGCCTGATTCTTTCGACTGTGACCGGCGTCTCGGCAGGATTGCAGAACACGGGGTAATCGATAGCCCTGTGGCTCTCACCGGGGCCCGATGGGTTTCCCTCTGAATGCGTCCTCGCACTTGAAGCCCCCTTATCCTGCTCCTTCGGAGCTGCGGATAAGGGGGCTTCGTGCTGCGGAATGCATTCAGAGGGAAACCCATCGGGCCCCTTCGTCCTCGGTCTTCAGGGATTGGGGCTGAAGGGGATAATGGCGCGCTTCGCGCTTAATGTGGAGTGCGGCGAGGGCTTCTTGCGTCCTGCGGAGTGTGCCTAAAAGTAAACTAATGGCGGGCCCTGCGATGTCCGGTCTTCGGCGGATCAGCCGCTGGGTGAGGGTGGTGCTTGGGGCGACGTGCAAAAAACGGAGTTTTCAGCAGCCAAAGATTGATGCATAAGGCCATAGCCGGCTTTCGCTGCCTTTGTTGATGCTTTTGCACGACGATTGGGCTTTGGCGACGATCATATATGGCTGGTTTCTCGCCGCATGCTATCCAGATGGGTCGAGTCATGAGGACTATCTACCTTTTGAAAGATTTTTGGCACCAAAATCTTATCCCGCGATGCTGAATACTCGCAAAAATGCACGCTCCGGAGGGTACTACCCAGTTATGGCCAGAAATCCATGCGCCATCTTATGCAATTAATTAACGAATTTATGCAAAATGGCTTACGTGCGTACGTCTCGGACTAGATGTTTGCCTCGGCGCTGCGTAAATCATCCTGTCTATAGTGTCTTTGACAGGCGGCTGCGGTCCCGTTTGGGATCGTGGCCGTTTTGTTGTGGGTCAAATATGAACGTTGTGTTAATGAGTCGGTGGACGGTGGTGTTTTTCGGTGAGCGGCGTATCCTTCCAACGGTTTATCTAGTGTGTCAGTTGAAAAGGAAGAGGGCGCTCGTCATTGTTTGAATGTGAACTGCCGTTTGACCACAAGACGTTGCATCTGGAGCTCGAGGATAAGAACTTCGCGGGTGTGATGGAAGGTCATCAAAACGAGTTTAAGACCACGAAATCGCAGGAAGAGCTGGTAGAGGAGTCGCTTGCCAACCCTTATGGCTCGCCGTCGCTCGAGGAGCTTTGTGCTGGCAAGAAGGATATTGTCATTATTAGCTCCGATCATACGCGTCCCGTTCCCTCGCGTGTGACGATGCCTATTCTGCTGCATCACATCCATTCCGCTGCGCCCGAGGCTCGCGTGCGCATTTTGGTTGCTACGGGTATGCATCGTCCGTCGACGCATGAGGAACTCGTCAACAAGTACGGCGAGGAGATCGTTGCCAACGAGGAAATCGTTATGCACGTCGCGACTGACGACAGCATGATGAAAAAGATCGGCACCCTGCCTTCTGGTGGCGAGTGCATCATCAACAAGATTGCCGCCGATTGCGATCTGCTGCTTGCCGAGGGCTTTATTGAGCCGCACTTCTTTGCCGGTTTCTCTGGTAGCCGCAAGTCCGTCTTGCCTGGCATCGCCAGCTACAAGACCATCATGTACAACCACAACGGTCAGTTTGTGAACGATTCCCATTCGCGTGCCGGCAACCTGTGCCACAACCACGTGAGCGAGGACATGTTTGCCGCTGCCGAGATGGCTCACCTTGCCTTTGTGCTCAACGTGGTGCTCAACGGCAAGCATGAGGTTATCGGCTCCTTTGCAGGCGACATCCATAAGGCACACGAGGCTGGCTGCGAGTTCGTGAAGAGCCTTGCCGGCGTTGAGCCCGTCGAGTGCGAGATCGCCATCACCACCAACGGCGGCTACCCGCTCGACCAGAACATCTATCAGGCCGTGAAGGGCATGTGCTCTGCCGAGGCCACGCTTCCCGAGGGCGGCGTGATCATCGACGTCGCCGGTTGTGCCGACGGCCACGGTGGCGAGGGCTTCTATCACAACATCGCCGACAACGATCCGGCGGAGTTTGAGCGTGCCTGCATCGACCGTCCTAAGGACGAGACCCTGCCCGACCAGTGGACGAGCCAGATCTTTGCCCGCATCCTGGCGCATCACCCTGTGATCATGGTCACCGACCTGTGCGATCACCAGATGATCAAGGATATGCACATGACGCCGGTCAACACCCTCGATGAGGCGCTCAAGCTCGCCTTTGAGATGAAGGGTGCCGATGCCAAGGTGGCCGTCATTCCCGATGGCCTGGGCGTTGTCGTCGCTCAGCACTAGTACGCGGCCTAAACGAATCGTTTATAACCGACAAGAAAGATAAGGTTTTATGCTTACCAAACTCCTCTGCGAATTCGGCGCAACGGCCCTCATGATCATCTTTGGCGTGGGCGTGCACTGCGATACCGTGCTCAAGGGCACCAAGTATCAGGGCTCCGGTCACATGTTTGCCATCACCACCTGGTCTTTTGGCATCTCGGTCTGCCTGTTTGTCTTTGGCGGCGCCGTGTGCATGAACCCCGCCATGGTGCTTGCCCAGTGCATCGTAGGCCTGGTGCCGTGGAGCAGCTGCATCCCCTTCATGATTGCCGATATGCTCGGCGGCTTTGCGGGTGCCGTGATCGCGTGGTTGATGTATGCCGATGAGTTCAAGGCTTCCGAGGGCGTCGTCGACCCTATTGCCCAGCGCAATATCTTCTCGACCAACCCCACCACCGAGGGTACGAACTATGCTCGCAACTTCTTCTGCGAGGCCATCTGCACCTTTGTGTTCATCAGCGCCATCCTTGCTGCCGCTAGCCGCGCCGGCGAGAACGTTTTGATGCTCGCCATCTGCGTCGGTCTGATCGTTTGGGCTGTTGGCATGGGCATGGGCGGCATCACCGGCTTCGCCATGAACCAGGCTCGTGACCTTGGTCCTCGCATGGCCTATCAGGTGCTGCCGATTAAGAACAAGGCTGACAACAACTGGAAGTACGGCCTGCTCGTTCCTGGCATCGCACCGTTTATCGGTGCCGCTCTGGCCGCGCTGTTTGTGCACGGTTTCTTGGGCATGTTCTAGTCTGAGGCTACATAGTTGTCCGCTGGCCGCATGGGGTAACTTCCCAGCGCGTCCTCGGACATGAAAGAACCCCCGCTGCGCACTTCGTGCGGCGGGGGTTCTTTCGTCCTGCGGAATGCGCTGGGAAGTTACCCCATGCGGACAGCTGCGGGATCTTGGCCGCGTTGGAACAAGCAGCCCAACATATAAATCTGAATTTGGATTTGGATGGGAGGGGCTTGTTGCTGTTGGGGGCGGTGAAGCGCGAGTGACACTTTGGGATGCGTGGCGCCCTGGGTTGGGGCGATGCTTTGGGATGATGTTCTTACTTAGTTGAAGAGGGGTTTTATGGCCGATAAGTAGTCTTTGGCTACGTCGGCTTTGTCTACTTGAAAGTTGTGCCAGGCCCACCATTGGATGGTGGCTACGAAGCTTGAGGCTATGTGGTGTAGTAGGAAGCTGCGGTCCATGGTGCCGGCGGGGCCTGCGGGGTCGGCGGGGACGGTTTCGGCTGCGCGTGACATGATGGGCTTGCGGAGACAGTCGGCGAAGACGCGGGAGCCGGCGCCGGCTACGAGGGCTCGAACGCCCTGACGGCGTTCCCAGAGGTTGTTGAGGATATGCTCGACCTGCACGAGTGGGTCGTCGAGCGGTGTGCCATCGTCGTCGAGGGCGTGGGTGCAGATGTCGCTCACGAGCTCGGACAGTAGGTCGTCTTTGCTCTTAAAGAGGCCGTAGAATGTCGCGCGGCCTACGTGAGCGCGCGCGATGATGTCGCCGACGGTAATCTTGCCGTAGTCCTCTTCGCGTAGCAGCTCGGAGAACGCCGCGACGATGGCAGCGCGGCTTTTTTCTTTGCGGGCATCCATGGCTATGCATCCACGTGAACGAGCAGACAACGGAGCGTGCCGGAGCAGCCCTCGTAGGGGCGCTTGCCGGCGCCGTAGCCGACGGCTTCGATGTGGTAGCGGGCTGGCAGGTGCTCGGACGTGCGCAGTGCGGCGACGATGGCGGCGCCCGTGGGCGTCACGAGCTCGCCGGCGACCGGTGCAGGCGTGAGGGCGATATTGCC
>DXLQ01000055.1:0-11772 GCA_019414685.1 Collinsella sp. | reverse complement strand
ATGGCCTTGATCTCGCCCGATTTCCACTCCGGCGAAACGGCCAGGCGAATGTTGAGCATTTGCGTGAGCTGGCCGGCGAGCTTGGGCGCACGGCCGTTCTTGACCAGGTTCTCGAGTGTGCGCGGAATCAGCAGCAGGTGGGCGTCGGGCAGCGTCGCGCGGATCTGAGCCTCGGTCTCGTCCAGGCTGCGGCCGTCCTCGCGCATGGCGAGCGCGTACTCCACCAGCAGGCCCTCGGCGCCCGAGCCGGTGCGCGAATCGATGCAGCGCACGTCGAGCTCGTGGGTATCGGCCACCTGGCACGCGTTGGCGTAGCAGGCGGACCACTCGCTGCACAGCGAGATAAAGATGGCGCTGTCGTGGCCGTCGGCGAGCACGCGATCAAAGAGCGCCTTGAACTCGCCGGCGCTTGGCTGCGAGGTGTGCGGCAGCTGCTCGGAGCCGGCCATGCGCGCGACGTACTCCTGGGCGGTAATTTGCACCTGGTCGAGCAGGTCCTCGCCCTCGATAATCACATGCAGCGGAATCACGTAAATGCCGAGCTCTTGGGCGCGGGCGGGGGAGATGTCCGACGTGGAGTCGGTTATGATGGCAAAAGACATAATTGCACCTTTCGTTGGGGCGCTTGCGCGCCGCCTTCTGAGAGCAAAGTGCGACAAGTATAGTTGAGTCGTTCCACATTACTAGGTTCAATTGTTGAATAGTCAACAGTTTGAAGTGTCGGTGTGGAAATCGTCAACTGGGGAAGAGGAATGCCGATGGAGGCGTTGGAGATAGGCAAACGGCCGGTCGTGCTGTTCGATTTTGACGGCACGGTGGCAGATACGGGCCGGGCGGTGATGACCTCGACGTGCAAGACGCTGGCTGCGCGCGGGTTTTCGGAGGCGCAGATGGGTGATCTGCGCCGCATGATCGGGCCGCCCCTGTGGAAGAGCTTTCACGACTTTTACGGCTTTTCCCGCGAGGAGTCGCTTGTGGTGGCCGACGAGTACCGTGCTTTTTTTGATGAGCTGGGACCGGAGGAGTATCCCGTGTTCGACGGGGTCCCCGAGTTTCTGGATGGGTTGGCCGCCCGGGGCAAGCGTATGGCCGTGGCGACGTCGCGCATGGAGGCAAAGTGCATCGATATGGTACGTGAGCTCGGGCTTTCTCAGTTTGAGGCGGTGGTTGGCATGAATCCGCCGCAGGGGCGCGAGACCAAGGCCGATTCGGTCCGCGATGCCCTGGCGGCCCTGGGTGCGACCGCGGACGAGGCCGTGATGATCGGCGATCGCTTCAACGATGTGGAGGGTGCGCACGCGATGGGCGTGCCGTGCATCGGCATCTATTCGGGCGCGGCGGCGCCGGGGGAGCACGAGGCCGCGGGCGCCGATGCGGTGGTGCACTCGGTGGCCGAGCTTGCTAAACTTTTCGCTATCTAATGACGTAATGTGAGGGGCGGGCACGCTCGCCGCTCATTGCTAAGGAGGTCGTCCATGAATCAGGTGGAGCAGAGCGTTGCCGAGTATGTCGACGAGGTCTGGGAGGATGTCGTCGCCGATATCGAGCAGCTGGTGAGTTATCCGTCTGTGGCCGTTGCTGCCGATGCGGAGCCCGGTGCGCCGTTTGGCCGCCCGGTCCGTGACGCACTCGATTGCGCGCTCGGCATCGCGCAAAAGCTCGGCTACCAGACGAGCGACGACGAGGGCTTTGTGGGCATCGCCGATATTCCGGGCCGCGGCGATAAGCAGCTCGCGACCATCTGCCATGTGGACGTGGTACCCGCTGGCCCCGGTTGGAACACCGACCCGTTTGCGATGGAGCGCCGCGAGGGCTGGCTGCTCGGCCGTGGCGTGATCGACGACAAGGGTCCGGCGGTGTTGTCGCTCTATGCCGGCGCCTACCTGCTCAAGCACGGCATTGTGCCGCGCTATACCTTCCGTGCGCTGCTGGGCTGCGATGAGGAAGTGGGCATGTCCGACGTTCACCATTATCTGGGGAACCACGCAGACCCCGACTTTTTGTTTACGCCTGATGCCGAGTTCCCGGTCTGCAATGCCGAGAAGGGTCAGTTTGGGGCGACGTTTGTGAGCCCCAAGATTGAAGGCGGGCGCATCGTATCGTGGAGCGGCGCCGAGGCGAGCAACGCCATTCCGTCGCAGTCTATCTGCGAGCTCGCGATTGCTGCCGATGAGCTGCCGGCGCCTGTTGAGAACGCCGACCGCCTGGAGATTACGGCGCTCGATAACGGCCATACGCAGATTTTTGCCCACGGCATTGGCGGTCATGCCTCGATGCCCGAGGGAACGATCAATGCCGTCGGCCTCATCGTGGCGTATCTGCGCCAGGCCGAGGACGCGTTTGGTGCCCGTGACGAGCGCCTGTTGACGCCTGCCGAGCACGAGTTTGTCAAGTTTCTGGCATTTGTCCATGCGGACGCCTATGGCCGCGGCCTGGGTATCGACGCGACGAGCCCCGCGTTTGGCCCGCTCACCTGCAACCCCGGCGTCATCCGTGTGGCGGATGGCCATATTGAGCAGGTCATCGACGTGCGCTTCCCCGACAGCACGAGTGCCGATACCATCCGCGAGCAGCTCGACCCGCTCGTGGGGCGCTTTGGCGTGACGTGTCGTGTGGGTCGTGCAAAGGTGCCGTTCTCGGTCTCTGCCGACGATCCGGCCGTGAAGGCGCTTATCGATACCTATAACGAGTTCACGGGCAAGCATGCCGAGCCCTTTGCCATGGGCGGCGGCACGTATGCGCGCAACTTTGCCCGCGCCGTCTCGTTTGGCCCAGAGGAGACCGGCCTGGAGCTGCCCGCATGGGGCGGCCAGATGCACGGCCCCAACGAGTGCGCCAACGAGGAGCAGCTCAAGCAAGCACTCAAGATCTATATCGTGGCAATCCTTCGTCTAAACGAACTGGAGCTTTAAGGTTACGCGGTTTCCTAATCTAAGTTGCGGTGGAATAGTTCCTAGAATGGGCCATTTGATGGCCAAACAGGAATTATTTCACCGCAACTTCGTTTTTATTGGTGTAAAAGGCGGGTCATGCTTGGTGGTGAATTTGTTATTCGTTTGTAAAGCCGAGCCGCGCTTGCGGTAAGGGTCTATCAGATGCCCGTAAGAAACCGCAGTTGGCGCGAGCGCTGCCCGGTCGGGGCCGTATCTTTCCAAACAGCAAAGCGGGCAGGGTGCCCGCGATTCGCATGTATGAAAGGAAGATCATGCTCGATCAGGCTTATTCTCGTCGTCAGTTCCTCGGCCTCGCTGGTGGTCTTGCCAGCATCGTCGGCCTCGGCCTCGTTGGCTGCGGTGGCGCAGGCGCTTCCAACGCTGCCGACAAGGGTAGCGCCGCTGCTGCCGAGTCCGTCTCCGGCGAGGTGACCTACGACGGTGCCTCTTCGTTCCAGGCTCTCGTCGAGGCCGCTGCCGAGAAGTTCATGGATGCCAACCCGGACGTCTCCGTCTCCGGCTCGGGCAACGGTTCGGGCAAGGGCCTGACCGCTGTCGCCGCCGGTACCGTTACCATCGGTAACTCCGACGTCTTCGCCGAGACCAAGCTCGAGGCCGACCAGGTCAAGAACCTCGTCGACCACGAGGTCGCCGTTGTGGGCATGGGTCCCGTCGTCTCCAAGAACGTGACGGTCGACGACCTGTCCCTCGAGCAGCTCAAGGGCATCTTCTCCGGCCAGATCACCAACTGGAAGGAGGTTGGCGGCGACGACGCCACCATCGTCGTGCTCAACCGCAAGGCCGGCTCCGGTACCCGAGCCACCTTCGAGGCAGCCGTCTTTGGCGACGAGGCCGTCGACTTTAAGGGCGACGCCGAGCTCGACAAGTCCGGCGATGTCCAGACTCAGATGGGCAGCACCGACAACGCCATCTCCTACCTGGACTTCTCGCACTTCGATGACTCCAAGTTCAACGCCATCAAGGTCGAGGGCGTGGAGCCCAAGAGCGCAAACGTCACCGACGACTCCTTTAAGATCTGGGCTACCGAGCACATGTACTGCGCTAAGGACGCCGACGAGGCCACCAAGGCCTTCCTGGAGTTCATGCTTTCCGACGACGTCCAGGGCAAGCTCGTCGAGGAGCAGGGCTTCATCCCCGTCTCTGCCATGAAGGTCGTCAAGGACGCCAGCGGCAAGGTTTCTGCTAAATAAGTAATCGCCCCGGAAAGGTTTGCAATGGCAAAGCAACTGCCAAAGCGCGACCTTGAGAACGTGGGCCTGGGCGTCACGGGTGCGTGCGTAGCGCTCGTGACGCTTGTCGTTGCCGCGCTCATCTTTATGGTCGCCCAAAAGGGCCTCTCGGCTTTTCTCAAGGACGGCGTTTCGGTCGTCGAGTTCTTTACCGGCACCAAGTGGGACCTGGCCAACACGGCTAAAAACGGCCTGCCCTATACCGGCGCCCTGCCCCTGATCGTCACCTCGTTTGCGGTCATGGTGCTCTCCACGCTCATCGCGCTGCCCATCGCCATCGGCTCTGCCATCTTTGCGGTCGAGATTCGACCTAAGTTTGGTTCCAAGATCTTTCAGCCGCTTATTGAGCTTTTGACCGGCATTCCCTCGGTCGTCTTTGGCCTCATCGGCTTTCACGTGGTCGTCGGCCTTATGAAGAGCGTTTTCCACGTGAGCACGGGTCTGGGCATCTTGCCCGGCGCCATCGTGCTGGCCGTCATGATCCTGCCGACCATGACCACCCTTTCGGTCGATGGTCTGCGCGCCGTGCCCGACAGCTACCGCCAGGGCTCGCTCGCTCTGGGCTACACCCGCTGGCAGACCATCTGGCACGTGGTGCTCAAGTCCGCCATGCCGTCGCTCATGACCGCGGTCATCCTTGGCATGACGCGTGCCTTTGGCGAGACGCTCGCCGTGCGTATGGTCATCGGCGGCATCGAGGCCATGCCGACGTCGCTGCTGTCGCCGGCGTCCACCATCACCACCACGCTCACCACGTCTATGGCGGTCTATGCCGAGGGCTCGGCCCAGGACGATGTTCTGTGGGCGCTCGGTCTGCTGCTGATGGGCATGAGCCTCATCTTCATCCTGATCATCCACCTTATCGGCCGCAAGGGGGCGAAGGCTCGTGGCTAGCACGCGCATCCATATCGACGAGGCGAGACTCGGGCGCGTCCAAAAGCAGGACCGCATCGCCACGGGCGTGCTGACGGCAATCGCCGCCATCGTCATGCTCATCGTCATCGCTATGGTGGCCTATATCCTGTTCGAGGGGGTCTCGACGCTGTTCCAGCCGGGCTTTCTCACGCAGCCGTCGCGCGCCAACGGAACCCAGGGCGGCGTGCTCTACCAGCTGTTCGACTCGTTCTACCTGCTGCTGATCACTCTGATCATCTCGGTGCCCATCAGCCTAGGCGGAGCGGTCTTCCTGGTTGAGTACGCGCCGAACGGCCCTATCCGCGACATCGCCTCTACCGCCATCGAGACGCTGTCCTCGCTGCCTTCCATCGTCGTCGGCATGTTCGGCTTTCTGGTGTTCTCGGTGCAGCTGGGCTGGAAGTACTCCATCATCTCCGGCGCTGTCGCGCTCACCATGTTCAATATCCCCATCCTGGTGCGCGTGATCCAGCAGGCGCTCGAGGACGTGCCACAGGCCCAGCGCGATGCATGCCTGGCCATGGGCCTTACCCGCTGGGAGGCCACGCTGCACATCCTGATTCCCGAGGCCATGCCCGCCATCGTGACCGGCATCGTGCTTTCGGCCGGCCGTGTGTTTGGCGAGGCCGCAGCACTGCTCTTTACCTCGGGTATGAGCTCGCCGGTTCGCCTGAACTTCTTGAGCTTTAACCTGTCGTGCCCCACCTGTGCCTGGAACGTGTTCCGCCCTGGCGAGTCGCTCGCCGTGCATATCTACAAGATCTATGGCGAGGGCAGCCCCGAGGCCCAGCAGATCGTCTGGGGCACCGCGGCGCTGCTGATGATTTGCGTGCTGCTGTTTAACGTAGTCGCCCGTATCGTGGGCAAGCAACTGGCAAGGAGGATGACGGCCGAATGAGCGAGATGGGTGTAACGCCCGCAACCGAAGCGGCATCGTCCGACACCCGGGACTTCCTGTCGAGCGTGGGGGAGAGCGAGAAGCGCGTGCGCGTGAGCGGCAAGGCCGTGAGCGACGAGGTTGTGCTCTCCACCAAGGACGTCAACGTGTACTATGGCGACCACCATGCACTGCACAATACGTCGCTCGACTTCCACAAGGGCGAGATCACGGCGCTCATCGGGCCTTCGGGCTGCGGTAAGTCGACCTTCTTGCGTAGCCTCAACCTCATGAATCGCGAGATTCGCGGCTGCCGCGTGGAGGGCGAGATCAACTATCGCGGGCGCAACGTGAACACCAAGACCGAAAACACCTACGAGCTGCGCCGTTCCATTGGCATGGTGTTCCAGCAGCCCAACCCGTTCCGCAAGTCCATTCGCGACAACATCACGTTTGCGCCCAAGCGCCACGGCATCACCGACCGTGACGAGCTCGACCGCATGGTCGAGGAAAGCTTACGCGGCGCGGCGCTGTGGGACGAGGTCAAAGACAAGCTCGATAAGAGCGCCTATGCGCTTTCGGGCGGTCAGCAGCAGCGTCTGTGCATCGCGCGCACGCTGGCGCTCAACCCCGACGTGATCCTGTTTGACGAGCCCTGCTCGGCGCTCGACCCCATCTCGACGTTGGCGATCGAGGACCTTATGTCGTCGATCGTTGCCGACCGCGCCATCGTCATCGTGACGCACAACATGGAGCAGGCGTCGCGCGTGTCCAACCGCACGGCGTTCTTCTACATGGGCGATATGGTCGAGTACGACGAGACTGACGAGATTTTCCAACGGCCCAAGGATAAGCGGCTGAATGATTACCTCACCGGCATGTTCTCCTAGTCCGGGACATGCTTGAGGCCCGCGGCGGCCACGGTTGCCGCGGGACTGATTGGAGAGGCGGGTCATCTCTTGTGGGAGATGGCTCGCCTTTTTGTGTCGTGTGCGGCCCGCCTTTTCGCTGCTATCATGGACAACGTTGAATTTCTACGAAGGAGCAGGGCATATGGCGATTCTTTTGGGATGCGATTCCGTCAGCCTAGAGTTTCCCACCAAGCATATTTTCGATAGCGTGACGCTCGGCGTGGGCGAGGGCGACCGCATTGGCATTGTCGGTAAAAACGGCGACGGCAAGTCGACGCTGCTGAGCGTGCTCGCCGGCACGCTGGAGCCCGATGACGGACGCGTGACGCACCGCCGCGGCACGACGATCGGTCTGCTCGGCCAAAAGGACCAGCTTGTCGACACCGACACCGTGCACCATGCCGTCGTGGGCGACACGCCCGAGTATGAGTGGGCGTCGAGCCCCCGCACGCGCCAGATCCTCGCCGGTCTCATTAGCGATGTGCCCTGGGAGGGCACGGTGGGCGAGCTTTCGGGTGGCCAGCGCCGCCGCGTGGACCTCGCGCGCCTGTTGATCGGCGACTACGACGTGCTCATGCTCGACGAGCCCACTAACCATCTGGACATGCGCACCATCAACTGGCTTGCACGCCATCTTAAGGCTCGCTGGCAGCGCGGTCAGGGCGCCATGCTCGTGGTCACGCACGATCGCTGGTTCTTGGACGAGGTCTGCACCAGCATGTGGGAGGTCCACGACGGCCAGGTCGATCCCTTCGAGGGCGGCTACTCCGCATATATCCTGCAGCGCGTGGAGCGCGACCGCATGGCCGCGGTTACCGAGGAACGCCGTCGCAACATGGCGCGCAAGGAGCTCGCGTGGCTGAGCCGCGGCGCCCAGGCGCGTTCCACCAAGCCCAAGTTTCGCGTTGATGCCGCTCGCGAGCTGATCGCCGACGTGCCGCCCGTGCGTGACGAGCTGGAGCTCAAGCGCCTCGCCGTGAGCCGCCTGGGCAAGCAGGTTATCGATGTGGTCGACGTGGACGCCGGCTATGCGGATACCGATGGCGCGCCCAAGCAGGTGCTCTCTGACGTGACCTGGCTCATTGGTGCGGGCGACCGCTATGGCCTTTTGGGCGAGAACGGTGCCGGCAAGTCGACGCTGCTCGACGTGATCCAGGGCAAGATTGAACCCACGCGCGGCCGCGTGAAGATTGGCCAGACAGTGCGCTTTGGCGTGCTGTCGCAGCAGCTCGAGGAACTCGAACCCTACATGGGCGACACGATCCGCGAGGTGCTCGGCAACTATAAGAAGTACTACGTCATCGACGGCAAGGAGACTTCGCCCGAGAAGCTCTGCGAGCGTCTGGGCTTTACGACGCAGCAGCTCTGGAGCCGCATCGGCGATCTTTCGGGCGGCCAGCGCCGTCGCCTGTCGCTGTTGCTGACGATTCTGGACGAGCCCAACGTGCTCATCCTGGACGAGCCGGGCAACGACCTGGATACCGACATGCTCGCGATTGTCGAGGACCTGCTGGACGGCTGGCCCGGCACGCTGATCCTGGTGACACACGATCGCTTTTTGATGGAGCGCGTGACCGACCAACAGTGGGCACTGCTCGATGGCCATCTGACGCATATGCCCGGCGGCGTGGACCAGTACCTGCGCCTGTGCAACGCTACCGCCGAGGGCGAGCCCGTGGGCGCGCCGAGCGCTAAGACCGGCACGTTCGACACCGGTGCGGCGGCTGCTGCCGACAAGCCCAAGTCGAGCGGTCAGCCCAACGGCCTTTCCAACGCCGAGCGTCAGAAGCTCCGCCGCGAGGTGAGCTCGCTCGAGCGCAAGATGGAGACGCAGCGCGCCCGCGTGGAGGAGGCCGAGGCCGCCATGGCCCAGGTCGATCCCACCAACTACACGGCGCTCGGCGAGCAGCAGGCAAAGATCGACGAGGCTCACGCCGCCATGGACGAGCTGGAGATGGCGTGGCTCGAGGCGAGCGAAAAGCTCGAGGGCGAGGAGTAGGCGAGAATGATCAAAGCCGCATTTTTCGATATCGACGGCACGCTGCTGAGCTTTAAGACCCACCGGATTCCGGCGTCGGCGCAGCGGGTGCTCGACAGCTTTCACGAGCAGGGGATTGCGTGCGTGATCGCCACGGGCCGTCCGACCTACCAGATGCCGGACTGGCTGTTCGACCTGGGCTGGGATGCGTACATTACGCTTTCGGGCCAGCACTGCTTTGATGCCGAGGGGGTTTACCGCAGCTGCCCGATCGATTCGGACGACGTCGCGGTGATTGTGGACCAGGTGGCGCAGGGGCGCTACGACTCGCTGTGCATGCAGGGCGAGAACTCGTTTGTGAACCGCCTGTCCGAGCGCGTGGTGACGGCTGGCAGCAACGCGGGAATCGTCTACCACGAGGAGCCGTTTGAGCACGCCTTTGACGCACCGGTCTACCAGTTTTGCGCCTTTGTGGACCCGGTCGACGAGCATATCGTGACCGACGCCGTGTCGCATTCGCTCACCACGCGCTGGTGCGACCTATTCTGCGACATTATTCCCGCTAACGGCGGCAAGGACCTGGGCGTGGCGGCGACGCTCGAGCGGCTTGGTATCGACGCGAGCGAGGCGATTGCCTTTGGCGACGGCGAGAACGACCTGTCGATGTTTGCCGCCGTGGGCACGAGCGTGGCCATGGGCAACGCGCAGGACACGGTGAAGGCTGCGGCGACCTATGTGACGACCGCCGTGGACGACGACGGCATCTACAACGCCGCGAAGTACTTTGGACTGCTATAGCTGCGGCTCGGCACTTGGGGACACTCCTTGCGGGGCGTGTTCCCATTTTGTTTTCGTCCCGCTCGTTTTGTGAAACACGGCTAACTTTTAGGCAAAGTAGTAAGACATGGGCAACTTTTGCGGTAAAGTAAGCCGTGGAAAGTATCCAAAGGCTAACTAGCAATCATCGCGAAAGGCGGCCCATGGCCCTACGTGAATCCGGAGAAGACTATCTCGAATCGATCTACGTTCTGTCGGAACGCCAGGGCATCGTGCGCTCGATCGACGTTGCGGAGTACCTCGGCGTAACCAAGGCGAGCGTTTCCAAGGCCATGGCGACGCTGGAAAGCAACGGCTATGTCGAAATGGGCAAGCGCGACGTTCATCTGACGGAGCGTGGTCTGGAGGTCGCTCGCCAAATGTGGGAGCGTCACTGCTTTTTCGTGGGGCTGCTGGAGGATGCGGGTGTTTCGGCTGAGGTCGCGTCGCAAGAGGGCTGCCACATGGAGCACTGCCTGAGCGAGGAAAGCTTCGAGAAACTGAGGGCGATGCTGAACCGGGGCGAGGCGACGGGCCAAGCGGCGGAATCCTAACGAACCCCCAGTAGCGCGGAGTTCGCGCAAAGCGCGAACCAGCGACCGGGACCAGCGGTCCTTTCGGCCAAGTCCATTTCAGCAAAGGAACCCCGCCAGCAAGCGATGCCCAAGAACTGCCACCTACGTCACCGCAGGCCGGGGCCGGGTTTGGTTTTGAAAACACTCCACAGCGCGAGGCCCGCCTTTCCGTTGCTCCGCAGGAGCAGGAAAGACGGGCCTCATGCGCGAGGACGTTTTCAAAACCAAGCCCGGTCCCGGCCGGACAGCCCACGAACGCTACAGGTTCTTGACACCCATCGCGCGCATGGCATTCAGGATGGCGATAATCGCCACGCCCACGTCGCCGAACACAGCAAGCCACATGTTGGCGATGCCCAGTGCCGCAAGCACCAGAATCAGCAACTTAATGCCCAGCGCAAAGATGATGTTCTGCCAAACAATCGACATGGTCTTGCGCGCCACGCGGATCGCGCGGGAGATGTTGGACGGCTTGTCATCCATGAGCACGACGTCCGCCGCCTCAATTGCGGCGTCCGAGCCCATAGCGCCCATGGCGATGCCAACGTCTGCGCGGGTAAGCACGGGTGCGTCGTTGATACCGTCGCCTACAAAGGCGAGCTTGCCCTTGCCCGATTCTGCTGCAAGCAGCGCCTCGACACGCTCGACCTTATCACCCGGTAACAGCTGCGCGTGGAACTCGTCGAGCCCCAGCCGCTTGGCCACCGCAGCAGCCACTTCCTCGCGGTCGCCCGTGAGCATGACGGTGCGCTTGACGCCGGCGGCGTGCAGGTCGCGGATCGTCTGCTCGGCATCGGCCTTTATGGTGTCGGCAATTACAATGTGGCCGGCATAGATGCCATCGACTAGCACGTGGAGGATGGTGCCGACGACCTCGCAATCGGGCGCTTCGACTCCGGCCGCGGCGAGCATCTTTGCGTTGCCAACGACGACGTGCTTGCCGTCGATGGTTGCCGTCACGCCATGGCCCGCGTCATTGGTGGAGTCGCTTACGCGTTTGGGATCGAGCTCGCCCTGGAAGGCGGTGCGTACCGACTGCGCGATGGGGTGATCGGAAAACGACTCGGCAAGGGCCGCGACCTCAAGCAGTGACTGCTCGGTATAGCCGGTCTCGGGGTGTACCGCCACGACCGAAAACGTGCCGTTGGTGAGGGTGCCCGTCTTGTCAAAGACGACGGTGTCCACGTCGGCGAGCGTCTCGAGGTAGTTAGAACCCTTGATGAGAACGCCCAGCTTGGACGCGCCGCCGATGCCGCCAAAGAAGCTCAGCGGCACGCTGATCACGAGCGCGCACGGGCAGCTGACGACCAGGAAGGTCAGGCCGCGCAGGATCCAGTCGGACCAGGCGCCGGTGACCAAGCCGCCGCCGAGCGCGAGTACCGCGGCAGCGCCGGTGACGGCGGGCGTGTAGATGCGGGCAAAGCGCGTGATGAAGTTCTCGGTGCGCGCCTTCTTTTCGCTGGCGTTTTCTACGAGCTCCAGGACGCGCGCGACGGTGGACTCGCCAAAGGGCTTGG
>DXLQ01000054.1:0-12145 GCA_019414685.1 Collinsella sp. | reverse complement strand
AGGCCTCGCGGCCTCCCCCTTTTTTGCGTTTACGGGCTTTTGTCTCACATAGTAGCTGTGTTTTATAACCCTCGTTTGTCGCATCTTCTGTGAACGGGCTACAATAACTTAGTCTGTGCGATATGGAGGTGAACATGGCTGAAGCTGGTATCGGCGTTGATATCGTCGAGATTTCCCGTATGAAATCAATTCTTGAAAAGACGCCGTCGTTTGCTCGGCGTGTGTTTACCGAAGAAGAGCGTGCGTATTGCGATGCATCATCGCGTCCCGCTGCTCACTATGCGAGCCGCTTTGCTTCGCGCGAGGCGGTGCTTAAAGCTCTCGGCACGGGTTTTAGTCAAGGCGTGGGTCGCAAGGATGTTTCGGTAACGCGTGATAAACTCGGCAAACCGAAGGCGCTGCTTTCGGGCCGTGCACTCGAGATCGCTCATGAGCTGGGTGTTGTTGAGGTCGCTCTTTCCATTACCCTTACAGGAGACTTAGCCGTTGCGAATGCCATCGCGATTACCGAAGATGCTCGGCCTAAGCCAAAAGATGAAAAGGTGAGCACTAAGAAACGCGTTGCGCAGACATTTAAAGAGGCTCGCTCTGTTTTAGATGAGCTTGAGCAGCTGCAGAATTCAGCATTGACGGAGCACCTGGGCGATGCTTCGCAAGATACGCTAGGAGCATAGATGAAACCGGTTTTGAGTACCGAAGAAGTCGTTCGTCTCGAGGATATCATCGAACGCGAAGGGACTTCGAAGGCCGAGCTTATGGAGCTAGCGGGTGAGTTTGCCGCCAACGAGGTCTTGAAGCTCAATCCCGATCGGGTTCTCTTTCTGGTCGGTTTTGGTAATAATGGCGGCGACGGTTGGGTTGCCGCCGATATCCTGAGCCATAAGGGTGTGGACGTGGATATCGTTTCTCCGGTTGAACCGGATGAGATTCCTGCTGCTCTGGCACGTCATGTTGCTCGTCGTACTGCTGGCCGCGATGTGCACGTTTGCGTCGGCCCTTCGCGTGACGAACTCGAGGTTTTGATCGATAAGGCCGATGTTGTTGTCGATGCCATTTTTGGTACCGGTTTTCACGGGAATCTGCGTGCGCCGTTCTCCATCTGGATTCCTACGGTCAATGAATGCGCCGATTGTGTCGTATCCATTGATGTCCCCTCGGGCCTGAATGCCGAGACGGGCGTTGTTGATGACGACTGCATTCGTGCCGAACATACGGTGACGATGATTGCGCCCAAGATTGGTTTGTATAGCGCCGATGGCCCTGAGTATGCTGGCGATTTGATCTGCGGCAATCTTTACGACCGTCTTGACGAGGTCATCGATGATGTCGACCACGCCGCCGAGATTGTCGAGCCCGGTGACTTAGTTGATTTCTTTGCTCCACTTCCTACGAATATCGATAAGTATTCCCGTGGCTCTGTGCTTATTGTCGCCGGATCTGCGCAATATCCTGGTGCTGCCATTATGGCGGCCAAGTCTGCAGCTCGCGCGGGTGCTGGTTACGTGGCAGTCGCGGCTCCTGACGCCTGCGCTAATCTTATTCGCATGGCACTTCCTTCGATTCCCGTCTTTGCTATTCCGTCTGATTCCCGCGGCTCCTTTGGCGCCGCTGCGCGCATGACGGTGTGCGAGATTGCAAAGAAGTACAGCTGCGTACTGTGCGGTCCCGGTATGACGACGTCTGCCGGCGCTATGCAGGTGGTTTCGGGCTTGCTCGAGCTTGATGTACCGCTTATTTTGGATGCCGATGCACTCAACTGCCTTGCTAAGATTGCCATTGACGGTATTGATAGTAACCCCGAGATGTATCGTCGCGAGCAGCCGTTGGTTATGACGCCGCACTATCGTGAGCTTTCGCGTCTGGTTGCCGGTGACGAGGTGAACGACCTTGGTACCGCGATTGCAGCCGCGCAGAAGGTTGTCTGGGCTGCAGGCTCCGACAATCTGGTGGTCATTGCCAAGGGGCCGACGACGGCTATCTGTGGCGTTGAGCGTGTGCTGCTGCCACTTTCGGGTCCGGCTTCTCTGGCAACTGCCGGTTCGGGTGATGTTCTCGCGGGTATTTTGGCCGGCACGCTTGCCACCATGCGCGACGAGATGGATCGTTGGGAGTTGCTGTATTCGTACGCCGTCGCACTTCACAGCTACGCCGGTTTTGCCGCGGCGACGGAGTATGGTGAGAAGAGCGTTATCGCGACCGATCTTATCGACTTGATCGGTCCGGCCATGGAACTGGCGGCAAAGGATGCGCTCGAAGATCTGGGAATCATGGACGAAGGGTCGGATGACTAATCATGAATAAAGCCGATTTGACGCGCTGGTCCTGGGTCGAGATCGACCGCGGGGCGCTCCGTCGCAACACGAGGGCCTATAAGAACTTGCTGAATCCACGTCAGCGCCTGTGCTGCGTGGTCAAGGCCGATGCTTATGGCCATGGAGCTGTTGAGTGCGCCAAGATCATGTATTCGGCCGGTGCCGACATGTTTGCCGTGGCGACGGTTAACGAGGGCGTTGAGCTCCGACAGGGCGGGATTACGAAACCCATCCTCATCCTAAGCGAGCCGCCTATCGAGGCCATTCCGACGTTGCTCGAGTTTGATATCATGCCTTCGGTCTATACGTCTGACTTTGCTCTTGCGTATGGCGAATGTGCCGTCGCGGCGGGCAAAGTGGGCAAGTATCATCTCGCCATCGAGACGGGCATGAATCGTATCGGCGTTCACTACACGCAGGTGCTCGACTTTGTCCGCGGTATAAATTTCCATCGCGGTATTCAGTGCGACGGCGTATTTACGCACTTCGCCACGGCCGATGAACCTTCGGGCTGGGACTACAAGCTGCAGTGTCAGCGCTTTACCGAGGCCGTTCAGGCCATTAAGGATGCGGGTTTTGAGTGCGGTATCGTGCACTGCGCCAACACGCCGTCCTCGATGCTCGACCCCTCGATGCATTTTGATATGATCCGCGCCGGCGTTGGCTTGTATGGCATGCAGCCGTGCGAGCTGAGTGGCCGCGTGATGCAGCTTGATCCCGTTATGAGCGTCCATGCGCGTGTGACGCGCGTGGCACACCCTGCGATGGGTGAGGGCGTGGGCTACGGTTTTACCTACCGCGTACCGCGTACGCGCGTTCAGATCTGCACGCTGCCGATCGGTTATGCCGATGGCCTATCGCGTACGCTTTCCAATCGTATGGATGTGCTGTATCGCGGCGAGCGTGTGCATCAGGTTGGCAATATCTGCATGGACCAGTTTATGGTCGCCATTCAGTCCAACCCGGCACACGAGATTCCCGAGGCCGAGTATGGTGACGAGATGATCATTGTCGGCCGCGATGGCGATGCCGAGATCACTATGGACGAGATGGCCCGACTGCGCGGAACGATTAACTACGAGGTCGCCTGCGGCTTTGGCATGCGTCTCGACAAGGTCTACGTGTAGGAGCCGCTATGGGCGTCATGCACATCCCCGGCCATACCCATCAGGCACCACGTGAGGTCGCACTCGAGGAAATTGAGGCCGTTCTGGGCGATTGTCACCTCTGCCAGCTCTACCAGTCGCGTCACAATATCGTGTTTGGCGTGGGAAACCCCCGCGCTCGCGTGATGTTTATTGGTGAGGCGCCGGGCCGCAATGAGGATTTGCAGGGCGAGCCCTTTGTGGGGGCGGCAGGCGAGGACCTCAACGGCATTTTGTCGCTGGCGGGCCTCAAACGCGAAGACGTCTACATTGCCAACGTGCTTAAGTGCCGCCCGCCGGGAAACCGCAATCCGCGTCCCGAGGAAGTGCTGGCTTGCTCGCCGTTTTTGCGTGAGCAGATTCGAAGCATCTGGCCCGATATTATCGTGACGCTCGGCAACCCCGCGACGCACTTTGTGCTTAAGACCGAGATTGGCATTACTAAGCTGCGCGGCAGGTTCCACCAGATGGGGCATTTTGTAGTAATGCCCACGTTCCATCCGGCAGCAGCGCTGCGCAATCCGGCGTGGCAGGAGCTGCTGGAGGAAGACTTTAAGATGCTGGGCGACTATCTGGAGCGACATCCCGCACCAGAGGACGCCTCGGAATAATAAGGAGCATATATGTCCCTGGAGCGCCTGGGGGTAGGTACTTACAAAACGACTTGCGCTGCCGATACGGAGTACTTTGGCGAGCTAATTGCACCGTGCCTTGAGGACGGCGATGTGCTCATCCTGACCGGTGGCCTGGGAGTGGGCAAAACTCACTTTACCAAGGGCGTCTCGCGCGGGCTGGGCGATGAGCATATGGTTACGAGCCCTACGTTTGCGCTCATGGCCGTTCACGATCAAGGCCGTATTCCGCTGTTTCACTTTGATCTATACCGCCTGGAGCATGCCTACGAGCTCGAGGATACGGGCATTTTCGATGTGCTGGGCTATGAGGGTGCTTGCTTGCTGGAATGGGGCGAACAATTCCAGGACGAGCTGACGGATGAGTATCTTTCGGTGACGCTCAAGCGTGATGAGGGCGACAGCGATGTGCGAACGATAACGCTCGAGGCACACGGTGACCGCGCAATGGAGCTTTCCCATTTGATTGATAAGGCTGTACAAGATGAGCTTGCATAACGACAACGCGCTGGTGGTGGCGCTCGATACCTCGACCGACATGCTTGCCTGCGCGGCAAGCTGGATTGATGGGCAGACGGGCGAGACGAAGCTCGTGAGTGGCGACCACATGTGTCGCCGTCACGCCAACGTTGAGCTCGTGAATACCGTTGATGGCGTGCTGGCTCAAGCCGGTCTGGATCGCAGCGATGTTGGTTACTACGTGGTCGGCCGCGGCCCGGGGTCGTTTACGGGTGTGCGCATCGGCATCTCCACTGCCAAGGGCCTCGCGCGCGGTGCCAATGTTCCACTGCTGGGCGTGTCGACGCTCGACGCTTGCGCTTGGACGGCGTGGAAGGCTGGCGTGCGCGGCAAGCTTGGTATCTTGGCCGATGCCATGCGCGGTGAGGTATATCCGGCACTATATATGCTGGGCGATGAGGGTCCCGAGCGTCAATTTGAGCGCGAACACGTGGTCAAGGCCGCCGTGGCGCTCGATGAGTGGCGCCGAGCAGCGGACTGGGACCAGGTTCAGCTGACCGGTGACGGTCTCGTGCGCTATGGCAAGCTGCTGGGTGAGGACGAGACCGCCCGCTGCGTGGAGCGCGACCTGTGGTGGCCTTCGGGCGAGGGCTTGCTGCTCGTGCACGCTGCGGGTGACGGCGATCCGGCTCGCGTCCTGCCGATTTACACGCGCCTTTCGGATGCCGAGGAAAACGAGCGCAAGCGTCTTGGTCTTGCCGAGAGTGCGCAGAGCGAAATTACGGGCGTTGCCGATGAGCTCGCCGGTCGTCATCTGCAGTTCCGTCCCATGGGCGCGGCGGATGCCGAGGGCGCGAGCGCGCTAGAGGCTGCCTGCTTTGAAGGTGCCGGACACGAGGCGTGGACGCCGGGCATGTTCCTGTCCGAACTGGGCGAGGACGTCGCTGCGCCGCGCAGTTGGTGGGTGGCACACGACGACGGCAAGCTGCTGGGCCTTGCCGGCGGTATGGTCGTGGACGGTGATGTGCAGATTCTGGATGTCGCCGTCGACTCGGCACATCGCCGTGAGGGCATTGCCCGCAAGCTGCTGTCGCATGTGAGCTATGATGCCCAGATGCTCGGCTGCACCACGGCTTCGCTCGAGGTCGAGGACGGCAACGAGGGCGCGATTGCGCTCTATGCCGCTCTGGGCTTTACCGAGGTGGGTCGTCGTCGTGGCTACTACGGTGTCGGCAAAGACGCCATCGTCATGACGGCCCCACTTCCCCTCGTACTTCCGGTCGATAACGCCTCGCCCGAGCCGACGGCAGCCGAGCAACGCGTATGGCCGCTGCCTGCGCCTGGGCGCTCCGAGGGGGAGCGCGCCGAAATTGAGCGCCGCCGCCTGGTGCTCGCTATCGAGAGTTCCTGCGACGAGACGGCCGTGGCGATTATCGATGCGGATGGCAATATGCTGGCCAACCAGGTGTCGACACAGATTGATTTTCATGCCCGCTTTGGCGGCGTGGTGCCCGAGATCGCCTCGCGCAAACACGTTGAGGTGATTGTGAGTGTCGTGGATGCGGCGCTCGAGGATGCCGCAGCATCGCTTGGTCTTGAGGGTGGAGCCATTGCTCCCAGCGAGCTTGCCGCCGTGGGCGTGACACAGGGTCCGGGCCTGGTGGGCGCCCTCGTGGTGGGCGTTGCCTTTGCCAAAGGCTTTGCCTACGCTGCCGGTAAGCCGCTCGTATGCGTCAACCATCTGGAGGGGCATCTGTTTGCCAACCTGCTGGCGCAACCCGACCTCAAACCGCCGTTTATCTTCACGCTTGTCTCGGGTGGGCACACCATGCTCGTGCACGTGAAGGCGTGGGGCGACTACGAGGTGCTCGGTGAGACGCTCGACGACGCTGTGGGCGAGGCCTTCGACAAGGTAGCCAAGGCGTTGGGTCTGGGCTATCCCGGTGGCCCCATCATTTCCAAGCTGGCCGAGACGGGCAACCCCAAGGCGATCGATTTCCCCCGTGCGCTTAACAGCAGGGGAGACTATCGCTTCTCGCTTTCGGGCCTCAAGACGGCGGTGACGCTCTACATCGAGCAAGAGACCAAAGCCGGGCGCACGATTCACCTGCCCGATCTGGCGGCTTCGTTTGAGGCGGCTGTCTTTGACGTGCAGTACAAGAAGGCCAAAAACGCATTGCACGCTACCGGATGTAAGGAATACTGCATCGGCGGCGGCGTCTCGGCCAACCCGCATCTGCGCGAGATGATGATCAAGAAGCTTGGACGTCAGGGGATTCGCGTAACGGTGCCGCCCTTGTCTGCCTGTACCGATAACGCAGCCATGATCGCGGAGGTCGCCCGCCGTAAATTCGACCGAGGTGAAATCTCGCCGTTCGACGTCGACGCCGATCCGAACATGACGCTGTAGCTGGTACGGCGCGGTCCCCGGACGGAGGGGCCGGATATAAGGTTTCCTGCTCTACAGTCCTGCGCAAGACGAAGGCCACATTAAGTGGCCTTCTTTGCGTGCGGAACTCGCGATAAACCTTATATCCGGCCCCTCCGTCCGGGGACCTTTCTGTATCGATATAGCTTCTGAGTTGGTTCGGCGTCGACAACGTCCAGCAAGGTTAACAAGCCAGCGTCGAATTTCCAGCGTTCTTTAGCTGAAAGAAAAAGTTGGCGTGCGGAGCTTTGCTCCGCATTTGGGATGGGAGCCCCTGAGAGCCGCGGGAGCCGGGCGGCGCATATGAACTTTATCGCGAGTTCCGCACGCAAAGGAAAGCACTTAATGTGCTTTCCGTCTTGCGCAGGACTGTAGAGCAGGAAAGTTCATATGCGCCGCCCGGCTCCCGCGGCTCTCAGGGGCATCTCTCATGCAAAAACTGTCGTGGGGTAAAGTCCGAGGTCAGTGGCGTTTTATACCGAGAAATCCAAAAAAGTTGAAAATTCATTACAAATTTGCGTTGACTTTAGGTAACTAAAGTTTCATACTCCTTTTCAACCACTGGGGGATGTGAACACGCACGGATCGTTCGCATCATGATTGAAGAGGATTTCTTAGACATGTTCACGCATCAGCTAAACATTATCAGCGTAGTAATTATCTGATGCGGGTTAGCACATACAGCTAGCCCGTACGATAACGGGCGGCTGATGAAGATGAGGGCCGTCGAGCGCAACCGACGGCCCTCATTTTTTATGTCTAGGAAGTTCTTTTTAGAGGAGGAAATGTAATGAACGGAGTTTTGCTCATGGTTGTGGCCGCGGCGGTGCTCGCCTGCGGCTATCTGGGCTATGGCCGATGGCTGGCCAACAAGTGGGGCGTTGACAAAGAGGCCCTCACGCCGGCCAAGCGCATGAAGGACGGCAAGAGCTTCTCGCCCGTCTCCGCCTTCACCGCGTTCTCGCACCAGTTCAGCTCGATCTGCGGTGCTGGCCCTGTTACGGGTACGATCGTCGCCATGGCCTTTGGCTGGCTGCCCGTCGTGCTCTGGGTCCTCGTCGGCGGCATCTTCTTTGGTGCCGTCCACGACTTTGGTGCTCTGTACGCTTCGATGAAGAACAACGGCAAGTCGCTCGCTCAGCTCATCGAGAAGTACATCGGCAAGACCGGCCGTCGCCTGTTCCTGCTGTTCTGCTGGCTGTTCTGCATCATCGTCATCGCCGCTTTCACCGACATGGTCTGCAAGACGTTCATGTTCACCCCGGCCGTTGACGCTTCTGGTGCTGCTACCGG
Organism: Collinsella sp.; assembly: GCA_019414685.1. Taxonomy (GTDB): domain Bacteria; phylum Actinomycetota; class Coriobacteriia; order Coriobacteriales; family Coriobacteriaceae; genus Collinsella. Next base: position 3,876 of record DXLQ01000054.1, on the reverse strand, counting down.
TGCCATCGACTTCACCAAGTCCTATGCCGCCGGCTGCGCTGGTACCATCTCCATCCTGTTCACCTTCGTCGCTATCGCCTTTGGTTGGGCCCAGAAGAAGTTCAACCTCACCGGCGCTGCCGAGTTCGTCACCGGCGTGGTCCTCATGGTTCTCATGTTCGCCGTCGGTATGCAGTTCCCGGTCTACCTGGATAAGTTCCAGTGGTTCGCCGTCGTCATGGTCTACCTGGTCTTCGCTGGCGCCATGCCCATCCAGATGCTCAAGACTCCGCGCGATTACCTCACTTCCATCATGATGATCGTCATGATCGTCTGCGCTGTCCTCGGCATCGTCGTCCTGGGCGTCAACGGTCAGGCCACTATCACCGCTCCGGTCTTTACCGGCTTCTCCACTGCCTCCGGCATGATGTTCCCGGTCCTGTTCGTCTCCGTCGCATGCGGTGCTCTCTCCGGTTTCCACAGCCTCGTTTCTTCCGGCACCTCTTCCAAGCAGGTCGAGAAGGAGCAGGACGCCGTCAAGGTCGGCTACGGCGCCATGATCGTCGAGTCCTTCGTCGGCATCCTTGCCATCATCGTCGCCGGCATCATGTTCTCCGACATGAACACCGCCGGTACCGGCGTCCTCAACGCCGGTGTCGCTTCCACCCCGTTCCAGATCTTCGCCGCTGGCATCTCCCGCGGTATGCAGGCCTTCGGTGTTGACGGCACGCTCGCTACCGTCTTTATGACCATGAACGTTTCCGCTCTGGCTCTGACCTCGCTCGACGCCGTCGCCCGCATCGCCCGCACCTCGTTCTCCGAGTTCTTTGCCCAGACCAACGATGCCCTGGCCATCGAGTCCAAGGCCGGCTACATGAAGGTCCTCGGCAACCCCTGGTTCGCCACGGTCGTTACCCTGCTTCCCGGTCTCGCCCTCGCTTTTGGTGGCTATGCCAACATCTGGCCGCTCTTTGGTGCTTCCAACCAGCTGCTCGGCGGCATGACCATGATCACCCTCGCCGTGTTCTGCAAGTGCACCGGCCGCAAGGGCTGGATGCTCTACGTGCCCGTCGCCTTCCTGCTCTGCTGCACCTTCACCTCGCTGGTCCAGAGCGCCATGGGCTGCATGACCGCCGTCCAGGCCTACGGTTTCTTCGGTACCATCCCGGCTACTGCCACCACGGACGCCGTCTCCGTCGCCGCCACCAAGGGCCTGCAGCTCGTCTTCGCCGTCCTGCTGATGGTCCTGGGTCTCATCGTCGCCGTCAACTGCCTCAAGGAGTTCTTTGGCAAGGAGGCTGGCTCCATGCCTGATGAGGAGCCCGAGTGGTCCGATATGGGCAAGGCCGAGTACGGTCGCGCCGCTGCCGCTGAGGCTCCTGCCGACGCCGAGGCCGTCAAGGCCTAGTCGGTCGGACGGGTTGAATCTCTCATCCATATGACTCGGAAAGACCGGGTTCGCAACGACGCGGACTCGGTCTTTTTTTCATGCGAAAGCGGGTGACGCTCGAGTGTTCTCGCAGATGTTTTGCGTGGATAAGGGCGTGCGTTGTACCATATAGACGTATATGTGTACATATGAAAGGGGCCCCGTGGCCAAGACGGTATATTCCGATAATCAAAACAATGTCGATGCTTTGGCTGAGCGCCTGAGCAGCCAGACGTCGCTTTCTGCTGAGCGCGCCAAGCTGGTTGCCTACGACCTGCTCTGCCGCAAGGCGCTCAAGATTAAGTCGAGTGCGCTGGCGCAGATTTTCCGCTCCGTCGATAAGGAGTGCGACACCAAGGCGATGCGCGATGAGCTTATCGCGGCAAAGATCGTGACCAAGATCGAGGGTAGCGGCATTAACGGGCGCCCGGCGTTCTATACCATCAATGCCGAGATCCGCGATGCCCAGGAGCAGCCTGCCGAGTCCGTCGAGGATTTTGTCGTCGAGGATTCCGCTGACGTGCCTGCTGTGGAAGAAGCTGCTCCGCGTGAGCATGTCGATACCGATGAGTTGCTCGATGAGAACGTCGTGCGTGCCTTTACGGCCAAGGCAGGACGCGGCGGTTTTGGCGGGGGCGGCAAGCGCGATGCACAGCGCCGCGCCCAGCAGGAGCGCTTCCGTCGCGCCGTTGCTCGAAAGGGCGAGACGGATGCCGAGGCTGTTGAGACCGAGGTTGCTGCCGAGTCGCAGAAGCCCACGAAGGAGCAAAAGCCCGTGGAGGCCCAAGAACCCAAGCGTCGTCGCGGTGCTCACTTTAAGGCTGCAGCGCAGGATGCCGCGCGTGAGGTTGAAGAGTCTTCTGAGGTTGCAGACGATGTTGAGGAGTCTGCCAAGAAGGCTCCGGGTTCGTGTCGTCCCGGCCGCGGTTTTGCGGGACGTGCGTATCCCGTAAAGCGTCAGGAGAAGGGCGAGTCGGTTTCGACCACCCAGGACGAGAAGGCCGTTGAGCCGGTGGCTCGCGAGCAAAAGCCTGTTGAGCCGCAGCTTGAGGTTGATGCCGAGGCCAAGGGCCAGCAGCCTACTGATGAGCAGACGGAGCAGAGCGCGTCGAGCAAGCCTCGCCGCCGTCGCCATCGTGGAGGCCGCAGTTCCCATGCCGAGACTGCAACCGAGAAGACCACGCCGCAGAACGAGGATGCGAAGGCCGAGGTTTCTTCGGGGCAGCCTAAGCGCCAGTCAGCGAAGGAGAGCAAGTCCGATCGTCCGCAGAAGCAGGCGTCTATGCCGAAGCGCGAGCGCAATTCCCAAGGCGATTCTAAGCGCAAGTCTCAGAAGAAGCCGGAGTCTGCCGCAGTAGATACTGCTGCCCAGCAGCCCGAGTCGGCCGCCCACGGCGAGGTCTCGGCGTTTGCCCTTGCCCGCGTTTTAGGCAGGCAGCTGCTCAAGGTTGTCCCCACGCCTATGGCGCTCTCCAAGATCAAGGAGCAGCAGACACAGATCGTAAAGGTCGAGGGCAAGGACGGCAAAAAGGCTCCGCAGCGCACTCAGCACAACGAGATGTCCAACCGCAAGATTGCCGAGGAAATCGCAATCATCCAGGCTTGGATCGAGCAGAACCGAGGTGCCGATACGCCGGTTGCCTCGCGCCGCCAGCGTGCCTACCAGATCTTTAACGACGAGAAGGCTTTTGACGGCAAGCACGGTGAGCGCCTGATCAGGCGTATGACCGAAAAGGGCATCAGCATGCAGGCGATCAAGGTCGCCCCCAATCGCCCCGTGCACTTTACGGGCTTCTTTACGCTGGGAGCCGACAAGCCGTTCATTATGGTCGAGAACCTGGACACCTACGACGAGATCGTCAAGCTGCTGCGTGGCCGCAAGCACGCCAAGCTCTTTGGCATCAAGGTGGGCGGCGTGATTTTTGGCGGCGGCTGCAAAGCGAGCGTCTCGCACGCACTGGATGATTATCTGGCCGAGATTGGCTATCGCTTTAACTACGTCTACTACGTGGGCGATATCGATCGCGAGGGCGCGCGCATCGTCGAGCAGGCTCGCAATGCCAATGTGGTTGAGATTCGCCTGCATGCCGGCATGTACCGCGCCATGCTCGCCGAGCATAAGCGTCGCGTGAAGGCCGGCGGAGAGTGCGAGCCCGCGGCTGCCAACCAGGGTGTGCCGCAGAACCTGGCAGCGACGATCAAGGATCTGCCCATGGTTACGCGCGTGCAGTTCCGCAACGTGCTGCGCGAGGGCGGGCGCATTCCGCAGGAGATTCTGATGACCGCAGACTATCGGGATGGCGACTCGGGAAGCTTCGACCGCATGCTCAACAACTAGGGCGTTCGGCCCCGGGAGAGTGGGGACACCGGCTTAGGTTTCCTGCTCTACAGTCCTGCTCACGACGGAGGCCACATTAAGTGGCCTCCTGTTCGTGCGGAACTCGCGATAAACCTAAGCCGGTGTCCCC
>DXLQ01000053.1:0-12439 GCA_019414685.1 Collinsella sp. | reverse complement strand
AGCGATGCTCGCGCTGCAAGTCGTGATAGCCGGGCAGGCGCTTCATCATAGAAAGAACCATGGCAAACATGTGCTCGCTTACGGCCTGACCGTAGGCGCCCACCGAGCAAGACAGTTTGGCGTCGGTCGGCACGGTGCCGGCGGCAAGGTAGTCGTCATAGCCGGCGGTCTGCAATTGCAACAGCTGGAGGTGCTTGCACGCGGTAAGCAGGGCAGGGTCGATGTTGCCCAGGATCACGTCGGCATCGGCGACCTGCTCGTGCGTGGCGGCGTCGGCGCTCGTGTAGATAAAGTCCTCGCCCGGAGCGCTCGACTCAAGAATTGCGCGATGACGGTCGTTGACGGGCAACAAAACCAGAATGTTCACAAGCAGTCCTCTCCGCTCGACCTGCCAAAAAGGGACAGGTTAATTTTGGCAGGTTTTATCAGGCAAAACGCTCAAATAAAACGCCGGATGCAAGACGGGCGTGCCCGTCGGCATCCGGCGCATCCACAGCTACCAGCTGAGCAGCTCGTAACCGTCCTCGGTCACCACGAGCTGTACCTCGCACTGGGCCGAATCGCTACCGTCCTTGGTGCGCACACACCAGCCGTCGCCCTTGCTGATCTTAATGTCGGGCGCTCCGGCATTGACCATGGGCTCGATGGTAAAGACCATGCCCGGAGCCATAATGGTGTCCACATCGGGCGCCTCGGTGGTAAAGCCCACAAACGGGTCCTCGTGGAACTCCTTACCGATGCCGTGTCCGCCGTACTCGCGCACCACGCTAAAACCGGCGTCCTCGACCGTCTTTTGCACGGCCTCGGCCATCACGGACAGCGGTAGCCACGGCTTGACGGCGGCCAGACCCGCCTCCACGCTGGCGCGAGTGACGTCGACCAGGCGCTGACGCTCGGCCGAGACCTCGCCGATGCAGAACATGCGGCTCGAGTCGCTAAAGTAGCCGTCAAGAATCGTGGAACAGTCCACGTTGATGATGTCGCCCTCGTGCAGCACGTCCGTATCACAGGGGATACCGTGGCAGACCACATCATTGATCGAGGTGCACACGCTTTTGGGGTAGCCCTCGTAGTTGAGATCGGCCGGCGTGCCACCGTGCTCGACGGTGTAGTCGTAGATCATCTGGTCAATCTGGTTGGTGGTCATGCCCGCGGCGATGTGCTCGCCTACGTAGTCGAGCACGCCCACGTTGATGGCGGCGGAGCGCTTGATGCCCTCGATATCGGCGGGCGTCTTGTAGAGCGTACGGGGCAGAACCTCCCAGCCCTCCTCCCACAGGCGCTCGAGGCGCTCGTCGAAGGCGCTGTGACATTTCTTATATTTTTTGCTGCTGCCGCACCAGCAGGCGTCGTTGCGGCCGGGTACGGGTCCTTTGTCATACATGGCTAACTTCCTTTCATCCGCAGCTAGTATAGCCCACTCACGCGTCCATAAAAGTTGCGGTGATATAGTTCCGATTTAAGCGGTTTAACAGCATAAACAGGAACTATATCACCGCAACTGATGGAGCGGGGTGGCGGGCACTAGCTGCTGCGTGGTTTTGCTAGTAGCTCACCTGGCAGGGAATGCCGAGGGCTTGGACGCGCGCGGCGATGGCGTCGAGGGCCTCGGGCGCTGCTTTGGCAAGGCCGGCGACCGGCGTCTCGCGAGCCACCGTGTAGATGGTCGCTTCTTGTGGGCGAATGCGCTCAAGTGCCGCGAGCCAGGGGGCAACGTACTCCTCGCCGGTGTTGTCGATGGGCTTGCCCAGATACTCACCGGTCAAAAAGATCGTCTGGATAATAACGTGACCGTCAAAGCTTGCGAACGTCTCAATCTGGTGCTCGACGTCGTAGGGGCCAACAGGCTGGTCGAGCAGCTGGATAAATGCCGGATCGACCGTATCGAGCTTGAGGATGTTGTCGTCGACCATCATGAGCGCATCGTGCACCTCGGGGCGGTCGGCGCGCGTACCGTTGGAGAGCACGGCGATTTTGGAGTTTGGGGCCAGCTGATCGCGCAGCGCGACGGCGCCGGCAATCGCCTGGGGAAACTCCGGTGCGGCGGTGGGCTCGCCGTTTCCTGCGAAGGTGATCACATCGGGGAGCTCGCCCTCGGCTGCCATCTCGCGCAGCTTTGCCTCGAGCGCGTCGAGTACCACGGCAGCTGTGTTGTACGGCTCATGGCAGGGGCGCTCGGCGTTGAGGCCGTTTTCGCAGTAAATGCAGTCGAACGTGCAGATTTTGCCGCTGGCCGGCATCATGTTGACGCCGAGCGAGAGACCAAGGCGACGGCTGCGAACGGGCCCAAAGATGGGGCTGGCATTCAAAAACGTAGACATAGGCATATGCTCCTCAAGACAATTGTGCCTAAGCATAGCATCGGCTCCAAAGCAAGGTGCGGGCTCTTGCTTTACAAGTTTCGTTTTTTCACGTCGCCCATTATGCCGCGCCATGAAAAGCCTCGGGTCGGGTAAAGTTAATCTGTTAACAAGGTGTAAGGCAATGTGGGTCCATCCAACCGCGCTGACGTGCAACTGGATGAGCATTGATGATGGGGGCACAACATGAATTTTACGGTCGAGAATGCGGGCACCACGATTGCCTGTCGCGAATATGCCGGCCCAGATGTGTCGCCTGATGCTCCTGCCTTGGTGTGCGTGCACGGCGCTTGTGTCGACGGCACATTTTTCGACGGTATCGCTTGTGAGCTCAGCCGCAACTACCGCGTAATTGCCTACGACCGCCGCGGCTGCGGTGGCAGCAGCGATGCGGCAGACGGCAGCTATGATCTTGCCGCTCAGGCCGCCGACCTGCAAGCCGTGATCGAACACGTTGGCGCTCCGACAAATGTGCTTGCGCATAGCGCCGGTACGTTGGTGGCGCTGGAGCTTCTTCGCGCCGAACCCCATCTCGTCGCCCGTGCGATTCTGCATGAGCCGGCTGTGTCGGCCGAAGGCGTCGGCATGGGCGCAGCTCCGGTTTTGCTCGATATGATTGCGGCTGGAAAGGTTTCAAGGGCGCTCCGGCTTTTCTTGGGAGCCCTCGGCGACTTGGACCCCGAAGCTCCCGGGACGACCGAAGCGGAAGCCAAACATGCCCTGCGCAATGGTCGTTGCTTTATGGCTAATGAATACGGAACAAATATGACATATGCTCCCGACTGGGAGCGCGTCCGCGCGTCAAAGGCGGTGTCGGCCGTGTTTTTGGGCGAGCTTTCGGTCGATACACCCCGCGAGGCTGGCACGCGAGCGGCTGCCGAATATCTCGATTGCCCCCTTGTGACGATCCCGGGCGCGCATAACGGTCTGCGCGATCGCCCCGTTACGGCGGCAAACGCCGTTCGCGATGTCTTGGAGCGTTAGCACGCTCGATGACCTGCGGGGAGAGGGGCTGTTAGCGTTTCGTCATTGTTAACGAATGCGCCCATAACCGCGCGCCCGCGGCTCCATTACCGCCGTTTGCCAGGTCATAAAAATGTAACGATAATCGCGCGTTTGCCTTCAGCTGTTAGATGCTACCCTTGTACCAATTGATATGCACCGTTGCCGTGCGTAACGATAGGAAGGGCCCCATATGCTCAATAATCACGAGGTCAATCTAACCGACGAGGAGGCTGCCGCCGAGGTCGCCCGCGTCGCGAAGACCTACCCCGTGGTGCGTTTGTTGTCGGCCGATCAGATTAAGAGCGAGCCTAACTGCTTGCTCGCCGGCGATCGCTGCCCTTGTCTGCGTCAGTCGAGTCTTGAGGCCTTGGCAGGTTCCGATGATGTATCGGAGCAGCTGCTCAATGATGGTACCGAGTACCGCGCTCGCCTGCGCCCTCTGAAGGTCGAGGGCGAGCCTCACGTCCTGCTGATGGTGCGTCCGATCGATGAGCAAGAGGCTGCAGAAGAGGACCTCGTCTACACCGACGTGCTGACGAGTGTGCGCAATCGCCGATATTACGAGGAAAAGCTCCGTAGCGCCCGCATGAATGCCGGCGTTGCGGTGATCGACCTTGATGATTTTAGGGTCTTCAACGATACGTGTGGCCGTCATGCCGGCGACCTTGCGCTCGGTGCTGTGGCGACAGCCATACGCAGCGGAATTCGTTCGACTGACGAGCTTGTACGCTATGGCTGCGACAAGTTTGTGGTCGTCATGCCCAATATTCCCTCCGATGACTTCACCCGTCGCCTGCATCAGGTGTCCGATGCCGTTCATGCCACGATTGTTCCGGGCCATGAGTACGTGAGCTTGACGGCATGTGTTGGCGGTGTTCGCATTCATGGCGAGACGGTCGATGAAGGAGTTGGCCGCGCTGTCCAGTTATTGAGCCGCGCTAAGGCAAAAGCCGGTACGGTCGTGACCGATGCCGATTCCATCGAAGCCTTCCAAAGCGAAAAGCCTTTGGTGCTTATTGTCGATGACTCCGAGATGAACCGAGCCATTCTCAACGAGATGCTCAAGGACGAGTATTGCATCCTCGAGGCCGACAACGGTCGTACGGCGCTCGACATGGTCGACCGCTATGGCGATGAGTTGTCGCTCGTGCTGCTGGATATTGTCATGCCGGGTATAAGCGGCTTTGAGGTGCTGGCCGATCTGTCGCGCCGATCGGGTATCGACAATCTGCCTTTCATCATGATTTCGAGCGAAGATTCCGATGATATGGTTCTGCGCGCGTACGAGCTGGGCGCCTCGGACTATATCAACCGCCCGTTTGACTCCCGTGTCGTGCGCCGCCGTGTAAGCAACACCATCCGCCTATACGCCAAACAGCGCCGCCTGACGAGCCTGCTGTCCCAGCAGTACAACGAGCGCGTCAAGAACAGTCGCATGCTCATCGACATCATGGCCGGTGTCATGGAACTTCGCAATGGCGAGAGCGGCAGGCACGTTACGAATATCGAAAAGCTGACCGAGCTGCTGCTTGACTGTCTGGTCCAGCGTAGCGACACCATCTCCCTCGACAACGAGGAACGCTCCACGATTGCCCTGGCTTCGGCGCTGCACGATATTGGCAAGATGGCGATTGACGATGCGATCCTCAACAAACCCGGATGCCTTACGTCCGAGGAGTTCGAGATTATGAAGACGCATACCACGATCGGCGCCGACATGTTGCTTGAGCTGGGTCGCCATCACGTCGGCAATGCGCTTATGGAATATGCGTACCAGATTGCGCGTTGGCATCACGAGCGCTGGGACGGCAAGGGTTATCCCGATGGCCTTAAGGGCAACCAGATTCCCATTGCCGCGCAGGTGGTCTCGGTGGCCGACGTGTATGATGCGCTGACGAGCGTGCGCGTGTACAAGGACGCTATCCCGCACAAGGAGGCGATCCAGATGATCCTGGACGGTAAGTGCGGCACCTTTAACCCGCTGTTGCTCGACTGCCTGCTCGAGGTGCAAGACCGTATTGCCGAGACGTTGGCACGCCCCGCCGACGTCGTCGCGTTTCCCACGATCTAGTTTGACCAAAGGAGTTTTAATCCATGATTTCCATGCGTGAGGCGTATGAGAAGATCGGCGCTAATTATGATGACGCGTGCGCTCGGCTGATGGGCGAGGAAATGCTTGCCCGCTTTGCCCTCAAGTTTTTGGATGACGAGAGCATGGACAAGCTGGAGGCCGCCATGGCGGCAGGAGACGCCGAAGGTGCGTTTATGGCAGCGCACACGCTCAAGGGCGTGAGCCAGAACCTGGGATTCGATAATCTGTACGAGCCGGCGGTCGTGGTGACCGAGGCGCTGCGCGGCGCCGATACCGTTGATGGCGCTCGCGAGGGAATGCATGCGTTGCAGCAGCAATATGCGGCCACGTTGTCGGCCCTGCGCGAGGCGGCTGAATAAGAGCTTGCGAGCCTTGGGCTGCTTGCCGGCTACATATAGGTAAAAGGGCGCCCCGCCGGACCATGTGGCCGGCGGGGCGCCCTTATCTGTTTTGTGGTTCGCGTGCTAGCGGGCCTGCTTGACCTTGGCTGCCGCCTCGACAAACGACTTCCAGAGGTTAAAGTCGGTCTCGAGCGTCTTCCACGTGTACTCAGGGTGCCATTGCACGCCCAGGCAGAACGGCTGGCCTTCGACCTCGATGCACTCAGGAACGCCGTCGGTTGCCTTGGCGACCAAGCGCGTGCTTTTACCCAGACAATCGACGCAGCAGTGGTGTGCGGAGTTGGTCTGGATAAGCTTGGCGCCACCAACCGCGCGGTCGAGCAACGAGCCCGGCACGACCTCGACGGGATGCACGGGGTCGTTGAGCACGTGGGTGTGGCGCCACTGCGTGCGGCCCTCGCGAGCGCCCAGGCTCGGCACGTCCATGCACAGGGTGCCGCCAGTGGCGACGTTGAGCAGCTGCGTGCCGCGGCAGGTGGTAAAGAGCGGCTTCTTGGCGCGAAGCACCTCGCCGACCAGCTTAAACTCAAAGCTATCGCGGATCTCGCAGCAGAGGGTGGGGTCGTAGGGTCGATCATCGCCCCAACGTTTGGGATTGACGTCGGGGCCGCCGGGGATGGCGATGCCGTCGGCGATATCAACGTAATGACGGATGACCTCAATGTCCTCGGTGATGGACATCTGCAGCGGCAGGCCGCCAGCGGCAAGGATGGCATCGACAAAGACACTTGCGATTTCCTCGTTGGGGGAGAGCATCTCGGTTAAAAACGGCTCTGCCTCTTCCCAGCGCGGTGCGACGAGGATGAGTGGGCGGTCGGCGGGGGCGACGTCGACGTGCGGGGTGTAGGACGATGAGGTGCGGGTTCCGATCATGGTTGCGGCTTTCGAATCCGGGTGGACATGGCACAGGGGTGGCGCGGGGCAAACGTTACTGATGAATTTGCCCGAGTGGCAATTGGGTTAGTGGCCCTTGATGGAGTTGAGGAAGTCCTGGGCGCGCTTGGTCTGGGGATGGTCGAAGAACTCGTCGGGTGTGCCGGTTTCCACGATCTGGCCGTCGGCCATAAATACGACGCGGTCTGCTACGCGGCGGGCAAAGTTCATCTCGTGCGTAATGACGATCATCGTCATGCCCTGCTGGGCCAGACGGACCATGACCTCGAGTACCTCGTTGATCATCTCGGGATCGAGGGCACTCGTGGGCTCGTCAAAGAGCATGGCCTTGGGTTGCATGGCAAGCGAGCGGGCGATGGCTACGCGCTGCTGCTGGCCGCCCGAGAGCTGTGCGGGCACCTTATCGGCCTGCTCGGCCACGCCCACGCGGCCGAGCAGGTCCATGGCGCGCTCACGGGCTTCGTCCTTGGAGACGCCCAGCACATCAACCGGTCCCAGCATGACGTTCTGCAGTACGGTCATATGTGCGAACAGGTTGAACTGCTGAAACACCATGCCCAGCTCGGCACGCATGCGGGCAAGATCCTTGCCTTCTTGCGGCAGGGGCTCGCCCTCGATGAGGATCTCGCCCGAGTCGATGGTTTCCAGGCGGTTGATGGTTCGGCACATGGTCGACTTGCCCGAGCCCGAGGGGCCAATCACCACGACGACCTCGCCGCGGTCGACCGAGAGATTGATGTCGTTGAGGACGTGCAGATCGCCATAGTGCTTATCGACGTGTCTGAGCTCGATCAGCGGCTGATTGCCGGTGGAAGAGGTGCTCTGTGCCATGTGCTCGGCTCCTTATGACTCGAAATGGTAAAGCGTTAGCGGATGATGGTCGCGCCGGTCTTGTGCGAAACGTAGACAGCAGCCTTGTTAATCGCGACGTTGATGAGGATATAGATGACCGCGATAACCAGGTAGACCGACACGAGGGCGTCGTAGTTGGTAATGAGCACGCGGGCGTTTTGCATGAGGTCGGGGTAGCTCACCACATAGGCGACGGTGGTGTCTTTGACTACGACCACAAGCTGCGAAATCAACGACGGAATGATAAACCGAATGGCCTGCGGCAACACGATTTTAAAGGTGATTTTAGCTTTGGAGAGACCGAGTGCCTGGGCGGCTTCGACTTGGCCACGCGGTACGGCGTTGACACCGGCACGGAAGATCTCGGCGAGTACGCCGGCGGCAGCGAGCGCGACGGGAAGCGTGAGCATCCAAAACGACGGCAGCGCGATCTTGTACTGGGGCAGCACCAAAAAGAAGAAGTAGATGAACAGCAGGCTCGGCACGCCGCGGAAGAAATCCGTGAGCACGCGGCAGACCAGCTGCAGCGGCTTAATGTCGCTGGTACGGCCGAGCATAAGGGCTAAGCCCAGCACCAGCGCGATGGCGCCGGCGGTGAGTGCGACTTTAACGGTGCCCTCAAAGCCGGCAAGCAGGAACTTCCAGGTGGTGAGGTGCGTAAAGAAATACCAATAGTGGACCGAAAGCTGGCCGGTCACATAAAAGCGCTGCAACACGAGGGCGAAGAGCACGGCGACGGCAACAAGCGAGATGGCGGTGCCGATGCGAATCTTGGCGCGCATTTTGGGGCCGGGAGCCTCGTAGAGCGCATCGCGCATGGTGAGCGCGGAGGTGGAGTGCTTGCTCATCGGAGGATCCTCACCTTCTTATCAATGTAGTTACCAATGTGGCTCACCACAAAGGCCGTGCCCAGGTAGCCGAGCGCCGAGATAAAGAACGCGGCGACGCCGCCGAGCGAGCGCGTGTTGATGTAGCTCACCACGCCGGTGAGCTCTTGCGGTTGCAACGGTACCTGGCTGCCGAGCGCGGTGGTGAGCATGACAGCGATAAAGAGGTTGGTCATGGGCAGCACGCTCGAGCGCAGCGCCTGCGGAATCACGATCTTGGCGAGGATACGGCTGAAGCTCATCCCCAGCGAGCGGGCGGCTTCCACCTGGCCGACGCCGACGGTGTTGATGCCGCTCATAAAGTTCTCGGAGCCAAAGGCCGAGCCCAAAAGGACCGTGGCGACGATAACGCAGGTGCGGTAGGGCAGGACGACCTTGAGCGGCGGCAGCGCATAGACGACGATGATGAGCAGTGCGATGCCGGGGATGTTACGGAAGACCTGGACATACAGGTCGCCAAAGACGCGCAGCGGCTTGAGCGGCGACACGCGCATCACGGTGACGGCGACGGCCAGCACCATGGCGATGGCAAACGACTCAAGCGTCATGCCCCAGGTTGCTAGCAGCGCGTCGATATAGTTCTGGCCATAGAGCGACCAGAGTTCGGAGAGACTCATGCGGACCTCCCGCCGATAAGGAAAGGGGCTCCCGTGTGTACGGAAGCCCCGACAACTCTGTGAGGAAACAGTTTACCGCAATAAAGCGCATCGTGCGTTTCCATATGGTTTCGTTGCGGCCGTTACCAGGCTCGCTGCCTAAGCGCCGATCTCGGGCAGCTCGGGAACATTAGTGTCGCCCGTACGGTCGCCGATGCAGATCTGCCACAGCTCGGTCCAGGTGCCATCGTCCTCGATCTTCTTAAGGAAGTCGTTGACAAAGGCGACACCGTCGGAATCGAGCGGCAGGCCGATGCCATAGGGCTCCTTGCTGCCGAAGGGCTTGCCGGCGATCTTGTACTTACCGGGCTCGCGGACCAGGGCGCTCTGCTGCATGTTGTTATCGATGACGTAGGCGTCAACGCGGCCCTGCTGGAGTGCCTGACGAGCCTCCTCGTCGGTCTTGAACTCCTGCTGGCTGGCCTTGGGAGCGAACTCCTCCAGGATGGCGGGGCCGTTGGAGCCGGACTGGACGGCGACGTTCTTGTCGGCCAGGTCGTCGACGCTCTTGATGTCGTCGTTATCGGCGAGTACCAGGATGGCCTGCTGGGTGTAGTAGTAGGGACCGGCAAAGGAGACGAGCTTCTTGCGCTCATCGGTAATGGTGTAGGTGGCGAAGACGGCGTCGACCTGGCCGTTCTGCAGGACGGACTCACGCGTGTCCGAGGTTACCTGGGTGATCTCGACCTTGTTCTCGCCCAGAATGTAGTTGGACAGGAGCTGTGCGATACCGGCGTCGAAGCCGCGGGTCTGACCGTCTTTCTCGTTGAGGAGGGAGAAGAGCGTGGAGGTCTGAACGCCACCGATCTTAAAGACGCCGGCGTCCTTAACGGCCGTGGCCCAGGTGCTGGCGGCGATGGCGTCGTCATCGGCCTTGGGGCCGTTGTCGACGAGCTTGTCGAATGCCTTAGCGTCGAGCGTGGTGGAAGCCTCGGTATCATTGGAGCTCTTGGAAGAGCCGGCGGCGGAACCCTTGTCGGCCTCGGTGCTGGTGTCGGAGCAGCCGGCAAGACCAAGGCCGGCGACGGTTGCGAAGGTGGCGGCAACGAAGCCGCGGCGGTCGAGAACGACCTGCTGGGAGAGGTTCTTGCTCATGGTAGAACACCTTTCTCAATAAAATCCCTAGCGGTTGAGTAGAGTTATACCCTATCGCGCTCAAATGGGTCAACACGAAATAACTCAGAAACATACTTAACTTATGGGTAATTCTACCTACCAAAAAGGGACAGGCACCTTTGTGGTGGTTCTTGCAGATGTGGTGGCATGTCTCGCTGCTTTGTCTCAATCTGTAACAGGTAGACGAGGAAATGGGTTCTTACTGTTACAGATTGAGACAAAGGTCTGGGACTAAGACATCTTATCTAGATCTGTAACAGTTAGACGGGAATTCGGGCCCTAGATGTTACAGATTGAGATAATTGAGCTGTGAAAACAAAAACCTCCGCAGGGGTGCTTCCCCTGCGGAGGTTTTTTACTCGTTGAGTAGCCTTACGGCTTCGGCGGCCATATTCTCGACCGTCATGCCGTTCTGAGCCAACAGCTCGTTGGGATCGTAGCGGTCGGGGAAGCCCTTGGCGATGCCGAAGGTGCGCGTGCGCACGGGCGTGCAGGCCAGGTAGCACGCCACGCGCTCGCCCCAGCCGCCGTCCAAGATGCCGTCCTCGAGGGTGACGACAACGCGATGCTCGGCGGCAAGACTGTCGAGGAACTCGCGGTCGAGCTCGGTTGCAAAGCGCGGGTTGACGAGCGTGGTCTCGATGCCGTACTCGGCGGCCAGGCGGTTTGCCACGCGCTCGCCCAGCTCAAAGAAATCACCGAGTGCGAGCACTGCTACGTCGCGACCCTGGCGAACCACGTTGTAGTGAACGGCACTGTAGTCGGTGTCTTCGGTGGGCGCAAGGTCGGGACGGCTCACCAGGCCAATGCCGGGCACGCGAATCGCCACAGGATGTTCGCGATGGTCGAGCGACCAGTTCAGCATGGACAGATATTCCTCCATGCAGGCCGGCGCTAGGTAGCGCATGTTGGGAAGAGCGCCCAGCATGGAAATATCGAAGAACGAGAGGTGCGTCTCGGACGTGGTGCCAAAGATCGAGGCGCCAAACACCAAGATGGTTGCGGGGGCATCGTTGAGGCACAGGTCGTGCCACAGCTCGTCGTAGGCGCGCTGCAAAAACGTGCCGTACACACCAAAGACTGGCTTGGCGCCCGAGCGCGCAAGCGCGGTGGCAAAAGTTACGGCGTGCTCCTCGGCAATGCCCACGTCGACAAACTGCTTACCTGCCGCAGCGCGAAGCTCGGGTGTAAAGCCCATGATGTAGGGCGTGGCGGCCGTGATGCCCACGACCTGCGAATCGCGCTCGATGGCGGTGCTGAGCGCCTCGCCCGTAATATCGGCATAGGTGCGCGGTGCGGGCTCGCTCGGATGGCCCGGGCAGAGCTTGCGCCCAGTCGCCATGTCAAACGGACCCACGTGGTGCCAGCGTTCCGGGTCGCTCTGGGCTGGCTCAAAGCCCTTGCCCTTGGCGGTGGAGACGTGCAGCACGATGGGGTGATCGATATTGCGCAGTTCCTGCAACGCGTCGACGAGGGCCAACACATCGTTACCGGCGTCCAGATAGCGGTAGTCGAGCCCCATCGCGCGGAAGACGTTGCGCTCACAGGCACCGTTGCTGGCGCGCAGCTCGGCCAGATTGCGATACAGGCCGCCATGGTTCTCGGCAATGGACTGGTCGTTATCGTTGACGATGATGATCAGGTTGCTATCGAGTTCGGCGGCATTGTTAAAGCCCTCAAACGCCAGGCCGCCCGAAAGCGAGCCGTCGCCAATGATGGTGATGACGTTATACGTGTCGCCCGCCAGGTCACGCGCGTGGGCAAGGCCGCAGCCCAGGCTCACCGACGTGGAGGTATGGCCCATGGCGAACAGGTCGTGCTCGGACTCGTTGGGATTGGCAAAGCCAGAAGCCTCACCATAACGCTCCGGATTGATATAGGTGTACGCGCGCCCGGTCAGCGCCTTGTGGGCGTAGGTCTGGTGCGACACGTCAAAGACAATTTTGTCGGTGGGGGAGTTAAACACGCGATGGAGCGCGACCGTGAGCTCAACGACGCCCAAGTTGGGGGCAACGTGCCCGCCGACGGCGGCGGAGCTTTCGAGGATGGCGTGGCGAATCTCGTCGCAGAGCTGCGGGAGCTCGGCGCGATTAAGAGCCTTGACGTCCTCGGGCGTTGTCGTTTGCGTAAGCAGCATCGTTGTGGGTTACTCCATGCGAATCGAGCGCCGGCGCTC
>DXLQ01000052.1:0-12462 GCA_019414685.1 Collinsella sp. | reverse complement strand
ATGCGAACCTCCAGTCCGGACCGCCCCGCGGTCCAACTTTCTGTCCGCACCCCCTAAGGGGGCCCAAAGTGGGAGATTTTCCACGCTCATCTTGCGGGTGCGAAACAGCGGCGATCAGGCGCTGATGATGTGGGGTAGCGGCAGGTCGTGGGTATCGGTGGGAACGCCGTCGACGCGTTGCTCGTCAAAGGCAATGCCGATGATTTGACATGCGGGTGAGAGCATGGGCAGGTAGCGGTCATAGCAGCCGCCGCCGTAGCCCAAGCGCGCACCGGTGCGGTCGAAGGCTACGAGCGGCACGACGATCATGTCGAGAGCTTCGGCAGGCACGATAGGGAAGCGGCTACTGTCGATGTCCGTGGCCGTGAAGGCTCGCGTGGGGTGGCCGATAAACGGAGCCGAGGACGCATCGGCAGCAGCAACTGCCCGCATGCACATGCGCTGGTCACAAGCCATGGCGTCTGTTGCCGAGAGCATGCACGGATAGGTCACGCGCCAGCTGCGTTTGGCGGCCGCTGCGGCAAACGCGGCAGGATCGACTTCGGAACCCATCGCGGCATAGACGGCAACGGTGTGCGGGGCTGCGGGATCCGAGCGGCCCAGTAGCTCAACGAGCCGCACGCAGATATCAGCGGACTTTGCCGCCCGCACATCCAAATCAAGAGCATCGCGCCGGGCAATCACCGCCTGCCGCAATCCAGCCTTGTCCATCCCAACCTCCTCTAGCAAACCTGCCAAAAAGGGACAGGTTTATTTTGGCAGGTTTTATCTGGGCAAACACCCAAACCATCACACAAACCATCGCAAGGGGGGGGGCAGTTCATGGACACCTTCGTGGGTTTTGACGAAGAGCGGATGTTTGCGGCGGTTTGTCTCGATCTGTAACAGTAGCTCGGCAAAATCGGACCTAGATGTTACAGATTGAGACAAAGGGCCGGCGTCATCCGAAAACGTCTCGATTTGTAACATCTGGAGCTAATATTGCCGTCTTAGCGTTACAGATCGAGACAAACCGGCAGACTGCGGCAAAAGAAAAAGGTAGATTTTCAGGCATGTCCCAAAAATCTACCTTTGCTGTGCGTTAGCCCATCAGGTCGACGACGTTAAAGCCGGCGTTGCTCTTGGCGATGACGTCGCGGCCGCCAAAGACGCAGGTGGGTGACTCGGCTGCGATGCGCGTTACGTCGGCGCCGAGCGAGCGAAGCTCACCGGGCGTGGCGGCGAGCATCTGGGCGCGGCGCTCCTCGCGCGCATGCGGATCGAGCCCGGCCAGGTAGGTCGTGTTGCGGCGCTTGGTGAGCGCGTACGGCTTCACCGGCGCGTCCATGCCGCTCACGCAGCTCACGATAAAGCCCTCAAAGGCGGCCTCGTCGGGATCAAAGCTGCCGAGCCATTCGCCCGCGCGCGCCACGCGCTCAATCGAGGGGTCGATTGCCGGGTCGCGGTAGGTGTAGAACGCCGCCTGACGCTCGCCGGCCGCGCGGAATCCGCAGCCGTACGCGCCGCCCTTAACGCGGATCTCGTTCCACAGATAGTCGTAGGAGAGCGCGTTGGCGGCAACCGCCCAGGCGCCCGTCACGTCGATGCCCAAGCGACGCGGGTCGCACGCGCTTGCCGCAAAACAGATGTCGCTGGGGATGACAAAGGCCTCGTGGCGGTCGCACGGCGTCGGCACCACGAGCGCGTTGCGGCCGGCATCGGCGCCGTCGCCAGCGCCCAGCTCCAGGTCGCCCGCGGCGGCCCAGTATGCGTTAAAGTCCTCGTCGCTGCCGGTAAAGCTCGCCAGGCAGCCATCGGCCACAAAGATGCGGCCTGCCAGCTCGGCAAGCTTGGTACGCAACCCGTTCACGCGCTCGTCAAAGTGGTCGAGCAGGTCGCGCAGGAACAGATAGAAGTCCACGCCCGAAAGCTGCTCGCGCACCACGGCCGAAGGCGAGCTGTAGCTCATCGCGCGACCGAGCGCCGCCGAGTGGCCGTTGTTGATAAAGCCCTGCTCAAGCCCAATGCGAATCTGTGTGAGCACGTCGCGCACGCGGTCGGCGTCGGCATCTGCCAAAAGCGTGCTCGACCATACCTCGCGCGGCAGACTCGCCAGCGCATCGATCTTCTCGGACAGGGCGCCGGCGCTCACCAGCAGGTAGGGGCGCACGCCGTCCACTTCGGGCTGCGTCATGACCTCGGTCGTAAAGCTCAAAAAGCCGAGCTTGCCAGCGAGCAAGTTGTCGAGTTCCTCGGCCGAGTGCTCGCGCGTGGGCAGCTGCTTAAGCAGGCGGCAGAGCAGTGTCACATAGGGCAGGTCCTCAAACGCGACGCAGTTCAGGTCGAAATACTGCATGGCGTAGGCCAGACGGTTGGTGGGGATGCCGTGGCGCAGGCAGGGGATGGGCACGGTCGTGTCCACGATCAGTGGCGGCTCGGGGCGCGCCTCGCCAATGTCGGACACGCGCAGGCGCGGCAGCGTGGCCTTGGCCTCGGGTGTGTCTTCCGCCTCCTGCGCGGCACGCAGCGCGGCCGTGCGCTCGACCACGTCGGTCAGCTCGGCATCGGTCATGGCATCGCGCTTGGCTGCCAGCTCGGCGGCCTCGGCACCCTCCGAACCCTCGGCGGCGTCCACCGGCACCAGCTCGACCAGTGCCATGTGGTCGTTTTCCAGCACCAGCTCGCGCAGCAGGTCCTCAAAATAGCTGCCGTCCAGCTCGCTACGCAGCTCCTCGTACACCGGGCCGTACTTGAGCGCCAGCGTCGCGGCGTCGTCATCGTAGAGCCAGGTGCTCAGCGCGTCGCACGCAATGGCCACGCCGTCGGCGATGCCATAGTCACGCTGGCGCAGGTCGTACTCGTTGCTGCTGATGATGGCTTCCAGACGCTCGCGCGGAACTCCGTGCTCGCACAGGTCGCGGCAGGCGTCCTGGAATACGCGACGCAGCTCGCGCGCCATGCCGGGCTGCGCGTTCTGCAGCATGATGAGCTCGTAGGGCTGCAGGCTCTCGGCCGCGGTGTAGCTCACCACGTTGCCGCCCAGGCCGGCGGCCAGAATGGCCTTCTTAACTGGTGCCTCGTTGGAGCCCAGCAGTGCCTCGAACAGGATGTCCGCCGCGATTGTGCGCTTGCGGTCGAGCGCGCTGCCCAGCACCAGGCCCAGGCCCACCAGGGCGTTCTCGGGCGTGGTGGCCATCTCGACACGCTTATACTCGCAGGTCACGGGCGTCTGCGCATCCAGCGGATTGGGCGCCAGCGTGGACGGGTCCTCGCCGGCGGCAACGGCAGCGTCCATGCGGCGGCTCGCGGCACTCGGCTGCGACAGATAGCGCTCGTCCAAAAAGGCCAGTGCGCGGTCCACGTCCAGGTCGCCGTAGAGCGTGATGTAGGAGTTGGAGGGATTGTAGTGTCGCGCGTGCGTGTCCAGGAACTGCTCGTAGGTGAGCGCGGGAATCGCGCGCGGGTCGCCGCCGCTCTCGTGCGCATAGGCGGTGTCGGGATAGAGCGCGGCGTTGACGGCATCGTCCAGCACGCTCATGGGATCGGACAGCGCGCCCTTCATCTCGTTGAACACCACGCCGTTATAACGCAGCGTGCCCTCGTGCAGGCTCGCGGCGCTGCTGTCGCCGTCGCCCTCCGGCAGGTCCAGTTCGTAGTGCCAGCCCTCCTGCTCAAAAATGGTGGGCTTGGTATAGATGGCCGGGTTGAACACCGCGTCCAGGTACACGTCCATCAGGTTGTACAGATCCTGCTCGTTGGTGGTGGCAACGGGGTAGATGGTCTTGTCGGGGTAGGTCATGGCGTTGAGGAACGTCTGCATGGAGCTCTTGATCAGGTCGACAAACGGCTCCTTGACGGGAAACTTGGCCGATCCGCACAGCACCGAGTGCTCAAGAATATGGAACACGCCGGTGGAATCGGCCGGCGGCGTCTTAAAGCCAATGGCAAAGGCCTTGTTTTCGTCGTCGCACGCCAGGTACAGCAGACGAGCGCCCGAGGCAGTGTGTCGCAGCACGTAAGCGTCCGAGTCGAGCTCGGGCACGGTCTCGCGGCGCTCGACGGCAAAGCCGTGGCAGGTAGTGCCGGGCACCAGCAGTGCAGCGGCTGCGGCGCGCGGGTCGGTTGAGGTGGTGGGCATATGCAGTCTCCTTTGACGCCCCAGCGGGGGCGAATCGAGTCGAATCCTCGAGAGTATACCCATATGGGGCCGCGACCCTGCGGCGAACTGGAGACGATGCCAGCGGATTGGGCGAAGGGCTCGCGTGCCCGCCGCACGAGCGTGGAAAATTGGACACTCGCCAAACGAGAGTGGATATTCGGACGGACGAGCGAGGATTTCCGGATACCTATCGAACGAGAGTGGATATTTGGACGGAATTTGCCGCAAAAGCCCCAAAAACCGTCCAAATATCCACTCTCGATATCCGACCGTCCGAAAATCCTCGCTCGTCCATCACTCGCGTATCTCTCGTCCCTCATTCGTCTCTAATATGAGAGATGACAGGAAGATGAGAGAAAAATATGAGAGATAACTGAGCAGCAAAGAGACAGGCAATCATGGTATTGTCTCAATACCAATTGTTCTACCAGCAAAAATATGTATAAATGAAGCAAATGGTAGACATTCCATCTCTCATCTATCTCTCTATCTCTAAGCCGAGAGATAGAGAGATAGATGAGAGATAATTTCGAGAGATAGCTGAGAGACGAGGGAAATCTATCCGCGGCATTCTCCGCAGGACCGAGCGAAAGGACGTGCAGATGAACGAAAACGAGCTGACCGGTCTGCTTGAGTCTTTAAGGCGTATGGGCTCGGATGATCTTAACGTCGAAGTGAAGGAGAGCGCCACGACGCTTTCCCGCGACGTATGGGAAACGGTTAGCGCATTCGCGAATACCGCTGGCGGAATTATCGTGCTCGGCGTGAGCGAGCGCGCGGGCTTTGTCCCGGTTGAGAACTTTGAGACCGAGAAGGTGCTCAACCAATTCGTAGCGGGCATGGGTGATGCCGGCGGGCGCGGAAAACTGGCCAATCCGCCCAAATACACCATTGAACGCGTGGAGCTCCAGGGCACCGTGGTTCTGGTCATCACGATTGAGGAGCTCGACCCGTCGAGCAAGCCTTGTTATGTCATAGAGCGGGGCGCTCAAGGTGGCAGCTACAAACGCATCGATGACAAAGATGTCCCGCTTTCGTCGACCGAGGTTTTGGCGCTGTCGTCATACGAGCGGACGAGTCCTAGCGATCGCGATGCGGTGCCCGGCGCGGTCGCAGGCGATCTTGACGAGGCCCTGGTCGACCGCACGATAGAGCGTGCTTTCTCGCTGACACCCCGGGCAATGCGCGGCGCGCCGGACAAGAAAACGAAGCTGGAGCGCCTGAATTTCCTCGACTCCCAGGGCAATGTTACTAAGGCCGGGCTCCTGGCTGCGGGTGCCTATCCTCAGCAGTTCTATCCTAAGCTCTTTATCGATGTGGCGGTCTATGCCGGAACGCAGAAGGGCGCGGCGGGGTCGTTGAGGTTCATGGACCGTACGATCTGCGAGGGAACGTTGGGCGAAATGATTTCGGATGCCGTCGCGGCAATCGCCAAGAATTTGCGGCGAACCTCGACGATCCAAGGCGTCTCGCGTGTTGACTCGCTGGAGATTCCCGAGGAGGTCCTGCGCGAGGCAATCGCCAACGCCGTAATCCACCGAGAATACGGAGATCGGTTCTGTGGGCAGTCGATCGCTGTTGACGTCTTTGATGACCGTATCGAGGTGACGAACCCCGGCGGCTTATACGGAGGAAAGACTCGTGAGAACCTGTTTGACGGCAGCTCCCGATGTCGCAATGCGACGCTTGTGAAGCTCATGTCGCTTGTCCCATTGCCCGACGGTGCGGGCTCTCCTGCCGAAGGCAACGGGTCGGGCATTCCAATGATGCTCGATGCCATGCGTGCGCAAGGTCTGGTCGAGCCATTGTTTTGCCCGGGTTTCGACCGGTTTAAGGTTGTCCTTTACCGAGCGAAGGTTGAGCAAATCGATCATGGCGGGGACTTAATTGTGGCGGCACTCAAACACTACGGCGAGCTGGGGACGCGTGAGCTGGCAGAACGCACGGGGCTTACAATTTCCCAGGTTAGGTCGCGCGTCAACGCGCTCATTGCTCAAGGCGAGCTTGAGCCCACGGCGCCGTCGACAAGCCGCAACCGCAAATATCGACTGTCAGAGCGCGTGGAATAAATGCGTTAGTGGACGAGGCGACTCAATAATCGACCCTCGATTGGCGCCCACTAAGGTAAAGCGGTTGTTGCCCAGTCGACGGTGATGCTAAAGACTCGGCTTACGCCGGCATGGCCCCGAACCCGTCCATCAGGAACAGCCTGAGAACCAGCTTAATGACATTTCCCGGTTTGACTTCTGCCGCGTCAAAGACGTGGCGCTCGGCGAGCTCGCTGCAGTATGCATAGATGTCGCGGATAAGGTCCGCGCCCGAGAGCGTAAACATGTAGCCTGCGTCCGAAAGCGCATTGGGCGCGGCAGGCAACTTGGCCATGTGACAGAACGTTTGCAGGTCGGGTGCCATAACGTTCTGGTAGTCGAGGTGGCCGTTGGCATCCTGCGCGGCAAGCTCCAATTGGCGCACAAAATCCAGCGCCGCCGCTAACACAAAGCTCGGCGTAGGCGCATTGACGTCCTGAGTGGTCGCCACAAGCCTGCCCGCCGCCTGCGTGACAAGCCAAGCGACCTCGCGCTGGCAACGCACGGCCTTGCGCGTAACCGGCTTGATGGACGAAGAAGAAACGCTTCCCTTGGGCGGATTCGAAACAGCCACAAGAACCTCCCATGAACGACCCGGCCCAACAAGCCCGGATGAAACACGTGCTACATCAGTATACAGGGAAGTGGGGTAGCGGGGTACAAGCACGCCAGCGGCAAACCGAGAGCATCAACGATGTGCCGATCGCGGAATGAGATCTCGTAATAATTGACTCTCGGCCATATTATTGAGGGGCATGACTCGCGTTCGTATGGTTGTAGGTGCTGGCGATGAACGACATTGACCTTGCTGTTCCGTTGATGGATGGACCAAGCTATGACCGCGCCTGCAGTCTCGTGCCTTCCGAATACGTTGAGGCATGGGAGTGGTTTCTGGGTGAGGAACAGCGCGGCGGCGTTTGGACCAGCCTTCCGCACCACACCAAGGAAGATAGCCCTCAGTATCAGTATCGTTTGAGAATTGGCTCGGACTTCTTTCCCGTAACGCGGGATTCAGGGATCTTCTGGCCGGGCCAGGATCGGGTGAAGCAAGATCCCAATAAGATCTTTGCGCTTTCGGTCCATAACTCTAAAAAGAGCTTCTACACCGATGTACCTCCGCTCTATTTGGACGATGGTACGTGGGTCATTAAGTATTCGGTCCAAGCGCCAGGAGCCGTTGGTTCTCGAGACCAGAATTACAACCGTAAAATGCTCAACTGCATGGAATGTGGCGTTCCAGTCGGAGTCATATTTGCAACCGAGGTGGGCTACAAGGTGCTCGGCCTTGCGTTTGTTGAACGGTTCGAGCCCGAAAACGGATGGTTTGTTCTGCACGGTCCTGTTCATAAAGGCGGACCGGACCCCCGTTTTGCGCCCGACATGAGCTATCTGAAGCACATGCCCGTCGATATTGAGTTTGCCGGACAGGGTACGACCGACGACGAAAAGGTCCGCTATGCGTTAAGGCGCGAGCGATTGGGGCAGCAATGGTTCCGCAAGCAGCTCGTTGCCGCCTATGATGGCCGTTGCGCGGTGTCGGACTGCGGCGTCAGCGAAGCTCTGGAGGCTGCACATATCGAGAATTACTCGGGACCCAAATCGCAGGTTGCCAGCAACGGCATTCTGCTTCGGCGCGATCTTCATTCCCTATTTGATGCTCACCTGATTTCGTTTGAGCCTGTTTGCGGCGAATATCGGCTGTGCGGATCGTACCTGCTGGATAAGACCGACTACGTTTCCTTTGCGGGTGCGACGCTAAGGCAGCCGAATGAGCGTCAGTGGCGACCCAATACGGTGTTTCTTGAGGCCCATCGCATTGAGTTCGATCGCTCGGAAAAGAAGCGTGAAAAGGCGGGGCTTCTGCCGTATTAGCGTATTTGGCTTTGGCGGTCTTTTACGATCGTGTTGTTTGATCGGATCGCGTGGCGATGCAATCTCGCGCGCACTTGCTGGTGCATGCTCTTCCTGGTTTGAATAACGGGAAGGGAGCGAGCGTGAGCTGGCGAGGCGATATCGTGATGGGGAAGTACGGAAAACTGCCGCGTGCCCTTATCGACAACAATATGTTTCCGGGCGTAGAAGTTGATTGCGGGTCGTTTGCTGGCACCTGCCCTTGCTGCGGCTCGCAAATACCGTGTCTCGACATTCGGTTCATCGATGCGCGTGACAGACTCAGCGACGAAGTGAGAAAACAGACAGGCGTTCATATGCCGGTGTATCCGGAGAAATGCCCTGTTTGTGGCCTCGATATCGTGTATGACGCCGGCGACGAGGGATAGGTGATGCGGAGGAGCTGGCTGTGAAGGCATCTTCGTCTCTACAAATAAACCCCCTCACCGAGTTGCCTGTGGAACTCGGCGTGATGGTCGCGTGCCCAGGTAAAGAGCGCTTGGTCAAAGTCGGTGCGCGTGGCCGGGACGCCAAAGACGCCGGCAACTTCGACGCGTATAAACTCCAGTGCCGGCAGCTTGTTGATGGCAGTGAGGGCAAACGGGGACGAGGGCTCCTCGAACAGATAGCGGCTGCCTTGCAGCGCGTCGCAACTGGTGCACGTGTTGCCGAGCGACGGGGCTTTGGAAGCTCGCGCTCCTACGGGCTTGTAGCCGCAGCGCTTATGAAGATAGTCGCGGATCTCGCCCGGCACGCAGCCAAGAGCGGGCACGATGGCGAGTGCGTTGGCGTTGGCCGTGTCGATGGCAATGTGCCCGGCTTCGTTGGGCGCGTGCGCGATGGCGATGCTCTCGTCGTTATCGGTTCGATAGGGAATGCCGAAGGCTGCGACCGAGGTCTCTTTGTGACACTTCCAGCACTCGCGCTTGCCCAGTACTAGATATATATACGGCGCTGAGGGGTCGGATCGGTCAACACCGGGCAGCCACTCGGCAAAGGGCTCGGGGTTGACGCCGCTGGGTACATACCAGATCTTCTTGGTCCGGTCCCATTTGGCGCCCAGCGCCTTGGCTTCTTCTTTGTGCGAAAAGGGGACATCGAGCTCGGTGCGCATGGCGGCTCCTTGGTGCTGCAGGTGCAAGTGGCTCAAGGATACCGCAGGGCGCAGACATCGCGGCGTTTTGCTGAGAAGTTGCGGTGCGGACTGATTGGTTATGCCGATGAATAGATCGGCAAGTAGATGGTCGGCTTTTGGCTAGTTGGGCGGTTGGAGCTGCCAGCTGATTTGGCGACATAAAACAAAGCAGCCCAGAGGACATAGCCTCTGAGCTGCGAACATTTGGTGGGCGTTAGAAGATTTGAACTTCTGACCTCTTCCGTGTCAGGGAAGCGCTCTCCCCCTGAGCTAAACGCCCGATCAAGGGTGCGCAAGCGCGCAAGGGATAATATAACGGAGCCTGAACTCGGTGGCAAGAACATTTTTAAAAATCGCTTACATTGTGGAATTCGGGGGCTTTGTCGCATCCATTTCAAAAGAGCCTGCTGCCGCGATTTGGCTGTCGCATAATGCAAGGCCATTGCGGTATCGAGCTATGGAAAGACGCCTGCGGAATTGTCCTACCGATAAGCGGACAAGCCTCCAGCTGGTGACTTCGCCGTGGTAAGGTAAGCCGAATTGTTTCCAGGCTGTTTCGGGGGAGTGGAATGAGCAAAGAGTGTGTCGAGCAGGTCGAAGGCGCAGGGGCTTCGGTGCCGATGACCGATATATCGAACATTGATGTGCCCGAGGGCACCGACGAGCTCAGCCGCAACACCCGTCGCGCATGGCGCGACCGCCTGAACAGCGCTTCGACGCGCAAGATGATCACGGGCGTCTTGGCTACGCTGGTGGGCGGTTCGTTTTGGGGCTTCTCGGGCACCAGCGCGAGTTTTTTGTTCGATACCTACCATGTCGATACGCTGTGGCTTATGAGCGTGCGTCAGATTCTCGCCGGCCTGCTCTTTATGGCTGTGGTTGTCACGCGCGACCGCGCACGCCTGGTCAAGCTTTGGACGACGCCCGCTGATCGCAAGCAGCTGCTGCTCTTTACCGCTTTTGGCCTGCTGTTCAACCAGTTTTGCTATCTTTCGGCCGTGCGCCTGACGAACGCCGGAACCGCGACGGTGCTCCAGTGCCTGCAGCTCGTTATCATCATGGGCTACGCCTGCGTGACCGATCGCCGTATGCCGCGTACTCGCGAAGTCATCGGCATTGGCCTGGCTCTGGGTGGAACCTTTTTAATCGCCACCGGCGGCGACCCCACCAGCCTGAATATCTCGCCGCTTGGCCTGGCAGCAGGTCTTATGTGTGCGGTCAGCGCCGCGTGTATGGCGGTGATTCCCGCCAAGATCCTGCCCGAATACGGCAGCCCCATCGTCACGGGCTCGGCAATGCTCACGGCGGGCGTGGTCTCGTGCGTCTTCGTGCAGCCCTGGGCGCATATGCCGGCGCTCGACGCTGCCGGCATCGAGGCGCTCGCGGTGTTCGTGGTTATCGGCTCGTTTTTTGCTTACATGCTTTATATGCAGGGCGTTAAGGACATCGGCTCGGTGCGCGCGAGCCTCATCGGAACTGTGGAGCCGGTTTCGGCGACCATCACCAGCGCCGTTATGCTGGGGACGGTGTTTTTGCCGACCGACCTTATCGGCTTTGTCATGATCATCGTGATGATGTTCCTCACGGTGTAGCTAGCGCCGCTGCCAAGACGGAAAAGGTGTTGTGCCGCATTTTCGCCAATTGATGTCCGTGTCTGGAGTTTAGCTGTCGATGCTCAAAATGCCATAAACTAGTAACGTTATGGACTTTTTCATTGCGACTCAATTGCGAGGATTTCTTTATGGCTGGTAATCACTTTAAGGGCAGCGATAGCGGCCGCCCTGCAGTTCCGCCGCGTCCGAACGGGGCTGGTAAGGCCGGCACGCCGGGCGGCGCTGGACAGGGCGGTTCCGGTAAGCGCGTGTCCCCGGGCGAGACGGCGATGTTTACCGCTCTGTACGAG
The DNA here is from genome assembly GCA_019414685.1 of Collinsella sp. Lineage (GTDB taxonomy): Bacteria > Actinomycetota > Coriobacteriia > Coriobacteriales > Coriobacteriaceae > Collinsella. The sequence continues at coordinate 1,309 of DXLQ01000052.1, read as the reverse complement.
CAGTCTCAAAAGGCAAAAAAGACCGGCCGTGCAAGAGGAAATGTCTTTGCGGGCGGTGCAACCTCTGCGTCGCAGCCGAGCGGGGCTCCTTCGGTACCTGCGAACAACGCAGGTGCTGCCAACGCCGCGAATGGCGCCGGCAACGTTAATGCCGGCAAGGCCGACAACAATACTCCCTCTGCCGGTGGCGCGGGGCTTACGGGTAACCTCGGCACGATTTACACCGGCGCCTCCGAGACAGGCACGTTCGCCCGCCTGGATGATAGCGGTGCCGAGTTTGCGGGCTCGGGTTCCAAGGAAGATTATTACGATTTTGGCTTGAACTACGGTAGCGATGCTTCGTCGAGTTCGACCTCTGACGGTCTGGTCCGTCATCGCCATCGCAAGGGCGAGCGCAAAAAGCGTCACACCGGCGCCATTATTGCCGCTGTAGTCGCGGTGCTTCTCGTTGCGCTTGGCGCAAGCGGCTTTATGCTGCTTAACTCGGCAAAGACCGTAAAGAGCGAAGCGAAGGAGGCTGTCGAGATCGTCGGTGGCCTTAAGGACAAGGTCACGTCGGGCGATTTTTCGACGCTGCCTGACGACGCGAAGAAGATCGATGAGCTCTGTAACAGCATGAAGGCGGAGACCTCGAGCCCGCTGTGGACGGCGGCTTCGTTTATCCCGGTGTATGGCAGCGATATCAATGCGGCCCGCACCATGATTGACGCCCTGTCCGATGTCTCGAGCAATGCGCTGGTTCCCATGGCCGACAACCTTTCGCAGGCCACGCCCGGCAAGCTGTTTCAGGACGGCATGATTAACGTGTCCGCGCTGCAGGCCGTTGCCGATTCGCTTTCCGATAGCTCGAAGGTGTTCAAGAGCGCCAACGAGAAGATCCAGGGCATTGGCGATACTCATATTTCCCAGGTGACCGAGCTGGTCGATAAGGCCAAGGACGGCTTTGCCACCCTCAACGGCGCGGTTGACGCGGCGGAGAAGGTCGCCCCCGTCCTTCCGCAGATGCTCGGCGCCAACGGCCAGACGCGCAACTACCTTGTGTACGCCATGAACAACGTCGAGATTCGTGCCTGCGGCGGCTTTGGCGGTTCGCAGGGCCTGATTTCGGTCACCGACGGCCAGATGTCGATTGGCGAGTTTGTTCCCCGCATTGGACTCAGCGAGGATGAGGCAGTCGAGAGCGTCGACGAAGAGGATGAGGCGCTGTTCGGCAACCACAGTAACCTGTACAACTCGGGCAATACCTATTCGCCTGATTGGCCCCGCAACTCGCAGCGTGTCGCCGCGCTGTGGAAGTCCCAATATGGGC
>DXLQ01000051.1:0-12659 GCA_019414685.1 Collinsella sp. | reverse complement strand
TCGCCGGAGACATGATCGAGGTTCAATTCGAAAAGACCGGCCAGACCAAAAAGCTAATGAAAGGTTTTGCACCGATCGTCAAGCTGTCGTAGTCTCGGCGGACCTGGGCGGGCGTATGGGGCAACATCGCCTGCTCGGGCAGTCCTGCGCAAGACGGAGAGCACATTAAGTGCTCTCCTTTGCGTGCGGAACTCGCGATCGATGTTGCCCCATACGCCCGCCCAGGTCCTTGGGTAACGCTGCTTGCGAACGTCGCTTTGCTCGTTCGCTTTTTGATCTGGAGAGCCGGGTGGGCTGAATACTTAGACATGGCAAGGGGCTCCCCCGTTAAAGAACGGGGGAGCCCCTTGTTGCGTTTTTGATTGTTGTTGCTAGTCGGAGGCTCGCCGGGATGGGACGCGGGGTTTGGTCGATCGCGAGTTCCGCACGAGCCGGAGAGCACTTAATGTGCTCTCCGTGCGAGCAGGACTGTCCGAGCAGGCGACCAAACCCCCGCGCCCCGTCCCGACGAGCGCTTGGGGACCGGTGACCTAGAGGTGGCTGATGATCAGTTCCATCTTGCCTTCGAGGTCGATGGAGCTGACGGTGCTCGGGGCCAGCAGGTGGCTTCCCTTGTGGACGGGGTCGCCGCAGACGGTGCCTTCGCCGTCGATGACCGACAGACACATGAAGGGCCAGCGCTGGTCGAGGGTTTTGCTGCCGTCGACGCGCACACGATCGACGGTGTAGCAGGAGTTAGACTCGAGCTCGGTCACGCCGTTCACCTCGGGCGCGGTCACCGTGCCGTCGGTCGGAGCCTGGGCATCAAAGTCGATGCAGTCGAGGCTCTGCTCAATGTGCAGTGGGCGCAGCTTGCCGTCGGTGCCGGGACGGTCGTAGTCGTACAGGCGATACGTCACGTCGCTCGACTGCTGCGTCTCCAAAATGAGCGTGCCGGTCTTGATGGCGTGCACGGTACCGGAATCAATCTGGAAAAAGTCGCCCTTGTGGATCGGCAGTACGTTGAGCATGTCGTCCCAGCGGCCGTCCTCGATCATCTGCGCGGCCTCGGCGCGGTCGTGCGCGCGCTGGCCGACAATGATCGTGGCACCGGGCTCGCAGTCCAGCACATACCAGCACTCGGTTTTGCCCAGGCTGCCGTTCTCGTGCTTGGCGGCGTACTCGTCGTTGGGATGAATCTGGATCGAAAGGTCGTCCTTGGCGTCCAGAATCTTAATGAGCAGTGGGAACTCCTTGCCCTCGCAGTTGCCAAAGAGCTCGCGGTGCTCGGCCCACAGCCACGACAGCGTGTGGCCTGCATACGGGCCTTCCGCAATCTGGCAGTCGCCGTTGGGGTGGGCCGAGATGGCCCAGCACTCACCGATGGGTCCATCGGGAATGTCGTAGCCAAATACGGTTTCGAGCTGGCGACCGCCCCAGATCTTCTCGTGGAAGATCGGCGTCAGCTTAATCAAATCGGACATGTTTATACCCCCATTGTGTTGCGCGGGCGCTGCACAAAACAGCTCAAAGCGAGCGCCCGGATGACTACAAAAACCTATGCCAACGTTACGTTGTGCAACTCAAAGCGGTCGCCAACGTTGCGCGAGACCGAATACTCAAAGGCGGCGCCGCTGTCCAAAAAGCCAATCTGGGTGAGCTCGAGCAGGGGAGAGCCAGGCTTGGTGTCCAAGCGCTCGGCTTCTTCCTCGGTTGCTGCCACGGCGCGAATGGTACGGTGGAAGCTCGAAATCTTCAGCCCACATTGCTCGCGGATGAAGTGGTAGACCGATCCGTACAGGTCCTTCTTTTTAAGGCCTGGAATCAGCTCGAGGGGCATGTAGGTGTACTCGATAACGATGGGCTTCTCATCGGCCTGACGCACGCGCACGATGTGATAGGCAAAGTCATCCTCGGCAATTCCCAGCTGGGCTGCGATGTCCGCTGGTGGATTAACAATCGAGAAATCGTAGACCACCGAGGTCACCTTCTCCCCGCGGTGCTCATACGAAAAGCCCTGGGCACGGTCGTTTTTGCCCTGGAAAAACGCCTGACCGGGAAGTCCCGCCGTGTCCTTAACGTAGGTACCCGATCCGCGTCGGCTGGTAATAAGACCTTCCTCGGTGATTTGCTCGATAGCTCGTTTGACGGTGATTTTGGAAACGCTATAGAGCTCGCAGAACTCAACGACGGTGGGAAGCTTGTCGCCCGGTTTAAGAGTGCCATCCTCGATGCTTCGACGAATATCTGCAGCTATCGCCTCGTATTTGGGAATCATTGAACCTCCTTTCCGACATATATCAATACGCAAGTAAGTATAACCCTTAACAAGGCACCCATATAACCTTTATCTAAGAAGCTCGAGAAAGAAAAAAGAAAAAGACGCTTTACTTTTAGAATTAGAGCGCTATAGTTTAAGCAACGAACGGAATCTTTCCGCAGAACAGGATCGACCGTTTGGGGACGGTTTTGTTTTGGCGGGTTGGATATCGGTATGACCGGTGCGCGCCCGCGCCGGATAACCTGCCAAAGCAAACCCGTCTCCAACCGGAAGCTCTAGAACACGAAAGCGAGGACTTCGATGGCACAGTATCAGCTGCCCAGCGACTTTTTCTTTGGCGCGGCCATGTCCGGTCCGCAGACCGAGGGCCAGTGGAACCAGGGCGGCAAGCTCGAGAACCTGTGGGACACCTGGTCCATGCAGGATCTGGGCTCGTTCTATAACCGCGTGGGTTCCTATGCCGGTAACGACTTTATGGCCAAGTACAAGGACGACCTTCGCATCATGAAGGACCTGGGCCTGGATACCTATCGCACCTCCATCCAGTGGAGCCGCCTGCTCGATGCCGACGGCAACCTCAACGAGGAGGGTGCTGCGTGGTACCACGAGCTGTTCCGCGCTTCCCGCGAGGCAGGCCTGGAGCCGTTCGTCAACCTTTACCACTTCGATATGCCCACCTATCTCTTTGACCGTGGCGGTTGGGAGAGCCGCGAGGTCGTCGAGGCCTACGCGCATTACGCCGACGTCGCCTTCCGCGAGTTCGGTCAAGAGATCAAGTACTGGTTTACCTTTAACGAGCCCATCGTCGAGCCCGAGCAGCGCTACCAGGAGGGCGTGTGGTTCCCGCAGCTCCACGACTTCAACCGTGCTCGCACCGTGCAGTACCACATTTCGCTGGCGCACGCGCTGGCTGTTGCCAACTATCGCAAGGCCTATGACAAGGGCGCCGTTCGCGCCGATGCCAAGATCGGCATGATCAACTGCTTCACCCCGGTCTACACCAAGGAGAACCCCAGCGAGGCAGACCTCGAGGCCGTGCGTATGACCAGCGGCATCAACAATCGCTGGTGGCTCGACCTTATCACCAAGGGCGAGCTTCCCGCCGACGTGCTCGACAGCCTGGCCGAGGGCGGCGTCAAGCTTCCGTTCCGCGCCGGTGACCAGGAGATCCTCAAGCAGGGCGTCGTTGACTGGCTTGGCTGCAACTACTACCATCCCACGCGCGTCCAGGCGCCGGCGAGCAAGATCGACCAGTACGGTCTGCCGCACTTTGCCGACGAGTACGTGTGGCCCGATGCCGTCATGAACAAGAGCCGCGGCTGGGAGATTTACCCGAAGGGCCTCTACGACTTTGGCATGGACTGCGCCAAGAACTATCCCGATCTTGAGTGGTTCGTCTCCGAGAACGGCATCGGCATCATGGACGAGTACAAGAATCGTGACGCCGAGGGAACCATTCAGGACGACTATCGCGTCGACTTTGTGCGCCAGCACCTTGAGTGGGTCGCCAAGGCCATTGACGAAGGGGCCAAGTGCCGCGGCTACCACTACTGGGCCGTCATTGACAACTGGTCCTGGGCAAATGCCTTCAAGAACCGTTATGGCTTTGTCGAGGTCGACCTCATGGACGGCTATCAGCGCCGTCTTAAGAAATCGGCAGCTTGGCTCAAGCAGGTCGCCACGACCCACGTGGTGGATTAGCGATCGGGCGCTCAGCCCCAAAACGGGCGCTCAGCCCCTGCGCAAACGCGCAATAACATTGGCACATCTGGTGGCAGAGGGCGACAGACCACCGTGCGCATAGGAAAAGGCCGGATTTGAAAGTTAGGAGCAATCATGGCCAGTGACAACGGAAAGAGCTTCCTCGACAAATTTGCCGAGGTCTCTGCGAAGGTGGGAAACCAGGTTCATCTGCGTTCCCTGCGCGATGCCTTCGCGACCATCACGCCGCTCTATATCCTTGCGGGTATCGCGGTTCTTATCAACAACGTCGTGTTCCCTCTGTTCCCGCTCGATGCGGCGGGCCTCGCCAACCTCCAGACCTGGGGCTCGGCAATCACCCTGGGCACCCTTAACGTGTCCGCCATTATCCTGGCCGGTCTGATTGGCTACAGCCTCGCCAAGAACGAGCGTTTCGATAACCCGCTTGCCTGCGTGGTTGTCGCTATCTCTGCCTTCGTCATCATGATGCCGCAGCAGATCACCGCCACCCTTGCCGCCACGAGCCCGCTTCTCACCGACAAGATCACCTCCGCCGAGGTCACCGGTGCCCTTTCGACCGCCAACACCGGTACCAACGGCCTGTTCTCGGCCATCATCATCGCCCTGCTCTCCACGACGCTCTTCATCAAGATCTCGGGCGTCGAGAAGCTCAAGGTCAAGCTGGGCGAGGGCGTACCTCCTGCGGTCTCCAACTCCTTCAACGTCATGATCCCAATGCTGCTCAACCTCTCGATCTTCGCTATCGCCTCGGCCCTGCTCGCCGTCTGCGCCGGCACCGACCTGTGCACCATCATCTCCACCTGCATCTCCAACCCGCTCAAGAGCATCATGAACGCCGGTCCGTGGGCTGTCATCCTCATCTACACCCTCGCCAACCTGCTGTTCTGCGTTGGTATTCACCAGTCCACCATCTCGGGCGCTACCGTCGAGCCGATCCTGACCATGCTCATCGTCGACAACATGGCTACCTTTGCCGCCGGCGGTACCATCCAGCCCGATCACTACATGAACATGCAGATCGTCAACAGCTTCGCCCTCATCGGCGGCTCGGGCTGCACCCTCATGCTGCTGCTCGACACCTTCCTGTTCTCCAAGAACAAGGCCTCCAAGACCGTTGCCAAGATGGCCATTCTGCCTGGCCTGTTCAACATCAACGAGCCGGTCATCTACGGTTACCCCATCGTGTACAACCTGCCGCTCATGATTCCGTTCGTGCTTCTTCCCGACCTGTTCATCGGTGTCACCTATGGCCTGACCTGCGCTGGCATCATCAGCCCCTGCATCGCTCAGGTGCCTTGGACCATGCCGCCCGTCATCAACGCCCTGCTTGCTACGGGCTTTGACTGGCGCGCCGGCGTGTGGCAGGCTCTGGAGCTGGTCATCGGCATGGCTGTCTACCTGCCCTTTATGAGGATCTCCGAGAAGGCCATCGCTAAGCAGGAGGCCCTCGCCGAGCAGAACGCCTAGCGTTTGTCCATTCCACCCTTGCGGGTACCGATGCTTGGTACCGGTACCCGTATCTCCTTTTTTGCCTAAACGTGCAAAACAGGGGAAAGATAACCACAAGGATTTATCCAGTTTGTCGTCTGCGCGCCGCGCAGTTATAAGGAGGAAACCATGAAGAAGATCATGCTTTGCTGCAATGCCGGCATGTCCACGAGTCTGCTGGTCCAGAAGATGCAGTCCGAGGTCGCGAGCCGTGGTCTGGACATCGAGGTCGAAGCCCGTCCTATGAATGAGGCCCACGATCACCTGGACGAGTGCGACATCCTGCTGCTCGGCCCGCAGATCGGCTACACCAAGGGCGACTTTGAGAAGGAGGCCGCCGGCCGTTTCCCGGTCGAGGTCATCAACATGGTCGACTATGGCCGCATGAACGCCGCCGGCATCATCGACCACTGCGTCAGCGTGATGGGCTAGGTGCAGCGCATGGAGGATATGAACGAACTGCAGATGACCTGCTTCGAGATCATCAGCTACGTCGGTACCGCCAAGAGCATGTACATCAACGCCGTGCAGAAGGCCAAGGAGGGCGATTTCGACGCCGCCGAGGAGCTCATTAAGCAGGGCGACGAGGCCTATAACGGCGGCCACGATGTTCACATGGGACTTCTTAAGAAGGAGGCCAATGGCGAGCGCAACGGCGAGGCCCCGCTGATTCTGCTGCACGCCGAGGACCAGATGGCCGGCACCGAGACCATGCGCGTCATGGCCACGGAGCTCATTGAGGTCCACAAACAGCTACAGGCACTCAAGGCCTAGCTGGCGTTTTCGCCGCGACGGATCGTGCGGTTCGCATACAATCCAGTCCCTTTTGCAGGCGCCGGGAGTCTCCCTCTCCCGGCGCTTTTTGTTTGGCGAGTTGCTGAGCGTCATTGCTTGTTGAGCGGGCGGACGTTTCCCCAGATAAAACCTGCCAAAACAAACCTGTCCCTTTTTGGCGGGTTTTTGTCTTGAGAGCGGTACCATACAGGCAATGTTTAAACGAGAAAGGTGGGCTCTCATGGAACCTAAGCAGTACTACATCGGCATTGACGTCGGCGGCACTTCGGTTAAGGAGGGCCTGTTCGACGAGGACGGCAACCTGCTTGCCAAGGCCAGCGTGCCCACGCCTCCCATCGTCGACGCTGCGGGCTTTGCCGCGGTAACCGAGGCTATCGACCAGGTGGTCGCCAAGGCTCAGATTCCGCGCGCCTTTGTGGCGGGCATCGGCCTGGCCGTTCCGTGCCCCATTCCGGCTGCGGGCGATGCCAAGGTCAAGGCGAACATCTCCATCAACCTGCCCGAGCTTAAGATTGCCATTCAGGAGCACTGCCCCGACGCGGTCGTAAAGTACGAGAACGACGCCAACGCCGCCGCCATGGGCGAGGCCTGGCTCGGCTCTGCCAAGGGCGTGCAGAACGTGGTGATGGTCACCATCGGTACCGGCGTGGGCGGCGGCGTCATCATCAACGGCGACGTTGTGTCGGGCGTTGCGGGTGCCGGCGGCGAGATTGGCCACATGTGCCTGAACCCCGACGAGGAGCGTACCTGCGGCTGCGGCGGCCATGGCCACCTGGAGCAGTATTCCAGCGCCACCGGCGTGGTGAGCAATTACCTGGCCGAGTGCAAGGCTGCGGGCGTCGAGCCCATCGAGCTCACCGGTCCTTCCGATTCCAAGGACGTATTCCAAGCCTGCCGCGAGGGCGATAAGCTCGCGCTTGCCGCGGCCGATACCATGGCCGACTACCTCGGCCGTGCCCTGGCGCTTATCGCCAACGTGGTCGACCCTGAGATGTTCCTCATCGGCGGCGGCGCCTCCGCCTCGGCCGATGTCTACCTCGACGCCGTGCGCGAGCACTTTAAGCAGTACGCGTTTTCCGTCTCGCGCGAGACGCCCATCGAGGTCGCCTCGCTCGGCAACGACGCCGGTATCATCGGTGCCGCCTACGTAGCCCTGCGCGCCGCCGGCAAATAGCCGGTGCAAGGGGGTCAGGTTTCTTTGCACCAACATGGTGTAAAAGGGACAGCCTTGGCCCCCGTGCCTACCCCAAAATATGCCGTGGCCCTTCCGTCTGCGAAGGCTCGGCATCGGCGTGCTACCATAGCTACGTCCAAGTACACATATCAAGTGGAGGATATCCATGGCAAACGTTCTTGTCTTTGGTCACCAGAACCCCGATAACGACGCCATCATGAGCGCCGTCGTCCTGTCCCAGCTGCTCAACCAGGTTGAGTATGCCGGCAACACCTACGAGGCCTGCGCCCTTGGTCAGCTTCCGGCAGAGTCCGCCAAGCTGCTCGCCGACGCCGGCATCGCCGAGCCTCGCGCGATCGAGTCCGTCGAGGCCGGTCAGCTCGTCGTCCTCACCGACCACAACGAGTCCGCCCAGTCCGTCGCCGGCCTTAAGGACGCCACGGTCTTTGGCGTCGTCGATCATCACCGCATCGGCGACTTCGAGACCGCCGGCCCGCTGCACTACATCTGCCTGCCCTGGGGCTCCAGCTGCACCATCGTCACCAAGCTCGCCGACGTGCTCGGCGTTGAGCTTTCCGACGTCCAGGCCAAGCTGCTGCTCTCGGCCATGATGACCGATACGCTCATGCTCAAGAGCCCCACCACCACCGCTGTCGACCGCGTCGTCGCCGCCAAGCTCGGCGAGCAGGTGGGCGTCGACCCGGTCAAGTTTGGCATGGAGGTCTTCCTCACCCGTCCGTCTGGCTCTTTCACCGCAGCCGAGATGGTCGGCAACGACATCAAGATGTTCGAGCCCGCCGGCAAGAAGCTGCTCATCGGCCAGTACGAGACCGTCGACAAGACCCGCGCACTCGGCATGATCGACGAGATTCGCGAGGCCATGCGCGCTTACGCCGCCGAGAAGGGTGCTGACGGCATCGTCCTGTGCATCACCGACATCATGGAGGAGGGCTCGCAGGTCCTGCTCGAGGGCGAGACCGAGGCTGCTCAGAAGGGCCTGGGCATTGCCGACGAGCACGACGGCGTCTGGATGCCGGGCGTCCTCTCCCGTAAGAAGCAGGTCGCTGCCCCCATCATGGCCGCCTGCTAGGTTTAGTTCACTAAACGCCACGACCGGATCGCGGACGCCCCGCGCTCCGGTCGTTTTTTGTGTACGGCGCCGCGTCGTCTCTTGGACAGGCGTGCCCGTGCCGTTGAGCAAATAATGTTCAACCTGTGGTTCCGCTTTTCGGCCGAGCTTGTGCGGTATCCGTGCAGGGTAGGCTAGATGCAAGCGTAATACGTTAGAGCGCGGCACCGCCGATTTGGCGGGCCGTGCTTTTTTAAGACGGGAGCCTTCCCGTGAAAGGAGCCGCCCATGGCAGCACCCGAGCAGCTGTTCAACGTTCGTGAGCGCAAGCGTTTTGAACGTCACGACATCTGGGAGCGCATCGCCGAGAACGGCACGATTTCCGCCGCCGTCATGGTCTTCGCCGCCATCGCCGCCGTCATTTGCGCCAATACCGATGCCTATGAGGTCATCCATCACTTTTTGGAGACCCCGCTGTATGTGGGCCTGGGCAACCTTACGGCCGGTCTCACCGTTGAGCTTTTCGTCAACGACTTCCTCATGGCGATTTTCTTTTTGTTGGTGGGCATCGAGCTTAAGTACGAGATGACGGTCGGCGAGCTCAAGAATCCGCGTCAGGCCATGCTTCCCATGCTGGCGGCCGTGGGCGGCGTCGTCGTTCCCGCCTGCATCTACCTGATCTTTAACCATGCCGGCGCCCGCAACGGTTGGGCCATCCCCATGGCAACCGATATTGCCTTTGCACTGGGCGTGCTGTCGCTTTTGGGCAACCGCGTGCCCAACGGCGTGCGCGTGTTCTTCTCGACGCTCGCCATCGCCGACGACCTCATCTCCATCGCCGCCATCGCCATCTTCTACGGTCAGAGCCCCAATCCGTTTTGGTTGGGCGCCGCCGCGCTGGTGACCTGCGCGCTCGTGTGGCTCAACAAGACGCAGCATTACCGCCTTGCCCCGTATTCGGTACTGGGTCTGCTGTTGTGGTTCTGCATGTTCAAGAGTGGCGTACATGCCACGCTCGCCGGCGTCATCCTGGCCTTCACCATTCCGGCCAAGTGCGGCGTTAAGCTCGATAGCCTCACCGATTGGCTGGGCGAGTGCCTGCCGCTGCTCGACGACCGCTACGACGACGAGGCACACATCCTGGGCCAGCATGACTTTACCGTCTCGACCACCAAGGTCGAGCGCGTCATGCACCGCGTGACCCCGCCGCTCATCCGCATGGAGCGTCTGATCTCCACGCCGGTCAACTTTGTGATCCTGCCGATCTTCGCGTTCGTCAACGCACAGGTTCGCCTGGTGGGCGTGGATATGAGCACACTGCTCACCGACCCGGTGACGCTCGGTGTGTACTTTGGCATGCTGCTGGGCAAGCCGATTGGTATTTTTGGCATGACATTTACCCTGGTCAAGCTCAAGGCTTGCCAGTTGCCGCGCAACGTCAACTGGCACATGATTGCCGGTGTGGGCATTCTGGGCGGCATCGGCTTTACGATGTCGATCCTCATCAGCGGCCTCGCTTTCCCGACGGCCGAGTTTGAGGTTCTTGCCGCCAAGGCTGCCATTCTTGCCGGTTCGGTCACCGCGGCCGTGCTCGGCATGATCTACATGAGTGTGGTCTGCAAACACCCCGCGCCCAAGAACGAGTAAAAGCACAAACAAGTTTGAAAACGCCGCCCGTGAACACCGTCACAAGCGGCGTTTTAGTCATTGGGGACGTTCTTAAATGACTAGGTTTATTCCACGGTGCCGTAGACGGCGCCCCAGCCGTGGGCGGCCAAGGCGGAGTTGAGCTGGTCGCAAAGCGATTGGCGGTCGTAGTAGCCGGGCGGCAAAAGGTTGACGATTTCCATGAGGTCGGGCGCGAGGTCCAAGATCTCGGCCTGCACGATGAGATCCAGGCGGTCGATGGCGCGGCGGTCATAAAACAGTCCGTCGACCAGGCGCTGCAGGTCGCCGAATTCCTCGGCCTGGAACGATCCGTACTCCATAGTGCCTCCTTGGGCGCCCCACGCCGGCATGCGCGGCGATGTCGTAATTCATTGCGATGGACTTAATCTATCACGGCTTCATACCGTTGCGGCAGTGGCGGTCTATACTTAGACGAACTGCAACGTCCCGCTTCGCGAAAGGTCGCACCCATGCAGACGATCTACCAGAAGATGGAAACCACCGAACTCGATGCCGCCATCGAGGCGCTCAAAGCCGAGGTCGCCGAGGTCAAGGCCAAGGGCCTGGCGCTCGACATGGCCCGCGGCAAGCCGTCGCCCTCCCAGGTGGGCATCTCTCGCCCCATGCTCGATATCCTCAATGCCGATGCCGATCTGCACGACGGCAACGTCGACTGCTCCAACTACGGTTGCTTTGAGGGCATTCCCTCGGCACGCAAGCTGGCGGGGGAGTTCCTGGGTTGCCCCGCCGAGCAGACGCTCGTACTGGGTTCGTCGAGCCTGCTGATCGAGCACGATATCGCCGGCATGTTCTGGCGCTGCGGCTCGTGCGGTAGCGAGCCTTGGGAGGCTTATGAGGCCGCGCATGACGGCAAGAAGGTCAAGTTCCTGTGCCCTGTTCCCGGCTACGACCGTCACTTTGGCATCACTGCCGACTTGGGTATCGAGAATGTCCCCGTCGCGATGACCGACAACGGCCCCGACATGGACGAGATCGAGCGCTTGGTTGCCGCCGACGACTCCATCAAGGGCATCTGGTGCGTGCCCAAGTATTCCAACCCCACGGGCATCACCTTTAGCGAGGACACCGTGCGTCGCCTGGTCGAGATGCCCACGGCCGCGCCCGATTTCCGCATCTTCTGGGACAACGCCTACTGCGTGCACGACCTGTACGACGAGACCGACGAGCTCGCCAACATCTTTGACCTCGCTCGCGCGGCGGGCACCGAGGACCGCGTGGTGGCCTTTGCATCGACGTCCAAGATCACCTTCCCGGGCGCCGGCATCGGCTTTATCGGTGCGAGCCCCGCGGTTATCGCGGAGTTCTCCAAGCGCCTGAAGGCCGGCCTCATCAGCGCCGACAAGCTCAACCAGCTGCGCCACGTGCGCTTCCTTCCCACCATCGAGGCGGTCAAGGAGCACATGAAAAAGCATGCCGAGTTCCTGCGTCCGCGCTTTGAGGCCGTTGAGCGCAAGCTCACCGAGGGCCTGGGCGATACGGGCTGTGCCACCTGGACGCACCCCCGCGGCGGCTACTTTGTAAGCTTCGATGGTCCCGAGGGCTCGGCCCAGAAGGTCGCCGCGCTTTGCGCCGACCTGGGCGTCAAGCTCACGCCGGCCGGTGCCACCTGGCCCTATGGCAAGGATCCGCGCGATACCAACATCCGCATCGCGCCGAGCTATCCCACGGTCGAGGACCTGGAGGCAGCACTCGACGTACTGGTGCTGGCCGTCAAGCTCGTCGCTGCCGAGCTTGCTCGTGCCGAGCGCGCCTAACGCCTAGGGCCCCGCAAGTCCGCGCCCAGTACTATCCGCACTTTCGATACGTAAAGGAGCGTATACATGGATTTGGGTATTTCCACCAACCCCACACCGGAGATCTACACCATTAAGGTGACCGGCGAGATCGATATCTCTAACGCCGATAGCCTGCGCAATGCCATTGACCTGGCGCTCGAGCAGCCCACTGAGGCCGTTGAGCTCGATTTTGCCCAGGTGAGCTACATCGATTCGACGGGCATTGGCGTGCTCGTGGGCGCCGCGCACCACGCGGTCGACCACGGTAAGCGCTTTAGCTGCACTAATGTGCAGCCCCAGGTGATGCGCGTGGTTCAGCTGCTGGGCGTCGACCAGGAGATTTCGATCACGGCGGCATAATCTTTGCCCCCAAAAAGGGCGTGCCGTTTGGCATATGTTTGTGATGCGCTCGGACGTTTTGGCGTCCGGGCGCTATACTTGACCGAATGAATAGACGAGTTCCGGCCGAATGGCGCGGTGCGGGCTCGACTCACATCGAGCCTTGGAGGTATGTGTGTTTGGTATTGGAGAGGGTGAGCTGGCAATCATCGTGGTCTTCGGCTTTTTGCTGTTTGGCCCGGATAAGCTCCCGCAGATGGGCCGCACAATCGGCCGTGCCATCCGTCAGTTCCGCGAGACGCAGGAAAAGATGACGGCCGTTGTTCAATCCGAGATTATCGATCCGGT
>DXLQ01000050.1:0-12694 GCA_019414685.1 Collinsella sp. | reverse complement strand
ATCAGTGCCACGGTCGAGGCCGATGGATCGCTGACCGTTGTCGAGGGACGCCAGTTTGATTTCGACGACGACATCAACGGCGTGTTTTGGGAGATCAATACGGGCACCAACCAGCAGGGCGGCACGGCGGACGTTGACGTGCTGAGTGTCGAGGAAGAGGACACCGCGTTTAACAAAGTCGATAGCGCGAACAAGGGCGATTCTGGCGTCTACACGGTCGAGCAGGCCGGTGACGGCGTAAGGATTAAGGTGTTCAGCCCCCACGAGAGCGGCGACAGCGCAATCTACTACGTGAGCTACACCATGACCGGTGCGGTTATGAACTGGGCCGATACCGCCGAGCTCTACTGGAAGTTCGTAGGTGACGGCTGGTCTGCGGATTCCGATGACGTCGAGATGGAAGTGTGCTTCGCGAATGCCGCTGCCGGGACGGCGGCCGTCAAGGGCGATAACTTCCGCGCATGGGGCCATGGTCCGCTGACGGGCGACGTGTCGCTCGATGAGGACGAGCCCATGGTCACCTATACCATTCCCTGCGTGCATCAGGGCGAATTCGCCGAGGCACGCATCGCCTTCCCCAGCGACTGGGTGCCGCAGCTTGCCGCCTCGGGCGAAGAGCGCATGTCAACGATCCTGAGCGAAGAGAAGGAATGGGCCGACGAAGCTAACGCCCGCCGCGCTCACGCTCGCATGATTGCCAATGCACTTGCCGTGCTAAGTGTTGTTGCGGCGGTGGCCTTTACCGGCACAATCGTTATGCTTAAGCTGCGCAAGCGCAAGCCCAAGCCGTTTTTCCAGGACGAATATTTCCGCGATGTGCCCTCGGCCGACCATCCCGCCGTGCTTTCGGCCCTTATGAGCTGGAACGAGGTGCCCGATCAGGCATATATCGCCACGCTCATGAAGCTCACTGACGACCGTGTGATCAAGCTGGAGCAGGCGACCGTGACCAAGGCCAAGAAGGGTCTGTTGGGGCGTGAAAAAGAAGAGCAGACGTATCGCGTGACGGTGAGCGATGCGGGCTGGAAGTCGGCCAAGGGCATTGACCACATGGTGCTCAAGGTCTTCTTTGCCGGTGCTAAGCCTGACGAGAACGGCGATCGCTCGCGCACGTTCGACGAGCTGCAGCACTACGTCAAACAGCACGCTACACCCGTGGGCGACAAGCTCGAGGACTATCAGAACACCGTTAAGGGCAAGCTGGCCGATAGCGAGTACGTTGCCTCTGACGGCATTGTTGCAATGGTGTTTTGCCTGGTTCTTGGTATCCTGGTTGCCTTTGTTCCCGTGGGATCCATCTTCTTTACCGATGGCGCACAGGCGAACATTACCGCCGCGGTTATCTCGGTGCCGATTGTGCTGGTGGGTATCGGCGTGGGCCTTACGTTCCGCCGCTTTACGCCGGAGGGCGCCGAGGTGGCGGCTCGCTGCAAGGCACTTAAGCATTGGCTCGAGGACTTCACTCGTCTAAAGGAAGCCGTCCCGGGCGATTTGGTGCTGTGGAACAAGCTGCTGGTGATGGGCGTTGCCCTGGGCGTTTCGAAAGAAGTGCTGCGTCAGCTTGCCGAGGCCGTGCCTGCGGACCTGCGCAACAGCGACGATTTCTACGACAACTACCCCTGCTACTGGTGGTATTACCATCACTACGGCAACGAGTCTCCGCTCGATTCGTTCAACGATGTGTATCACGAGACCATCCGCGAGCTGGCTTCGAGCTCCGATAGCTCGAGCGGCGGCAGCGGCGGCGGCTTCTCTGGCGGCGGTGGTGGCGGCGTCGGCGGAGGCGGCGGCGGAACGTTCTAGCGAGTTCTGATTTTTGGGATGGATCTTCTCCGGCGACTGCCGACGGATCCATCCCATTTTTATGCGCTACCTACGAAGGCTGTCCCCAACGACTAATCACTGGGAACATCCCTAAATGACTAGGTATGGCTGCCGGGTTTAGGCTGTTAGATCGAGTTCGTAGAGGAAGCTTTCGCGCGGCATGGCGTGACGGCGCTCTTCGCGGTTGGCGCGGTGCGTGGCCGTGCGCTTAAAGCCGTGCAGTTCGTAGAACTTCCACGAGCAGTTGGAGTCGGTGTACAGGTGCGCCCTCGTCGCTCCAAGCGAGGACAGGTGCGAGACCGCGGCATCGAGCAGAACCGTGCCAACGCCCAGGCCATGGACATCGCGATCCACGGCAAGCAGCGTGACCTCGTTGTCGTGCGGCAACGGGCTGCTCTCGAGCAGGCGGTTGTTGGTTCGGATGGTTGCGCGCACAAACGAGAGATACTCGGCGCAGGCATCAGGCTCCAGCTCACGCATCTGCGATAGCAGCGCGCGCTCGGTATCCATCCAATGCTCGTTGATAGTGACGCCGGAGTTCTGTCCTGCGCGTGCAAGTGCAATGCCGCGCGCCTCGCCGTCAATCACCGCAACCTGCGAAAACGTCGATGACGAAAGGCAATAGGCGAGGTCGCACGCGGCCTCAAGGCGGTTGTACTCATCGTTATCCGAATTGTTATGCCAAAGCTGTTGCAGAATCAGCGCGATGGCGTCGAAGTCTTCGGTATCAAACGGTCGGTAGAGAACCCGCGAGACCATGGTGCCTCTTTCTTTTGCGGATGCATATCGAGCACAGTTCTACCACGCCATTGGCATCAAATTATGGTGCCCCTGTGTTCCATGAACTCACCGTGCCCAGCGCCGTGCCCATCCCCTCTGCTCGCAAACTTTTTCTGCACATGCGCCCGTTGCGGGGTGCATCGATGCGCTCGATGCGCTACATTAAATCAGTATTTTCAATGCCGCTGCGCGAGCGCTGCAGATCGACGTATCACCGACTCACAGAGCACGGCGGCGTACCAGACAGGAGGACTGCATGGGATCTGATGTGAAGATCGCACGCGCGTTGATCTCGGTTACCGATAAGACGGGCGTCGTCGATTTCGCACGGACGCTGGTCGATGACTTTGGCGTCGAGATCATCTCTACGGGCGGCACGGCTCGTGCCATCGAGGACGCGGGCGTTCCCGTAACCCCCATCGAGGAGTTCACGGGCTACCCCGAGATGATGGACGGCCGCGTTAAGACCCTGCACCCCAAGGTTCACGGCGCGCTGCTGGCCCGCCGCGATTCCGAGCAGCACATGCAGGAGGCCGCTCAGCACGGCATTAAGCTGATCGACCTGGTCGTCGTCAACCTGTACGAGTTCGAGAAGACCGTCGCCAACCCCGAGGTCACCTTCGCGGACGCCATCGAGCACATCGACATCGGTGGCCCCTCCATGCTGCGCTCTGCCGCCAAGAACGCCACGAGCGTTACCGTCATTTCCGACCCTGCCGACTATGATGCCGTCCTGGCCGAGATGCACGAGACCGGCGGTTGCACCACGCTTTCCACCCGTCGTCGCCTGCAGGTGAAGGTCTACCAGACCACCGCCGCCTACGACACGGCTATCTCCCGTTGGCTTGCCGCCCAGGCAAGCGACGTGGCGGACACTTCTGCCAAGCTCGAGATTTCGCTGGAGAAGGTCGACGACCTGCGCTATGGCGAGAATCCTCAGCAGAAGGCTACGGTCTACCGCTTTGCCGAGGGCTGCGAGAACACCGCGAGCTCGCAGTTCCCGCTCGTTGGCTCCGAGCAGATCCAGGGCAAGCCGCTCAGCTACAACAACTATCTGGATGCTGATGCCGCTTGGAACCTGGTCCGCGAGTTCGACGAGCCGGCCTGCGTGATCCTCAAGCACCAGAACCCCTGCGGTTCTGCCGTTGCCGAGGACATCACGGCTGCCTACGACCGCGCCTTCGCCTGCGATCCCAAGAGCGCCTTTGGCGGCATCATCGCCTGCAACCGCGAGGTTCCCTATGAGCTGGTCGAGCACTTTGCCGATCAGAACAAGCAGTTCGTCGAGGTTATCATCGCCCCGAGCTACACTGCCGAGGCGCTCGAGCGCATGGCCAAGCGTCCCAACCTGCGCGTGCTGGCCACCGGCGGCGTGGACCACGGCGCCCAGGTGGAGCTGCGCTCCATCGACGGCGGCATGCTGGTGCAGGAAGTCGACCACGTGACCGAGGATCCCGCGACCTTTACGTTCCCCACCGACCGCAAGCCCACCGACGCCGAGATGGCCGAGCTCGAGTTTGCCTGGAAGGTCTGCAAGGGCGTTAAGTCCAACGCCATCCTGGTCTCCAAGGGCAAGGCCGGCATTGGCATGGGCCCGGGTCAGCCTAACCGCGTTGACTCCGCACTGCTTGCCTGCGAGCGTGCTGAGGACTTCTGCGAGCGCGAGGGCGTGGAGAAGGGCGGCTTTGCCTGTGCAAGCGACGCGTTCTTCCCGTTCCGCGACAACGTCGACGTGCTTGCTGCACACGGCGTGACCTGCATCATCCAGCCCGGCGGCTCCAAGCGCGACGACGAAAGCATCCAGGCCTGCAACGAGCACAATATTGCTATGGTCTTTACCGGCGCCCGCCACTTTAGGCACTAAGTTTCGCCCCGAAACAAAATAATCTCTGCAAAAGACGGCTGCTCCGTTTGGAGGGCCGTCTTTTTGGTATAAGAGGACGGAATGACTAACACGAAAGGTATGACCATGCCCCAGATTGATGATGCCGAGCTGTTTGGCAATGCCGAGGATCAGCGTGCGTACGAGGACTTTTGCGCCAATCAGGAGGCGGTCGAGAAGTTTACGCTCGACAAGCCCGCACTTGTCTGCCGTTGGCGTATGTCCAACAAAAAGGTGCCCATGCTCAACCGCCACATTCGCGCGCTGTCCGAGCGCCTGGTGCAGGGCGAGCCGCTTACCCATAACATGCTCAGCTGGGCCAAACAACACGTTGAGTGGTCGCTTGCCGAGGGCGATTACACTGCGCACGACGGCGTACTCATGCTAGTGATCGACGTCAACGGCAACGCCGCCATGACGGTGGGGGAGTACGAGCCGCTAACCGATACGTCGGCCAAGGCGCTGCGCGCCCGTTCCGCCGAGGCCCGCTCCGAGGCCGACGAGACCGGCGTGGCGCCCGAGTTGCTCGCCGCCGTCAACAACGGCGAGCTTGCCTTTGTGGCGCCGGCGGACGAGTGCCTGTGCGGCACGGCGACGCTCATTGAGCAGCTGGCCCAGACCAAGGGCATCCCGGTCGCGCGCGTAGATATTCCCGCACAGCTCAAGGGCGCCTTGTTCCTGGTGAGCGACGAGCACGGTGTGGTCCCCGCAACCGAGACGGACGCCGCCGAGGCCGACGCCGCTACGGTCGCCTTCTTCGCCGAAGGCTACGAAAAGCTCCGCGCCCGCCGCTCCTAACCTCAAGGCGGGGTGGGCTTACTGAAGCGAGCGAGCGCGTTCGATTGCGTAGGCGAGCGACAGCTGTTCCATCTCCGGGGCGCATTTGTAGCTCAGTCCGGTGAGAGCTGTCACCTTATCGAGGCGATATCGAATTGTGTTCGGGTGCTGGCTCGTCTGCTTGGCGGTTTGCTCGATACGTCGGTCGTTCTCGATGAATGCGGCGAGCGTGGATTCCAGTTCGCTGCCATGCTCACTGTCGTGCTCGCGTATCGGCGAGAGAATCGCCTCCGAGAACGATCGCATCTCCGGGGTTTCCGCAAAAGGCATCACGGTTCTCAGGATGCCGAGCTGCGTATAGCGGACGGGACCCTCGGCTCGTTGACAAGATAGGCGCTGTGCGTAAATCGCCTGCGAGATCGCCTGCGCCACCGCCTCGTCCCCAAACAGAATATCGCTGATGCCGAGCCCTTCCGCTCCGCCATCGATACCGCTAGCCTCGATGAGCTCCGTGAGCGCCTGCACGATTCGCTCCACATCGAGCGTCTGCTCCGAGTCACTTGTCGCTACGAATAACAAACCTCCGTCATAGGGTGCCAGCATGTTGTGGCATCCGGCGAGGATCGATTTTGCACAGAGGCTTTCGATTTGCAAAAACGCACGCGGGTCGAGGGGCTCTGCAAACGATGCGAACAGGGCGACCGCTTCGTCCAGAAATGACGGGTTGAGGCTTCGGATGCGTCGGCAGATGGACTCGGGCGATGCGTCTGTCCTCAGGGCATCGATCTCGCGCTGTGCGAAGTCGATGGACGCGAGCTGCTCGATATGCCGTTTGACCTCATAGATGACGCTGTCAAAGAACAGTGAGTCGTCGGTCGTGAGAAAGACCGGGTAGTGCCGCGCGTTGGCGTAGCGGATGGCTTGGTCGGGAATCGGGATGTGCAGGACGTTTTTGATGATGAGACCGCTCGTTCCCTTGGCGACGAGGTATTTCACGGCTTCAGTGATGAGGTACGGGTCGTCCTTCGCATAGAGGAAAGTGCTGAGGATGATCTCGTCTGAGCTGAAGTTGACGCGCTGGTATTTGTTCTTGAGGCCGGGCATAAGTTCATAATCGAGGATCCCGACGCCAGAGACGGCACGCGAGACGCCATCGCTGCCGGCGATTAGACGGACCGACCCCTCATATTCCCGTGAGAAGTCCGAGATGGTGTATAGCATCAACATCACCTTGTAAATTACTACAATAAGTACAGGTATAAATAGGATAATCGCACATCAGTATGCCGTTGATGCGAGAAATAGTTCAAATACATGCTGATAGAACGAAAAATCAGATTGAGAATCGTTGTAGATTCCAACAAGAAATGATCCTTGGTGGCATCGTAACTAAACCGTACAGTGAAGCAACGTAAAGCTTTCGCTGAGAGGAGCGATGATGGGGCAGATGGTGGTGCTTTCGGCCGAGGAAGTTTCCAAGGTGCTGACGATTGAGGATGCAATCGCTGCCGTGGAGGAGGCATATCGCCAGAAGGCAACGGGCAAGGGTGTAGCGTGGCCGATGGTATATGAGCAATTCGAACCCGGCGTGGCCGATATGGATATCCGCTCGGGCGAGTTGGCGGGAAGCGGCCTCTTCGGCCTCAAGCTTACTGCTTGGTTCTCTCAGAATCCCAAAAAGGGGCTGCCCGAGATCTTCGGCACCACGCTGCTGTGCGACAACGCGACGGGCGAGCCGTTGGCGCTGCTCAATGCCTCCGCCGTCACTGGACTTCGCACCGGTGCCGCCGCTGCGCTCGGTGCCAAGTGGCTGGCTCGGGCGGATGCATCCAAACTGCTTGTTGCGGGCGCCGGCCATATGAGCACCTATATGGCGGCGGGCGTGCTTGCCGCCTGTCCCAAAGTGAGCGAGGTCAAGGTGTGGGAGCCGGTTTCCGATGCCGCGCCCGAGGCCTGCGTCGAGCGCATGCGAGACGAGGTCGCCCATATCTTGGGCGCCTGCGAGCATGCTCGCGAGGCATCCACCTATTCCATCGAGGCGACGGCTGACGGCCAAGGTGCCGCGGCGGAGGCCGACATCATCGTGACAATCACGCCGGCGACCAAGCCCATCATCCCCGATGCATGGGTGCGTCCTGGTACGCATATCTCCTGCGTCGGTGCCGACATGCCCGGCAAGCAGGAGCTCGCCTCGGCGCTTGTCGCCCGTGCCGCTGTTTACGTCGACGATCGCGAGCAATCCGTCGCGTCCGGTGAGCTGGAGATTCCGGTTGCCGAGGGTGTCATCACGCCCGAGGACATCAGAGCGGAGCTCGGCGAAGTCATCGCCGGCATGGCTACGGGGCGTTCGGATGACGAGCAGGTGACGGTGTTCGATACGTCGGGCATCGCCGTTCAGGACCTTTCGGCATCGAAAATCGCCTACGACCGCGCCATTGAGGCGGGGCTGGGCACCGTGGTGGAACTGTAAGAAAGTCAAGGAAAGGAAACGACAATGCAGATCAAGGATTTCGCCGTCGAGCAGTGGATGAACGAGTGGGAGACCAAGTGCACCCACAACGTTGCGGAGACGTGCGTCTACTCCCTCACGCTCGACCAGCTGTTCGAGCTTACGAACACCGACAAGAAGGCGTGGCTCGATAGCCTGTGCTCGCGCCGATTCACCTACGGAGACATCGAGGGGCAGCCCGGCTTCCTCGAGGGGGTCGCGCGTCTCTATAAGACGGTCGAGCCCGGGCATATTGTGCCCACGCACGGCGCGACCGGTGCCAACTCCCTGGTTATTTCCACGCTCGTCGAACCGGGCGATCACGTAGTCTCCGTCAAGCCCACCTACCAGCAGCTTTACTCGATTCCCGAGATGTGCGGCGCGAAGGTCGATATCCTTCAGCTCGATCGCAAGAACGGCTACCACGTCGACGTCGACGCGCTCGATGCTCTGGTGACCGACGATACCAAGCTCATCTGCATCAATAACCCGGACAACCCCACGGGCGCCCTGCTCGACACCGATACGCTCAAGGCGATTGTCGAGGTCGCACGCAAACACGACGCGTGGGTGCTCTGCGACGAGGTCTACCGTCTGCTTACTCAGACGGATGAGTACTCCGAGTCCGTGATCGACCTGTACGACAAGGCCATCGTCACCGCATCCATGTCCAAGGTCTGGTCGTTCGCCGGCCTGCGTCTGGGCTGGGCGGTCACCAAGAGCCCGGAGCTCCGTCGCGCGCTGCTCTCGCATCGTGACTACAACCTGATTTCCGCTGGCATATTCAGCGAGACGGTGGCGGAGCTGATTCTGGGCAACGCTTCCGTGATCCTTGAGCGCAGCCGTCGCATCGTCCGTCAGAACCTTGCTGTTCTGGAGAAGTGGGTCGAGAGCGAGCCGCACCTGTCGTTCGTCAAGCCCGAGGCGGGTACCACCGCGCTCGTGTATTACGACTACGACATCGATTCCAGGACGTTCTGCATCGACATGATTAAGAAGTCCGGCGCGCTCGTCACTCCGGGCGATTGCTTCGAGGAGCCCAAGAGCATGCGCATCGGCTATGCATACTCCGATAACACCGACGACCTGCAGAAGGGCCTGGATGCCATCTCCGCGTACATGCGTACGCTCGAGTAGAGACTCGTGGTCGAAGTGATGGGGCCGATCGGTTTAGGACCGGTCGGCCCCTATTTTCTCTCAAGACTACCGAACGCTTTTGTCACATTAGGTGCCCACGGGGTCGTATCGCTGCGACGCTGTGGGCATAATGGTGTGAAAGGTGCAAGTTACGCGAAATGGGAGGACACATGGCGCTGATCTATGTCGTTGAGGACGACGAGCCCATTCGTCGTGAACTTATCGACATCCTTGCCCGCGCCGGGTTTGAAATCGAGGCCTGCGAATCGTTTGAGCATGTCTCGCGCGATATTCTCGCCACCGCGCCCGACCTGGTGCTGCTCGACCTCACGCTTCCCGTCAAGGACGGCCAGCATATCTGCCACGAGGTTCGCCGCGAATCCGAGGTTCCCATCATCGTCCTCACGTCGCGCACGACCGAGATCGACGAGGTCATGGCCATGACGCTCGGCGCGGACGACTTTGTTCCCAAGCCCTATAGCGCCCGTGTGCTCGTGGCGCGCATCAATGCCTTGCTGCGTCGCACCGCGGCGGCGGGCGAGCGCAGCACGCTTGTCCACAAGGGCCTGGAGCTCGATCTCGCTCGCTCCATGGTCACCAACATGCAGACCGGTACCAGTACCGAGCTCACCAAAAACGAGCTGCGTATTCTCTCGCTGCTTCTGAGCCGTGCGGGCAAGATCGTCTCGCGCTCGGCCATCATGCAGGACCTGTGGGACTCCGACGCCTTCGTGGACGACAATACGCTCACCGTCAACATCAACCGCCTGCGCACCACGCTCGAAAAAATCGGCATCAAGGGGTATTTGACGACGCACCGCGGCCAAGGCTATTCGGTCTAGGGGCCGGCTATGTCGTTTGCCAAGTTCTTTAAAGACGCGCTGCTTCCCGTTGCCGTGTGGACGTGCGGCGTGCTGCTGAGCTGCTTTGTGCTGACGGTCGCCGGTGCACCCGTTTCTATCGTGGTCGTGGCGGTTGGCGTGTCCTTTATCTTTGGTATGCTCGGCATCGTGATCGAGTACGCTCGCCGTCGCCGTTTTCTGCGTCAGTTGGAGCGCGCGGCAGAGGAGCTCGAGAGTCCCGCATGGGTGCAGGAGATGGTGCAATGCCCGACCTATGCCGAGGGCGAGCTCGAATACGAGGTCTTGCGCCGGGTGGGCAAAGCCGCCTGCGACGAGGTTGCCGAAGGCAGGCGTCAGACCGATGACTATCGCGACTATATCGAGAGCTGGGTCCACGAGGCCAAGCTGCCCCTGGCGGCGGCTCACCTGATTTTGGAAAACCTGGACAGCAGCGAAGACGACCTGTCGCGCGTGGACGACCTGGCACGCGAACTTGCCCGCGTGGAGCGCTATATCGACCAGGCGCTGTACTACGCGCGCTCGGAAGTCGTGGAGCGCGACTACCTGATTCGCCGCTGGGATCTCAAGACCTTGGTGACGGGCGCGATTAAAGCCAACGCGCGCGAGCTCATTGCGGCGCATGTGGCCCCGGTGTGCGAGAACCTCGACTTCGAGGTCTTTACCGACGAGAAGTGGCTCGAGTTTATTCTGGGCCAGCTCATTCAGAACAGCATTAAATATGCGCGTGAGGACGGCGCAAAGATCGTGTTTTCGGGTGCGTTGCTGGACGAGGGTCTGGCAAGCGAGCGCATCGAGCTTACCGTCGCGGACAACGGCTGCGGCGTGTGTGCGGCAGACCTGCCGCGCGTGTTCGAGAAGGGCTTTACCGGCGACAACGGCCGCACCACCAAGCGCGCAACGGGCATCGGTCTCTATCTGGTGGCGCGCCTGTGCTCCAAGATGGGCATCGACGTCACCGCGGCATCGGAGCCGGGCGAAGGCTTCGTCGTAACATTCGCCTTCTCAACCAACAAGTTCCAATATTTCGAGTAGTCGGGCCGTCTTGCGGTGCGGACGGCAATGTTCCCGAACGTGAACATAGCTAAGGCAATTGGCGCTATGTTCCCGAACGTGAACACAACTATGGGGGCTCAAATGAATCCCCCATAACAAAAACGTGTCGCCCCAAACAAAACGTGCCGCCCCAAACGGGGCGGCACGCCATTTTTCCATCAGACAACTCGTTGAAGCAAGGCTGCGAAGGCCGCGGGGCCGGGAGGGGTTTCCTAAGGGCACATCCCGCAGCCGCAACGCGGCGAGGACGTGCCCGTGGAAACCCCGCAGGCCCCGCGGCCGGTGGGAGCAACGCTACTTCACGACCAAGATGTCGCAGTCCGTGTTGCGCAGCAGGAACGTCGAAATCGAACCCAGCAGCGCATACTTGATCGAGGACAGGCCGCGGGCGCCGCAGAGCACCAGGTCGGGCTTAACCACGTCGAGCATCTCGTCCTTGAGCGTCTCGCGAATACGGCCGGCGCGAATCATGACCTCGACCTCGGGAATATCGGGATTGGCCTTGGCCTCTTCGAGCTGCTTGGCGATGGAGTTCTTAAATGCCTCCTCTAGGCCGTTGACCAGATCGACCGGATAGGAACCGGCGCTCTCGAGCGCCGTGGAATCGATAACGTGGCCGATGATTAGCTTGGCGCCGTTGTTCGCGGCGACCTTGATGGCGCGTGCGAGCACAAAATCCTGCTGCTCAGTACCGTCGAGTGAAACAAATACCTTGGTGTAGCCCTCGTTCATGGTTTCCTCCTTGGTCTATCGCACGGGCGCGGGGCTCGTGCATCGGGCGGGCGCGGGCGCGTTGGCCGCCGGACACTTTATCTTGTTGCAGTTATACCCAAGGATTTGGGTTTGACCGCTCGCAATTCTGTGAACGGGCGAGTTTTTTGGTAAGGGTAGGCGTAGACGCGCCCGAACGGTTGATAATGGGACATCGCCCGCACCGTCCGCAGAACAATATCGGCGGGTGTCTAACGAGGGGGTCCCTTTGGATATTATCGAGCTTCTAAAATCTGCCTTCATGGGCCTGGTCGAGGGCATCACCGAATGGCTGCCTGTTTCGTCGACCGGTCACATGATCTTGGTGGACGAGTTCGTCAAGATGAACGTGAGCGAGACGTTCTGGAATATGTTCCTGGTCGTGATTCAGCTCGGCGCCATTCTGGCCGTCTGTGTGCTGTTCTTCCATGAGCTCAATCCGTTCTCGCCCAGCAAGGGCAAGGAGGGCCGTCGCGACACCTGGGTGCTGTGGGGCAAGATTGTGCTCGGCTGCATTCCCGCCGCGGCGATCGGTCTGCCGCTTAACGACTGGATGGAGGAGCATTTCTACAATGCTCCCGTCGTGGCGCTGGCGCTCATTGTGTACGGCGTGCTGTTTATCGTGATCGAGAACTGGCGCGCGAACAAGCGCGAGGAAATGGCCGTTGCCGGTTCGTTTGGTTCGCGTGCTGTGGTGTCGGGCGGACGTCCCGCCGGTGCGCACTTTGCGGCGCCTGCCGCGGCTACCGCTGAGGATGAGGACGATGACGAGAATCTGGACTTTGGCTCCATCGCCACACTCGAGGACCTGAGCTGGAAGACTGCGCTGGGTATCGGCTGCTTCCAGGTGCTTTCGCTGGTGCCTGGTACGTCTCGCTCCGGTTCTACCATCATCGGCGGCCTGCTTTTGGGCTGCACGCGTTCGGTGGCGTCCAAGTTTACGTTCTTCTTGGCCATTCCCGTCATGTTTGGCGCGAGTGCGCTCAAGCTGGTCAAGTATTTCATCAAGGGCGGCACGTTCGGTGCCAACGAGGTCGCTATCCTGGGCGTGGGCTGCGTTGTGGCCTTTGTGGTTTCGCTCATCGCCATCAAGTGGCTCATGGGCTTCGTCCGCCGTCACGACTTCAAGTGCTTCGGTGT
>DXLQ01000005.1:0-43816 GCA_019414685.1 Collinsella sp. | reverse complement strand
CACGCGCTGCAGGGTCTTTTTGCATGTCATGTTTAGTTGTTGCCAACACCTTAGAGGGCGGCGACGACCTCGATCTCGACCAGACCGCCAGCCGGAAGGGCGGCAACCTGGAAGGCGCTGCGCGCGGGAAACGGGGCCTCGAACTTGGAGGCGTAGATCTCGTTCACGGCGGCGAAGTCGGCGATGTCGGCCAGGTAGACCGTGGTCTTGACGACATCGGCAAAGGTGGCGCCGGCAGCGGTCAGCAGGGCCTCGACATTGGCGAGGGACTGCTTGGCCTGGGCCTCGACGCCCTCGGGCATCTTGCCGGTCGCGGGGTCGATGCCCAGCTGGCCGGACAGGAACACCATGTTGCCGGCCTGGATACCGGGGGAATACGGGCCGATGGCGGCCGGTGCGTTATCGGAAGACACGACGGTCTTGCTCATGTTTTTCTCCTTACGATCAGATAGAGAGCGTGAGCGCGGCGTTCGCACCGGGAGGCACAATTCGGTCTGAACACCGCGCTTGATTGGGATAGTACTCAAGGTTTCCGTGCGATGCAAGAATATTATCAGCTTGCGAGAATATTTTATCGCCCAACGGTTTCTCCGAACCGCTGAACGGTTCTCATGTGGAGCAGCCAGTCCAAGCTGCTGAAGACTTTGTCCTGCTTAGGCTGCGGGCGTCGCCCACCGCAGCGACGCCACTATACTTTTGAGTATCTGAGCATTTTGAAAGGCAGGATATGACCGCAACCGCCAGTCGAACCACCAACCGCAGACCCGAGCTTTTGGCGCCCGCCGGAGGACCCGAGCCCTTTGCCGCCGCACTCGCCGCCGGGGCAGACGCCATCTATTGCGGCATGGGCAGCTTCAACGCCCGCCGCAAGGCCACCAACTTTACCGACGAGGCCTTTGAGCAAGCCTGCCGCGCCGCACATCTAGCCGGGTCGCGCGTCTACGTCACGGTCAACATCGTCATCAAGCAGTCCGAGATGGGCGAAGCGCTGCAACTCATCCATCGCTGCTCCACGCTGGGCGCCGACGCCTTTATCATCCAGGACTGGGGCCTGTTCTTTGAGGTCAAGCGCACGATGCCCGGCATCGAGACGCACATCTCAACCCAGGCGAACATCCATGACGACCGCGGAACCCTTTGGTGCCGCGAGCAGGGCGCCGACCGCGTGACCCTCTCGCGCGAGCTCTCCATTGACGAGATCGCTGCCATCCACGACGCCGCACCCGATGTGGACCTTGAGGTCTTTAGCCATGGCGCCATCTGCTTTTGCTACTCGGGCCTGTGCCTGCTTTCGAGCTTTGCCATGGCGGGCCGCTCGGCCAACCGTGGCATGTGCGCCCAGCCCTGCCGCCTGCCTTACGAGCTGATCGACGAGAACGGTCGCGTGCTCTCCCCTGCCGGTCGCGAGCGCGCGCTGTGCCCACGCGACACCAACACTTCGCAGCTTGTTCGCCGTCTGTATGACGCCGGCGCCGCATCGCTCAAGCTCGAGGGCCGCATGAAGGCCCCCGATTACGTGTATTCCATCGTCGACGTGTATCGTCACGAAATTGACGACATGCTATCCGGAGCCACCGTTGCCAAGGACGAGGAAGCCGCCCGCCGGCGTCAGCTCAAGCGCTGCTTCAACCGCGACTTTACGCACGCTTATCAGGACGGCACCTCGGGCGACGAGATGATGAGCTACGAGCGTTCCAACAACCGCGGCCAGATCGTTGGCACGGTGCTGGGCAGCCGTCTGGCCAACCGCGACGTGCGTGGGCTCAAACCCGACGACCGCCGTCGCCGCGCCGCCATCGCCCGCATTGAGCTGTTTGAGCCCGTGGGCAAGGGCGACCTGCTGGAGCTTCGCCACGATAACGAGTTTGATCAGTTCCTGACCACCATCGCCGCCGATGATGCCGCCGCCGGTGACATCATTGAGTGCCGCGTGCCCCGCAGCATGCCCGAGGGCTGCCGCGTCCGCGTGATTCGCAGTCAGCGTGCCATTGACGCCGCCGGCGCCGCGCTCAAGCGCGATGTGCTGCGCCGCCGCGCCGTAGATGTGTCCGTCGTGGCGCGTCTGGGCAAGCCGTTTACCGTTACGCTCACCTGCTGCGACGACCCCGCGCTCATCGCCACCG
Source organism: Collinsella sp. (assembly GCA_019414685.1). Taxonomy (GTDB): domain Bacteria; phylum Actinomycetota; class Coriobacteriia; order Coriobacteriales; family Coriobacteriaceae; genus Collinsella. The sequence continues at coordinate 41,693 of DXLQ01000005.1, read as the reverse complement.
CCACGGGCTTCACCGTCGAGGCCGCCAAGACCCGCGCCGTCGAGGCGGCAGACCTGGTTGAGCATGTGGGCCGCATGGGCTCCTCGCCCTTTGAGGCTGCGAGCTTTGATGTGACGCTCGATGAGGGCTGCGGCATGGGGTTCTCCGCTGTGCACAAGGTGCGCGCTGCCGCCTGCAAGGCGCTGGAGGAGGCCATTCTGGCACCGTATGAGAAGCGTGCGAAAACGCTCGAGATTCCGGGGCTCGACAAATGTACGCACGCCATACCCGAGCATTACCGCGATGAGCCGCAGATCTGCGCCACCGTCACCTCGCTCGAGGCCGTCGAGGCAGCCCGCGCGGAGGGTGCAACGCGCCTCTACATGACCACCGACGTGCTCGAGGCTGTCGGACTCTCCCCTGCCGATGCATTTGAGCAGGGTATCGTGCCCGTACTCGACGAGGTCTGCCGTGCTGTTGACCACGAGCGCGTTGACCCCTGGATCAATGCCGGAGCCACCGTCGCCGTCGGCAATATCTCCGAGCTCGCCGTAGCCGCGCAGACCGGCGCCACGGCCGAGATTCGCTCTTGCCTGCCGGTGCACAACACGCCCTGCATGGAGGCGCTTGCCGAGCGTGGAGCCGGTGCGTTTTGGCTCTCGCCCGAGATCACGCTCGACGAGATTGTCTCGCTCGGCGCCGCCGCGCCCGCGGCTCTGGGCATCACCGTCTTTGGCCGCCCGCGCGTTATGACAAGCGAGCATTGCATTCTGCAGGTTGCCAACGGCTGCATCCACGATTGTGCCAACTGCCGCCTGCGTGCCCGCAAGCTGTCACTCAAGAATATCGACGGAAAGGTCATGCCCGTCCGCACCGACATCCACGGCCGCTCTCGCCTGTACGACGCCTACCCCATCGACCTCACGCCTCAGGTTCCTCAGCTGCTCGATGCCGGCGTGCGTCGTCTCATGGTGGACGGAACGCTGCTCGAGACGGATGAGGTGGGCCGTGCCGTCGCCCGCGCCCGTCGTGCCGTCGAAGCAGCGCAGGCCGGCCACAAGCCCGCCGCCCGCCTACGCGGGGCGACCTCGGGCTGCATGTTTGTGGGAATCAGCTAACCGAAAGGCTAACACGTGAACGAAGAACCTCAAGTCCTCTACTGCGACGCCTGGCTCATGGCCATCGACAAGCCCGCCGGCATGATCGTCCACGGCGACGGCACCGGAGAGCGCACGCTCACCGACTACGCCAGCGACCTGCTGCTGGCGATGGGCGACGGCTTTGCCGCGACCGACATGCAGCCGCTCAACCGCTTGGACCGTGACACCACCGGCGTGGTGCTGTTTTCGCTCGACAAGCAGACGCAGCCCGCCTTTGACCAGATGGTCATCGACCACGCTTTCGAAAAGCACTACCTGGCGCTCGCCGAGGGCAAGATCGACTGGAACGAAAAGCTCATCGACAAGCCCATCGCCCGCGACCGTCACGACAGCCGAAAGATGCGCGTCGGCGCCAGCGGCAAGCCGTCTCAAACGCGCGTGAAGGTGCTCAAGCGTCTTAAGAGCCGTCGTGGCCTGCCCACGCGCTCATATATCGATGTCGAGCTGCTCACCGGCCGCAAGCATCAGATCCGTGTGCATCTGGCAAGCGAGCGTCATCCCCTGGTAGGCGACGAGCTCTATGGCACGCCGCGCCCCTGCGGCCTCATGCTCCATGCCCACAGCGTGTCCTTTACGCATCCCGTAACCGGCGAGCACATCTACATCGAAGCCCCCTGCCCCTGGGAACCCTAAACCACCACAATGGGGACAGGCACCTTTGTGGTGGTTTTGGCCTTGTCCCGTCGCTAGACCGTGATGACGTTGTCCATCGACTGGTACTTGGCGGGTACTTCGCCCGCAGTAATAATCGTTGCGTCGCGGAAGTCCGCAAACTTGACGGGCGCCACCATGCCAAATTTACTGGCGTCCGAGATTACGAAGCGTTTGGCGGTATGGCGCATCGAGATACGCTTGACCTGCGCTTCCTCGATATCCGGTGTGGTGAGACCTTGCTCGGCGGCGATGCCATTGGAACCCCAAAAACCGCAGTTGAAGTTATAGCGGTCCAGGGTTGCCAAGGCATCGGGACCGACGAGCGCCTCGGTCTCGGGCTTGAGCTCGCCGCCTAGCACCACGGTGCGCATACCACGCAGGGCGAGATGCTGAGCATGGAGCACGGAATCGGTCACATAGGTGACACCCTCAAGGCGCGGAAGATGCTCGATGAGCTTGAGGGTCGTGGAGCCCGAATCGATATACACAAAGCTATCGGGCTCCACCAGGGCCGCGGCACGGGCGCAGATGCGCTCCTTGTCATCGTTATGAAGATCACTGCGCTCGCTGATCGTCAGGTCGCGCGTCACGTGCGCGCGCTCCAGACTCGTCGCGCCTCCGTGTACCTTGGCGATACGGTGTGCGCGGTCGAGCGTTTGCAAGTCACGGCGAATGGTGGACGGTGTCACGCCCAGCGCCTCGGCAAGCTCCGGCACAGTGACCGAGCCGGCCTGCTGCACCATCGACACAATCGTGTTGAGCCTATCTTCCGCAAGCATCGCTTACTCCTCCTCGGGGTGGACGACTCCCCAATCGGCGCGGAGCTTGGTCATGAGCTCCATCACATCAGAAGCATAATCCAGAAGCTCACGCTTGGAATCGTCGCCGGCGACGGCCTGCTCGAGGTCAGCCATCTCGTAGCACAGAGCGTAAGCCTCGGTGCCAGCGTGGACCTCCTCACGGTGACCGTCCGCAGTCCACACGATGGTCGCATGGTCGGCGCGCGGATACTCGTTGACCTCGATATAGCATTTGTCGAAGCTGATGACCGAGCGCTTGGGCTGCTTGGAGTGAAGCGTAAGACTCACCACGCCCAGCTGCTGCTCGGCGTTACGGCAGACAATGCCGCCTGCGACGTCAACGCCAGTCTCACAGGTGTTGCCCAGCGAAACGACCTCAGCGGGCTGGCTTGCCATAAAGAGGCGCATGACGGACAGGGCATACACGCCAATGTCGAGCATGGCGCCGCCGGCAAGGCTACGGTTGTAGAAGCGGTTTGTCAGGTCGCCGTACTCCTTGTAACTGCCAAAGTTGAGCTGAGCAAGGTTCATGCGGCCAAACTCGCCCGCATCCATGCGACGACGCAGCTCCTGATACAGCGGCATGTGAAGCACCGTTGTGGCGTCCATAAGGACCACGTTGTGCTCATCGGCGATGGCGCGGGCCTCGTCAAGCTCGGCAGAGTTGAGGGTAATGGCCTTCTCGCAGAGCACGTGCTTGCCGGCGGCCAGCGCGGCACGCAGATAGGTAATATGCGTGTTGTGCGGCGTGGTGATATAAACGGCATCGATGTTCGGATCGGCGTAGAGGTCCTCAACCGTTTCATAGACCTTCTCGATGCCATACTGCTCGGCAAAAGCCTGAGCCTTGGACAGCGTACGGTTTGCGACGCCCGCAAGCTTGCGGCCGGCAAGAGCTAGAGACTGGGCCATCTGGTTGGCGATAACGCCGCAACCGATCACAGCCCAGCGAAGCTCGGGAGCCGTAAAGATATCATCAGGGAACGGCTTGCCCTGGACCGAAGCGAACGCTGCCTTTGCGGCTGCCGCGGAGTCGAGTGGAGCCTGCTTGGAATCTGCCATATGTGCCTCCTGAATCATCGGAAGTTCTTCATTTCCAACAGCCCTATATTCGCACAAATGCGCGCGCATTTGCTCGTATTTGCGTGTTTATTTGCTTGTCGGTCATTATTTAACCATAGTTAGCAGATATTTGCGCGGCCATGCGCATCATCGCGCAAGACTCTGCGCGTAAATGCGCATGCTACAATCCTTGTGAAACATATAGGGGCGGAGCACCAAAGCTCTAAAGACAGAGCCAGCTGTATTACTTCACCCCTCTGGGGGCACCAGACATCGAAGGACTGTCCCTAGGTGCCGCTTTCGTTGAAGCCTATCCTAGATGGCCAGATATACAGATCTAAAGACCGTCCCTATCAACTAGTCATTTAAGTCTGTCCCCAATGACTGCCAATCAACGGCCACTCATTTAAGTCTGTCCCCAATGAGTGGGGATAGAAAAAGGCCCGGATGCCGTGGAGCATCCGGGCCTTTGCTAGCAACTTGGTGTTGCGGGCAGCTTAGAACTCGTGGCCGCACTTCTTGCAGACGCGCAGCTTGTTCTTGCCGTCCTTCTCGTGACCGACGCGGGTAACCTTACCGCACTCGGGGCAGACGAGATTGACGTTGGAGGCGTCGATGGGAGCCTCCTGCGAAACGATGCCGCCCTGCTGGTTGGCAGCGTTGGGCTTGACGGCCTTCTTGACGACCGAAACGCCCTCGACAACGACCTTGTTCTCGGCGGGGAGAGCGCGCAGGATAACGCCCTGCTTGCCGCGATCCTTACCAGAGAGAACCTGGACCTTATCGCCCTTCTTGATATACATATATCTCCCCTAACTACAGGGTCTCGGGAGCGAGCGAGACGATCTTCATGTACTTCTTGTCACGAAGCTCGCGAGCGACAGGCCCGAAGATACGGGTGCCGACGGGCGAACCATCGTTGTTGATGACAACGCAGGCGTTCTCATCAAAGCGAATGTAGGAGCCATCCTTGCGGCGGATCTCCTTAACGGTGCGAACGACGACGCAACGGACAACGTCCTTCTTCTTGACGTTGGCGCCAGGGGTAGCCTCCTGGACAGCACCGATGAACACATCGCCGATGCCTGCATAACGACGCTTGGAACCGCCAAGCACCTTGATGCAGCGAATCTTGCGAGCGCCGGAGTTGTCGGCGACGTTCAGCATGGTTTGCATCTGAATCATGGTAGATGTTCCTCCGAACTAAGAACCGAAGAGAGGTGCGCAGCCTTTAGGCGGCCTGTGGTATGCAAACCAGGCATACGCACATCTTCGGAAACGTACAAGTCGTAAGAGCGACTGCTTATTTAGCGCGCTCGACGACCTCGATGAGGCGCCAACGCTTCATCTTGGACATAGGACGGGTCTCCATAACGCGGACGGTATCGCCCACGCCAGCCGTGCACTCCTCGTCGTGAGCGTGCAGCTTCTTGGAGCTGGTCATCATCTTGCCGTACTTGGGGTGACGCTTGCGCTCGGTGATGGTGACGACAATGGTCTTGGCACCGGAGACGGAGGTAACGACACCCGTACGGACCTTACGCGAGTTACGCGAATCAGTCATGTTCTCTCCTTAGGTCCTACTCGGCGACAGCGGACTTCTCCGCTGCGATCTCGCGGGCGCGCTGCTCCGTGAGGACGCGAGCGATGTCCTTCTTCACGGTGTTGACGCGAGCGGTGTTGTCCAGCTGGCTGGTGGCCATCTGGAAACGAAGGTTAAAGAGCTCGGCGCGCATTTCCTTCAGCTTCTCAACAAGCTGAGCGTCCGAGAGCTCACGAATCTCTGCGGGCTTCATTAGTTCTCCTCCTTGGCGGCGGCGGCGTCCTCAGCAGCCCACTTGGCCTCGAGAGCGGCCTCCTCAGCCATCTCCTTCTCGATGCGCTGCTCAGCGTTCTTAGCAGCAACAATCTTGGTCTTGATGGGAAGCTTGTGCTGTGCAAGACGCAGAGCCTCGCGAGCGACCTCCTCGGGCACGCCCTTGACCTCGAACATGATGCGGCCGGGCTTGACGACGGCCACCCACTCCTCGGGGTTACCCTTACCAGAACCCATGCGAGTCTCGGCAGGCTTCTTGGTGATGGGCTTATCGGGGAAGATCGTGATGTAGACACGACCGCCACGCTTCATGTAGCGGGTCATGGCAATACGAGCGGCCTCGATCTGACGGTTGGTGATCCAATGGGCCTCGAGAGCCTGGATACCAAACTCGCCGAAATGCAGCTCGGTATTACCCTTGGCCTGGCCCTTCATGGAGCCACGCTGCACCTTGCGGTGAAGAATACGCTTAGGGGCAAGCACTACTGACCCCTCCTCTCGGAGTTACGACGACGAGGACGGGAAGAGCCCTCGAGTGCAGGGTTGGGAACAGGCTGGCCCGGGAGCTTCTCGCCCAGGTAGATCCAGACCTTCACGCCGCAAGCGCCCATGGTGGTGCTGGCGACAGCCGTGCCGTAGTCGATCTTGGCACGGAGGGTGTGCAGAGGCACGCGACCCTCGCGGTACCACTCACGACGGCCCATCTCGGCGCCGCCGAGACGACCGGAGCACTGGATACGGATGCCCTTAGCGCCGGCCTTGCGGGCGGACTGGACAGCCTTGCGCATAGCGCGACGGAAGGCAACGCGGCCCTCAAGCTGCTCGGCGATAGACTGAGCAACGAGGTTGGCGTCGAGCTCGGGGCGCTTGATCTCGACAACGTCGACGGAGAGCTGGCCCTTGGAGACGCCAGCGACCTTCTCGAGCTCGGTGCGGAGGGTATCGATCTCGGCACCCTTCTTACCGATGACAACGCCGGGGCGAGCGGTGAGGATGATGACCTTCACCTTGTCGCCAGCGCGCTCGATCTCGACGCGGGAGACAGCTGCGCGGGAAAGACGCTTCTCGAGGTACTTGCGGATCTCGAGATCGTTACCGAGGGTCTTAGCGTAATCCTTCTCTGCGAACCAGCGGGAGCGCCAGTTCTCGGTAATGCCAAGACGGAAGCCGGTGGGGTAGACTTTCTGACCCATACAGCTTTACGCCTCCTTTCGAGGAGCAACGACGACGGTGATGTGGGAAGTACGCTTCAGAATGCGAGAAGCGGAACCCTTGGCGCGGGGACGGATGCGCTTAAGCGTCGGACCCTCGTCAACATAGGCAGCGGCGATAACCAGGTTGTCGGCACGCAGACCGTTGTTGTTCTCGGCGTTCGCAACGGCGGAACGGAGAACCTTCTCGACATCCACGGCGACGGCGCGGTCGCAGAAGTGGAGGATGTCGAAGGCCTGAGCGACAGGCTTGCGGCGGATCAGATCGACCACCAGGCGGGCCTTGCTGGGGGAAACACGCACGTACTTAGCGACGGCGCGAACCTCGGTGGCCTCAGTTTCAATAGACTTAGTTGCCATTTACGGTTAACCCCCTATTTGGCCTTGTGGCCACGGAACGTACGAGTCGGCGCGAACTCGCCGAGCTTGTGACCAACCATGGACTCGGTAACATACACGGGCACATGCTTGCGGCCGTCGTGGACGGCGATGGTGTGACCAACCATCTCGGGGAAGATGGTGGACGCGCGGGACCAGGTCTTCACGACGTCCTTCTTGCCAGCCTCGTTCATCGCGGTGATACGCGAGAGAAGGCGAGTCTCCACGAACGGGCCCTTTTTGAGACTTCTGCTCATAAGTGCTTTCTCCTAAAACTCGGTATCCGAAATTACTTCTTACGGCGACGAATGATGTGCTGGTTCGAGACCTTCTTCTTCTTGCGCGTACGAAGGCCCTTCGTCGGCTTACCCCAGGGGGTAACGGAGGGACGACCAGAGGTGTGGTTCTTGCCCTCGCCACCGCCGTGCGGGTGGTCGACAGGGTTCATGACGGTACCGCGGACGGTCGGGCGCACGTTCATGTGACGCTTACGGCCGGCCTTGCCGATGACGATGTTGGAGTGATCGGCGTTGCCGACCTCACCGACGGTGGCGCGGCAGGTAACGAGGATGCGGCGCATCTCGGAGGAAGGCATACGGACGATAGCGTACTTGCCCTCCTTACCCATCAGCTGGCAGGAGTTACCGGCGGAACGGGCGATAGCAGCGCCCTTGCCCGGCTGGAACTCGACGGCGTGGATGAGCGTACCGACGGGGATGTCGGCGAGGGGCAGAGCGTTGCCCGGCTTGATGTCGGCGTCAGAACCGGACATGATGGTCTGACCGACCTCGAGGCCCTTGGGGGCCAGGATGTAGCGCTTCTCACCGTCAGCGTAGTGCAGCAGAGCGATGCGAGCGGAACGGTTCGGATCGTACTCGATCGTGGCAACCTTGGCGGGCACGCCGTCCTTGTTGCGCTTGAAGTCGATCACGCGGTAACGACGCTTCACGCCGCCGCCCTGGTGGCGGGTGGTGATGCGGCCGTTGTTGTTACGACCGGCCTTCTTGGGCAGGGGCTCGAGAAGAGACTTCTCGGGCTTGGTGCAGGTGATCTCGGAGAAGTCGGAGATCGTCTGCCAACGCCTACCAGCGGAGGTCGGCTTAAGGTGCTTTACAGCCATTACAATCCCTTTCAATAGGAATCCGTTAGCCATCGCAGACAGGGATTCGAGGTTCTGCCTCGGGTGCGATGACACCGGACGTATACACGGTTCCGGGCGTGTCCATTTTATACGCCCAAAACCTTGAGCTCTCGCCTCCCCTTTTTGGGAGGCATGAGCTCACTCAACAGCAGCGAGTCTTAGGCCTGGTTGCCAAAGACCTCGATGGTGTCGCCCTCGGCCAGCGTGACGATGGCCTTCTTCCAAGAACGGGTCTTGCCGGCGACATAGCGCACGCGCTTGGTCTTGGGCTTGACCGTCAGGGTGTTCACGCGAACGACCTTGACGCCGAAGATCTCCTCGACAGCGTCCTTGATCTGATACTTGTTAGCATCCTTGGCGACCTCGAACGTGTACTTGTTCAGCTCCATGCCGGAGAAGGAACGCTCGGACACGATCGGACGGATGATGATCTCGTGGGCGGTCATTTATGCAAGCACCTCCCCGAAGTGAGCGGCGATGTCGGCGGGCATCAGCACGGCGTTGTTGTTGACGAGATCGTAGGTGTTGGCCTCGTCAGCGGTGATGATGAACGTCTTGGGAATGTTGCGGAACGACAGGTAGGCGTTGACGTCCTCATCGCGAACGATGATGGTCAGACGCTTGCCCTCAAGGCCGAGAGCCTTGAGCATGGCGACGGCAGCCTTGGTGGAAGGCTTCTCGAAGCCGTAGTCGTCGACGAGCACGAGCTCGCCATCGGCCAGCTTGGCGGACAGCGCGGAGCGCATAGCCAGCTTGACCTCCTTGTTGTTCATACGCTTAGCGTAGGAACGGGGCTTGGGGGCGAAGACAACGCCACCGTGACGCCACTGGGCAGCACGGATGGAACCCTGGCGGGCACGGCCGGTGCCCTTCTGACGCCAAGGCTTCTTGCCGCCACCGGAAACCTCAGAGCGGCCCTTAGCGGACTGGGTGCCCTGACGCCAAGAGGCCATCTGGCACTTGACGATGTGGTGCATAACGTGGATGTTCGGCTCGATGCCGTACACCTCAGCGGCGAGCTCGGCCTCGGCGACCTTCTTGCCCTCGCTGTTCTTTACTTCAAACTTTGCCATTTAAGTGTTCTCCTTGGTATGACGCTGGGCTAAATGGGCTGGGCCCTTAGGCCATACGGATGGCGACGAGACCATTCTTGGCACCCGGGACAGCGCCCTTGACCAAGATGAGGTTCTGCTCGGCATCGATGCGGACAACGGAAAGGTTCTTGACGGTAACGCGCTCGTTACCCATGTGACCGGCCATCTTGACGCCCTTGAGGACGCGCGCAGGATAGGCGCACTGACCGATAGAACCGGGGTGACGCTGGAAGTGAGAACCATGCGTCATAGGACCGCGGCGCTGACCCCAGCGCTTGATGCGACCCTGGAAGCCCTTACCCTTGGAGGTACCGATGACGTCGACCTTCTCGACATCAGCGAAATCAGCGACGGTGACGACCTCGCCGACCTTGTGCTCCTCGCCGTTCTCGACGCGGACCTCACGAAGGAAGCGGACAGGCTCGACGCCAGCCTTGGCGAAGTGACCAGCCATGGGCTTGTTCACGTTCTTGGCCTTGATGTCGCCGAAACCGATCTGGACGGCGTCATAGCCGTCGGTTGCCTGAGTTTTAACCTGCGAGACAGCGCAGGGGCCAGCCTGGATGACCGTGACGGGAACGACGTTGTCGTCCTCGTCCCAAACCTGGGTCATGCCAATCTTGCGGCCGAGAATCATGCTGATCAAGATATGATCCCAACTCTCGCGTGGTCTTGGGACAATGCGTACACCACCGAGCGTACGCCCCTAGAGGACCACTACTTATACGACGTGCTCCCCAGCCTTGTATTGCGTCCGGACTACCTGACAACCCTATTAAGCAGGCATTTTGTCCAGCCAGAATACTCCCCTGGTTTCACACAGCTGTTTAGTATACACGGCTGCGGGCGTATCCATCGAGATTCATATTTCACTCACATTGTTTACGCAGGTAAAGTGCGTGGAGTCGCCTGGGCTTGGCAGAGGGGCGGCGAAATATATTAAGTTTGCTGCTCTACAGTCCTGCGCAAGACGGAAAGCACATTAAGTGCTTTCCTTTGCGTGCGGAACTCGCGACAAACTTAATATATTTCGCCGCCCCTCTGCCAAGCTCGGGAGACGACACGTTGATGTCTGCTTAACTCTGCTCGCTCAGCTAATTACTTTGTTGGGGATCCACAATTTGTTGCAAGGTGAACTTGCATTGGGGCGTATCGTCCTCTTCACGCGTATCGTCAAAATCGAAGACCATGATGGCGCAGTTGGGGAGTTTTGCTGGGAGCTCGAAGCCCTCTGGGGCTGCAGCCTTGATGAATTGGCGACTGGCGCTGCCGTGGCTTACTGCTAGGAGGGTTTCTATGCCCTCGGCGCCCATGAGATTGGTGAGGGTGTCTACCATGCGCTCTTGCAGCGCGCGGCTTCCTTCTCCTCCGAAGGGGACCAGGTCCTCGCCCGGATCCCAGACGTCGGTGGGCAGCGCGTCGTGCGGGCCTTCCTCGAAGGTGCCGTAGCAGCGCTCGATGATGCCTTTGCAGGGCTCGGCTGCTGCGTCTGCGCCGAGGAGTTCGGTTGCGACGAGCTGAGCTGTGTCCATGGCTCGACCCAAAGGCGACGAGACTACTTTGTCGGGGACAACGCCGTGGGCCTTTAGCCATGCGGCTGCTGTCTGTGCCTGATGACGGCCCAGATCGGTGAGCGGTGAATCGCAGCGACCCTGGACGAGCTTTTTAACGTTGAATTCTGTCTGGCCGTGGCGGAGTAGATATAGACGCTTCATGCTCTCCCCTTCTATATAACTAGCTTTATCGGCGCGGCTCTACTCGTGGGTATGGCCTACATAGTCTTCGTCGATCGTGATCTTGGCAATCGACTTGGGATATTCGGATTCGACACGTTTCGCCAGCGCGTGCTTTAAGTCTTCGGCACTCATCTGCAGATCCGAGGGACGCACACAGTCAAAGATCACGTTGGTGTGCGTAGGACCCGGCACACAGCGCAGGTCGTGAATCGAAAGGCGGCTATCGATCTGTTGGGCCATGGCGTTAATGCGTAAACGCATGCTCGCCACCTTGGGATCGTCGGTCACGATGGGGTCGTAATGGAGCGTGACAATCATGCCGTCTTCGTCCCTAAACGCCTGCTCGATGTTATCGAGCGTGTCGTGACTTTCCAGCGGGCTGGCCTCGGCTGCCATCTCGGCGTGAGCGCTTGCGAACTTCCTGCCCGGGCCGTAGTCGTGAACCATCAGATCGTGAACGCCCAAAACGCCGGGGTAGCTCATGATCTTGCTGCGGATATGCTCGACGAGCTTAGGATCGGGCGTCTGGCCCAAAAGCGGGCTCACCGTATCTTGGATAAGCTCAAAGCCGCTCCAGCCAATATAGGCGCCAACGGCAAGGCCGACCCACGCGTCAAGATTGATGTGCGTCACCTGCGAAACAATTGCGCACGCCAGCACGGCGCCCGTGGCAAGGACATCGTTCCTGGAATCTTGCGCGGTCGCATGCAGCGTCTCGGACTCAATGCGATCGCCGAGCTTTTGGTTGAGGGCCGCCATCCAGAGCTTTACGACCATCGAAAGCACTAGAACTGCCACCAGGGCAAGCGAGAACTCGACAGGTTCGGGGTGGATGACGCGCTCAACCGAGGACTTCACCAGCTCAACGCCAATCAGCAGCACGAGTGCCGCCACGACCAGACCCGAGAGATACTCGTAGCGACCGTGGCCGTAAGGATGCTCGGGGTCGGCCGGCTTGCTCGCCAGCTTAAAGCCCAGCACGCTCACGATATTCGAGCTGGCATCGGACAGGTTGTTCATGGCATCCGCCACAATCGAAACCGATCCCGAAACCACACCAATTGCACCCTTCGCAGCACAAAGCGCAACATTGGCGACAATACACACCATGCCAGCTAACGTGCCCACACGCGCACGATTGCCCTGTGCGCGCCTAACAATCCACTCGACCATCTACATCCGCCCCCACGGTACTACCTATATATCTATTGCTCAAACGGATTGTAGTGTAGCCACTTTGTCCTCAAGATACAAAAGGCCGCAGCCCACACGAGCCACGGCCTTGGAGTGCGACATGCGGGACTGCACCTTTGTCAATCGATTTATGCGCTTGCCTCGGCCACGCTCTTCGAGGTTTTGGGCGAATCGGCTCCGTCCCCCGTCGCCTGCCCCTTCGCCGGCACCACGCCAAAGCAGTAGCTCAGCGCCGCAGACACCGCAAATGCCACACCGCCGGCAAAGCAGCACCACAGCAGGTTCGAAAAACCACCTGTGGCAAAGCCAATGACCATGAGGACATTCGTCATGCCGATGGTATAGGCCGTAACGTGGCCCACGGCAGCAACAAGGCCTCCGACAGCGCCGCCAATGGCCATGCACGTCAGGCACCTGCCATATTTAAAGCCGCAACCGTACAGCGCCGGCTCGCTTACGCCGCCAAGAACACCCGAGATTGAATAGCCCAGCATGAGCGCCTTCTCGTCCTTATCCGCAACGCGGAGCGACGCACCAAAGGGCATGCCCCAAACGGCAAACGTTGCCATCGTCGCGGCGATCAGGATGCACGAATCCGTTCCCATACTCATAAACTGCGCGTAGGCGAGCGATAGGACAACGTTGCTGACGCCCGCGATCTTAAGGAACTCCCAGCCCGCGGCAAGCCCCATGAGCGTGAGCAGCGACACGATGCCACCGGAATTGCCAAGCATAAACATAAGCTTGCCCAGCAACATTCCCAGATAGCTGCCCGCCGGCGCCGTGATACACAGGGATACCGGAACCATGACGAGCATGGTTGCAAACGGAACGAACGAAAACGCCACGGCCTGGGGGATAACGCGCTTAAAGAAACACTCCACTCGCCATAGCACGGGCACCGAGATGAGAACCGGAATAACGGTCGTCGTGTAATCGTTGACCGGCGCGGGAAGCAGGCCATACACGGAAGTCATCGATGCCCCCGTCGTCGGTGCGGCATCGACGAGCTTAAGCAAATCGGGCGCAATCAATACGCCACCCAGCATCATGCCCAGCTGCTCCGAGCAACCGAGCTGGCGAGCGGCCGCCCAACCAAGATAAATGGGCAAAAAGTAGTAGCCGGCGTTATAGAGCCAACTGTAGAACAGGCGATAGATTTCGGAATCGGCAGACCACAGGCCCAGCATGCCTTCGCCCATAATGACGGCGACGGTGCGGAACAACGCCGCGCAGACAATAAACGGCAGCGCCGACATCATGCTTTTGGACAGATAGTCCACCACGGCCATGGCGTTTGATGAAACCGTCGTTGTAAACGAGGTGTTAGAAACTTGTGACATGGAACGCCTTTCTCAATGTGACATGCGGACTGACCCTTTGTCACATCGTGCGGTACTGACCGATTGCGCGGTACTTTTCGTAGCGGAGGTTTGTGAGGGTCGCGTCGTCGAGCCGCCCAAGCGTATCGAAGGCAGCAAATGCCGAGGACATGACGGCGCCGGCGATCTCCTCATGCGACAGGCCCCTATCGTCGACAACGTCGTCGATGATGCCGAGCGCCAACAGATCGGGGGCTGTGAGCTTAAGCGCCTCGGCGGCCTCATTCGCGCGCTCGGTATCCTTCCACAGGATCGACGCACAGGCCTCGGGGCTCACGACCGAATAGGCCGAGCTCGAGAGCATCAGGATGCGGTCGGCCACGGATAGCGCCAGCGCGCCACCAGAGCCGCCCTCGCCTGTCACCACCGAGACAATCGGCGTCTTAAGGCCGCTCATCTCCACGAGATTCTGGGCAATCGCCTCGCCCTGACCGCGCTCCTCGGCACCGATGCCGCAAAACGCGCCCGAAGTATCGACCAGGCACAGAACCGGTCGACCAAACTTCTCGGCCTGGCGCATAAGGCGACGCGCTTTGCGGTAGCCCTCGGGATGCGCCATGCCAAAGTTGCGGCGCATACGCTCTTTGGTCGTGGTGCCGCGCTCGATGGCGATGACCGTTACGGGGCGTCCGTCTTTCCAGCCAATGCCAGCCACCACAGCGGCGTCGTCGCCAAAGTAACGGTCGCCGTGCAGCTCCACAAATCCATCCAGGCCCAGCGAGATCATCTCACCCGCCGTGGCGCGATCTGCCGAGCGGGTCTGCTTGACAATCTCGAGCGCGGTTTTTGGTGCCGGCGAGCGCTTAAACAAGTGTCCCAGCTTTTTGCCGCGGCGACCCGCATGCACGATCTCATGCGGTGCCCCCAGGCTGGGCGCATGCCCTTCGTGCAGCGCCAACAGCTCGCCTACCGTGAGCGCAATCTCGCCACGCGGAACAACGGCATCGCAAAAGCCGTGCTCCAGCAAAAACTCGGAGCGCTGGAATCCCTTGGGCAGGCGCTTGTGCATGTTCTGCTCGATCACGCGCGGGCCGGCAAATGCCGTTAGGGCATCGGGCTCGGCCAGGATAATGTCGCCCTCCATGGCAAAGCTCGCGGTTACGCCTCCGGTCGTGGGGTCGGTGAGCACCGTAATATACAGGCCGCCCGCCTCGCTGTGGCGCCTAACCGCCGCAGAAATCTTGGCCATCTGCATAAGCGAGGTCACGCCCTCCTGCATGCGCGCACCGCCCGAAACGGTAAAGCCGACAACTGGCAATCCCAGCTCGGTCGCACGCTCAAATGCGCGACAGATCTTCTCGCCCACCACGGAGCCCATCGAGCCCATCATAAAGTTGGCGTCCATAAAGAAGAGCGCGGTATCGCAACCGCAGATTTTGCCCCTGCCGCACACAACGGCATCGCGCTCGCCCGAACGCTCGCTCACGCTCTTGAGCTTGTCGGCATAGCCGGGAAACGAGAGGAAGTCCTCCGACGCCAGATTGGCATCCCATTCCTCAAACATGCCCTCGTCGACCGTCATGCGCATGCGCGCGCGACCGCTCACGCGAAAGTGTTTGCCGCAACGAGGGCAGACCTCGAGGTTGTCGTGCAGGCGTGCCTCATCGATCACACGGCGGCACTCCGGGCACTTGACAAACACGTGGCGCGCGGGAAACTCGGCGCACGACTCGGTTATCGGACCCTCGAGGACATTGACCGTCTTCGCTTTTCTATTCATCAGCATAGAGATGCCCCATCAGATCGGTGTGATACATGCCCGACAAGAACTCGTCGTTTGCCAGCACGTCGAGCTGAAGCTCGCTGTTTTCACTCACGCCCTCAATCACGAGCTCGCCCAGGGCCGAGCGCATCTTGCGAATGGCGCCGTCACGCGTGGGCGCACACACGATGAGCTTGCCGAGCATGGAGTCGTAGTACGGCGGAACTGTCGCACCGGTAAACATGGCGGAATCCCAGCGCACGCGCGGACCACCCGGCACACGCAACGCGGTGACCGTTCCACATGACGGCAGAAAGTCCGGCGTTTCGGCATTGATGCGGCACTCCATGGCGTGGTTGCGGACCGGCATGTCCTCCTGCTCAAAGGGCAGAGGTTGGCCGGCTGCCACGCGCAGCTGCCACTTGACCAAGTCGGTATCGGTCACAAACTCCGTAACCGGATGCTCCACCTGCAAGCGCGTGTTCATTTCCATAAAGTAGAAATTGCCGTCGTCCGAATACAGGAACTCGATGGTACCGGCTCCTTCGTAGCCGACGGCACGAGCCAGGTCACGCGCCGCCTTGTGCATGCGAGCACGAATGTCGCCGTGTCCGTCGAGGCACGGCGCGGGGCTCTCCTCGATCAGCTTTTGGTTGCGGCGCTGCACCGAGCACTCACGCTCGCCAAGCGAAAACACATGGCCCTGCTTATCGGCCATAATCTGCACCTCAACGTGGTGCGCCGGCGCGACAAACTTCTCCATGTAGCACTCGCCGTCGCCAAAAACGGCCTCGCCCTCGGCGCGCGCCTCGATAAACGCCTTTGCCGCATCTTCCACGCGCTCGACCTTGCGAATGCCGCGACCGCCACCACCGGCACGCGCCTTAATAAGCACGGGGCAGCCAATGCGTTCGGCCTCGGCCGTTGCCTCCTCGGGGCTTTTGAGCAAATCGCAGCCCGGAACGATGGGCACGCCCGCCGCGGCAGCCGTTCGACGTGCGGCGTCCTTGTCGCCCATGCTGTCGATTACCTCGGCCGAAGGACCGACAAACGCCAGACCATACTTGTCGCAGTCGCGCACGAAGCTCGCCTTCTCGGAAAAGAAACCATAGCCGGGATGAATTGCCTTTGCCCCCGACTTCACGGCACAGGTGAGCACGGCATCGTCGTTGAGGTAGCTCTCGGAAAGACGCGGGCCGCCGATGCAATATGCCTCGTCGGCAAGCTGCACGTGCAGCGCGTCCGCATCGGCCGTGGAATAAACGGCGACGGTCTTGATGCCCATATCGCGGCACGCGCGGATAACACGGACCGCGACTTCGCCGCGGTTGGCGATGAGCACTTTGTCGAACATGAAGCCTTCCTTAACTTTCGTGCATGAGTGCAAAAGACATATCGGCGCGGCAGCAAACCTCACCGTTGATGCTCGCAGTACCCGTCGCAAAGCGGAACGGCCCGCGCGCACGCGTGATGGAGCACACCAGATCAACCGTGTCGCCCGGGCGCACCGGACGCTTAAAGCGCACCTTATCGAGGCTCGTATAGAACGGCGTCGCGCCGCGCGCCTCCTCATCGCCCATCAGCAGCACGCAGCAGTTCTGGGCGAGCATCTCGCACTGAATCACGCCGGGGACGACCGGGTTTCCCGGAAAATGCCCCTGCAAAAAGTACTCGTCGCCCGTAATCGTGATCTTGCCGTGGGCCTCGTCGCCCACTAGCTCGGCTTCGTCGAGCAAAAGCATCGGCTCACGATGCGGCAACAGCTTCTTGAGCTCTTCTTTGTTCATGGATATCACCTATCCGATCCTCATGAGGCAGCTGCCAAACTCCACGAGGTCGCCGTCGGCCACGCAGATCTCGAGCACCTCGCCGTCTGCCTCGGCCGTCACCTCATTGAGAACCTTCATGGCCTCGATGATGCAGAGGGTCTCACCGGCCTTGACCTTGGAGCCCACGTGCACAAACGGCTCGTCGCCCGGCGCCGGGGCAGCATAGAAAACGCCGACCATGGGAGCGGTCACCTCGGTGCCCTTGGGCTCCGGTGCGGCGACAGGCGCCTGCGCGGCGGGCTCCGGTGCGGCAGCAGGCATGGCGACAGGAGCCACCGCCGGAGCAGTCACGGCACCCGGCATAGGCATGGGCACGGCAACCGGCTGTGCGGCGCTCGCGCGCTCGAGCTCGACCGCGGTGCCATCGGGCTCCTCAACGCGCACGCGCGTGAGGCCGCGGTCCTCCATAACATCGGCTATCTCGGCAAGTCTTTTGGAATCCATGCTCTAGCTCCTTGCATATCTACGCAGCGCGATGGCGGCATTGTGTCCGCCAAAGCCCAGATTGGTCGAAAGCGCCCAGGTAAGGTCGGCGCGAACCGCGCGATTGGGCGTGTAGTCAAGATCGCAGGCGGGATCGGGTGTGTGGTAGTTAATGGTCGGCGGCACCACGCCCTGCTCGAGCGCCATGGCACAGGCCATGACCTCGATGGCACCCGTGGCACCGATCATATGGCCGGTCATCGACTTGGTCGACGAGACGTGCGCGGCTCGTGCCGCGTCCTCGCCGAGCGCTCGCTTGATGCCCGCCGTCTCGGACGAATCGTTGAGCTTGGTCGAGGTGCCGTGGGCATTGATGTAGAGACCCTCGGAAGGCTTGACGTCACCCTCGGCAACCGCCAGCGATATCGCGCGGGCAATGCCGGCAGCCTCGGGATCGGGGCTCGTGATGTGATAGGCATCATCGGTGTTGCCGTAGCCCACGACCTCGGCATAAATGTGCGCCCCGCGAGCCAGCGCGTGTTCCATGCTCTCGAGTACCAGCACGCAGGCGCCCTCGCCCATCACAAAGCCGTCGCGATTCGCATCGAACGGACGGCATGCCGTCGACGGGTCAGGATTAGTGGTGAGTGCACGGCAGGACGTAAAGCCCGCAACGGCATCGGGAATGATTGCGGCCTCGGCGCCGCCAGCCAGGATTGCATCGGCATAGCCGTGCTTGATGGCGCGGAACGCCTCGCCCACGGCATGGGCCGAAGTCGCGCACGCAGTCACCACGGGCAGGGTCGGGCCTTTTGCCTTGTGGCGGATCGCGATATTGCCCGACGCCATATTGGGAATCATCATCGCAATCATATAGGGCGATGCGCGGCGAGGTCCCCGATCGGCGATCGTGTGGACGTTGTCGACGAGTGTCTGCATGCCGCCCACGCCCGAACCCACGTAGACGCCCAGGCGCTCGCGATCGATGGCGCCCTCGACATCAAAGCCCGCATCGTGCATGGCCTCGTCCGACGCTGCCAGGGCAAACTGAACGCAGGGGTCCAGGTGCTTGGCGTCACGCTTGCCAAAGTACTCGTTGCCGTCAAAACTCTTGACCTCGGCCGCCACCTTAACGGCAAACGCATCGGTATCGAAGTGCGTGATCGGGCCGATGCCGCACGTGCCGGCGCACATGGCCGCCCAGGTAGCAAGCGCCGTGTTACCGAGCGGCGATACGGCACCGATACCGGTGATTGCAACTCTCTGTTCCATCATGGTCTCCTCATTCAAGCCGTTGTTCGGCTCTGGTTTCTACATCGCCATTCCGCCGTCGACGCGCACGACCTCGCCCGTAATGTAGGCAGCCGCATCACTCGCCAAAAAGCGCACCACGCCGGCCACTTCCTCGGGGTGCGCCATGCGCTTTAGGGGAATCTGCTCCTCGGTTGCCGCGCGAACCTTATCCGATAGCTTTGCCGTCATATCGGTCTCGACAAACCCGGGGGCGACCGCGTTCACTCGTACGCCGCGTGGCGCAAGCTCGCGCGCCACCGCCTTGGTCAGACCGATGACGCCCGCCTTGGAGGCGGCGTAGTTGGCCTGCCCGGCATTGCCCATCAGGCCCACAACCGAGCTCATGTTGATGACGCAACCGCCGCGCTGGCGCATAAAGGTCTTGGTGAGCGCGCGCGTCGTGTTAAACGTTCCTTTAAGATTGACATCGAGCACGCGATCGAAGGCGTCATCGCCCATGCGCATGAGCAGGCCATCGCGGGTGATGCCAGCGTTGTTGACGAGCGCCCAAATGAAGCCAAAGTCGTTGAGGACCGCTTCCACGCACGCGTTGACGGCAGCGGGGTCGGCCACGTCACATTGATATGCGCGCGCCGTGGCGCCAGCCGCCTCACAGGCTTCGCACGTCTCGCGCGCCGCATCTGCGCTACCGGCATAGACGACGGCGATATCAAAGCCGTCCTCCGCCAGGCCCACGGCACAAGCGCGACCGATGCCGCGCGAGCCGCCCGTGACAAGCGCCACGTGACGTGAGTCGTTGCGCTCGAGCGCGCCGTTGTTCAAGTTGCCCATGTCATTCCTTTCGGGTTACAGCCCTGTGAACTATGCGAGTTCGTCGGCAATAGCTGCGACCTGCTCGGCCGTTTCGCACGAATACACGCGAACGTCGCTCAGCGTACGCTTGACCAGGCCCGACAGCGTTTTGCCGGGGCCGACCTCAATAAACGTGTCGATGCCTTGATCCTGCAGAGCATGCAGCGTGTCGACCCAGCGCACGGCATGACTCACCTGGTTGGCCAGCACCTCCGATGCCGCCTGCGGGCCGGCCGGATAAGGCGCCGCCGTCATATTTGCCATAACAGGAATGAGCAACGGGAACGGCGCGTGACCGGCCTCGATATATGCAGCAAGGCCACAGGTCGCCTCGGCCATA
This sequence comes from Collinsella sp., assembly GCA_019414685.1. Classification (GTDB taxonomy): domain Bacteria; phylum Actinomycetota; class Coriobacteriia; order Coriobacteriales; family Coriobacteriaceae; genus Collinsella. The sequence continues at coordinate 21,686 of DXLQ01000005.1, read as the reverse complement.
TAGGGGCTATGGAATGCACCCGACACCGCGACCTTCATGGCCCGGCCACCAGCCTCTTTTACCAGGACGTCGAGGGTTTGCAACGCATCGGGCGCTCCGGCCACAACCGTCTGCTGGGGGCTGTTGTAGTTGACCGGCCAGCAGTCCTCGCCGGCCTGTTTTGCCAAGCCCTCGACCTGCGCCGCATCGAGCTTGATGACGGCGCGCATGCCGCCCGGATGGCGCTCAGCCGCCGTGGCCATAAGCGCCGCGCGCTCGCACACAAGCTCAAAGCCCGCTCGCGTATCGAACGCCCCCGCAAAGGTGAGTGCAGCGACCTCGCCCAGCGAGAATCCCGCACAAGCGGCAGGCACCACGCCGCGCTCGCGCAGGGCGACGGCGACAGCCAAGTCGTGCACGAACACGCAAGGCTGCGTGTTCTCGGTCTGCGAGAGCTCCTCCTTGGAGGCGCTCCGGCACTGCTCACTGGTTCCCGGACGCACCTCGTCGGCGATCGCAAACACCTCGGCAGCCGCCGGTGATGCTTCGATGAGGTCGACGCCCATCGCGGGATGCTGGGCACCCTGACCGGCAAACAGAAACGCTACGCTACCCATGCGGACGCACCCTTCAGGACATGCTCGGCGCCATCGACCAGATCGTCGACGATTTCGCGTGCGCTCTGGCGTTCGTTGACCATGCCGGCAATCTGTCCGCACAAATACGAACCCTCTTCGTAATTACCGTCCTTTGCGGCTTTACGAAGCGCGCCCGTGCCCATGGCCCCGAGCTCCTCGGGGCTTGCGCCCGCCGCCTCGTTCTTGGCATACGCGTTGGTAAAGGGGCTCTTGAGGGCGCGAACCGGATGTCCCGTCGAGCGACCGGTCGCACGCGTCGACGTGTCGCCCGCCTTGAGCACCAGCTCTTTGTACTGTTCGGATACGGTGCACTCGTTTGCGACCAGAAAGCGTGTTCCCACCTGGACGCCGGCAGCGCCGAGCATAAAGGCGGCCGCCACACCGCGGCCATCGGCGATGCCGCCAGCCGCAACCACGGGAATATCGACCGCATCGACAACCTGCGGCACCAGCGCCATCGTCGAGGTCTCGCCAATATGGCCGCCTGATTCGGTACCCTCGGCAACCACGGCAGTGGCTCCGCGACGCGCCACGAGACGCGCCAGCGCCACCGAAGCCACGACGGGAATAACCTTGATGCCCGCATCGCCCCAGGCCTTCATGTACTTGGTGGGATTGCCGGCGCCGGTCACCACAACGGGCACCCGCTCATCGATCACCACTTGTGCGACCTCGTCGACAAACGGGCTCATGAGCATAACGTTGACGCCAAAGGGCTTATCCGTCTTGGCGCGCAGCTCGTGAATCTGATCGCGCAGCCAGTTTGCGTCGGCATTCATGGCCGCGATAATGCCTAAGCCGCCCGCCTCGGACACGGCAGATGCCAGCGAGGCATCGGCAATCCAGGCCATGCCACCCTGGAACACGGGTTTTTCGATGCCGAGCAGATCGCAGAGAGGAGACTTGAGCATCACTACTTCTCCAATGCCGCCTCGACCGTATCGACGAACTCGCCGACCGTCTTGGGGTTCTCCTCGGTATCGAGCTCAATGCCAAACTCGTCCTCGACGGCGACGAGGATCTCGACGGTGCCCAGACTGTCGAGGCCAATCTCCTCGAGCGTGGACTCGGGCTTCATCTCGACGTCATCAAGGCCAGCGGTCTCGCGGATAACGTCGCAAACGCGCTCGAAGGTCTTCTGATCTGCCATGGTAGTTCTCCTTTGTTTGTGCCCTAGGGGCGTTTTTATTTCCTATGTGCGACTACTTCCAACGAAGCAGATAGCCACCTATATCCAGGCCGGCGCCAAATCCAACGAGGGCGATGGTGTCGTCCTCATTCAGTGCGTCGGTACGTGCCAGCCGGTCAAGCGCAAAGGGAATGCAGGCGCTCGAAATGTTGCCGGTCTCGCGTAGCGTTCGAACCACGCGCTCGTCTGGCACGTCGAGACGCTTGACCGCCTGACTCAGGATTCGTTCGTTAGCCTGATGGAATACAAAATGATCGATGTCTTCGACCGAAATGCCCGCATCGCTCGCAAGCTTATGGACCGTGTCGCAGATGGCGTTGACGCCGAACTTGAACACGCGGCGACCATTCATGGACAGCACGCTCGCGCTATCTGCGGAGTCCTTAAACGGCGAGGTGCCGACCAGACCGGGAACGCGCAACGTCTCGACGTCGGGCGCCGTCGAAAGCTCAACGGCAAGGGGGTTGTCTCCCCCAGCCCCCATCACTGCAGCGCCCGCGCCGTCGCCAAAGAGCACGCACGTGGCGCGGTCTGACCAGTCAAGGGCGCGCGTCATCTGCTCGGAGGCAACGACAAGCACATGCTTGGCTCGTCCTCGAGCGATATAGCCCTCGGCGACATCGAGCGCAAATACGAAGCCGGCACAAGCCGCCGAAACGTCGAAGGCTGGACATGTGGCACCCAGGCGCTCAGCAACGGCGCACGCTTCGGCAGGAACGAGATGATCGCCCGTCGTCGTCGAGCAGACGATAAGATCCAGCTGGCTCGCATCGAGTCCGGACGCTTGGAGCGCTTGCTCGCTCGCTGCCACGGCAAGGTCGTCGAGTGACTCGGCGGTGCACACATGGCGGCTCTTGATCCCCGTACGGGTAAAAATCCACTCATCCGAGGTGTCCAGGAACTCGGACAGCTCGTCATTGGAAACACTGCGCTTAGGAAGCGCCGAGCCTGTTCCAAGAATCGTGAAACCCATCACTAACCTCCTTTGAGTTGTTGACGTGTTTACATCGACCAAGAGAGGATAGCGCATTTCAGTCGTTGTTGACGTGTTAACATTAAATTGTCCAAATGCGACAAAGGCTTCACATTGTGTCTACTTCTCGACACCATTGCGTTATTCACTTATTCATTAAGGAGGTAGCAGCCGTTATGGATGCCAAATTAACGATAGTCGACGTAACCGGATCGACCAACGATGACCTGCTCGAAGCAGGAAAACAGGGAGCGCCGCACGGCACAGGACTTGCCGCACGGGCTCAGACAGCAGGACGCGGCCGACGCGGCCATAAGTGGGATTCAACCGCTGGTAACTTGTTGCTCTCGATTGTCCTACGTCCACGTGTTGATCCAGCCAAGTACTCCGGTCTTGCCGCCGTCAGCGGCCTAGCGGTGCTCGAGGCGCTCGAAAAGCAGGGTCTTGCAAACAAGATTGGCCTCAAATGGCCCAACGACCTCGTCGCGCGAGGACGCAAGCTCGGCGGCATTCTGGTCGAGGCCGCACGCGATAACGAAGGCAAACCTTTCGCCGTCTGCGGCATTGGCGTCAATGTGAACTATGTGCCCTCGGAGGTTCCCGATGGCGGCCTACCGGCAATCGGTCTCTCGGATCTCAACGAGAACGTTCCCGCCGTCGACATGCTCCTCGATGAGGTCTATCACGCAGTTATAGACGCTGTAGATACCTGGGCAGAGCGCCTCAACGCCATGGAAGAAAACGCCGGTCCGCTCGCGCCCGTCCACGACGAATATATCGCTCACCTCAATTGGATCGGGAAGCACGTTATCGCCCGCTCCCCCGCTGGAGACGAGCTGGCACGAGGCATATTTAGAACGGTCGACGATTGCGGCCGCGCATGCATTGAGACCGAGAGCGGCTTGTGCGTCTTCCACTTCGAAGAAGCATCCTTGCGCCCCCTGAGCGAATAGGGCGCCGCAGCCGCCGGCTCGGCAGACGAATTCGCTATCCCAAAATCTAAACTCAAAACAAAAGGGCCCCGCTACCGTAACGGCAGCGGGGCCCTTTAAGCTATGAGCGATATCGCTTAGAGCTTGATGTCGATGTCGACGCCAGCGGGGAGGTCGAGACGCATGAGCGAATCAACGGTGCCCGAGGTGGGGTCGAGGATGTCGATGAGGCGCTTGTGGGTGCGCATCTCGAACTGCTCACGGGAGTCCTTGTTCACGTGCGGCGAGCGGATAACCGTGTACAGGTTACGCTCGGTGGGCAGGGGGACAGGACCGGAAACGCGAGCGCCGGTCTTCTGAGCGGTCTCGACGATGAGCTTCGCGGACTGATCGACGACCTCGTGATCATAGCCCTTGAGGCGAATGCGGATCTTCTGGGTAGCCAACTTAAACCTCCAAAGAGTGCGAGAGATGTTCTCGCGGATTACGTAACAGGGAGCTCGAACTTAGGCGTTCTTGCTCATGACCTCGTCCACGATGGACTTGGGCGCGGGCTCATAAGAGTCGAACTGCATCGTGTAGGATGCACGGCCCTGGGTCTGGGAGCGAAGGTCGGTAGCGTAACCGAACATCTCGCCCAGCGGCACCTTGGCACGGATGAGCTTGCTGTTCTTGCGATCCTCCATGCCCTCGATCTTGCCGCGGCGACCGGAGAGGTTGCCCATAACGTCGCCCATGTACTGCTCGGGGGTCTCGACCTCGACAGCCATGATCGGCTCGAGCAGCTGCGGGTCGGACTTCTTGAGAGCGTCCTTGATAGCCATGGAACCGGCGATCTTGAAGGCGGCCTCGGAGGAGTCGACCTCGTGGTAAGAACCGTCGAACAGGGTGACCTTGACGTCGAGGACCGGGAAGCCGGCGATAACACCGGTGTTCAGGGCCTCCTGGATGCCCTTGTCGATGGACGGGATGTACTCCTTGGGCACGACGCCGCCGACGATAGCGTTGACGAACTCGTAGCCGAAGCCCTCCTCCATCTTCTCGAGCTTGATGACGGCGTGACCGTACTGACCGCGACCACCGGACTGACGGACGAACTTGCCCTCAGCCTTCTCGACGTCGTGACCAGCGGTCTCGCGGTAGGCAACCTGGGGCTTACCAACGTTAGCGTCAACCTTGAACTCGCGGAGCAGACGGTCGACGATGATCTCGAGGTGCAGCTCGCCCATGCCGGCGATGATGGTCTGGCCGGTCTCGTGGTTGGTGGACACCTGGAAGGTCGGGTCCTCCTCGGCGAGCTTGGTCAGAGCCAGGGACATCTTGTCCTGCTCAGCCTTGGTCTTGGGCTCGATGGCAACGTCGATAACGGGCTTAGCGAACTCGATCTTCTCGAGGACGATCTCCTTACCCTCGGCGCACAGGGTGTCACCGGTGGTGGAGTTCTTAAAGCCGACGCAAGCGACGATGTCGCCGGCGGCAGCGTCGTCACGGTCGATACGCTCGGCAGCGTTCATCTCGAGGATGCGGCCGAGGCGCTCGCGCTGACCGTTGGAAGCGTTGACAACGTAGGAGCCGGACTCGGCGCGGCCGGAGTAAACGCGGACGTAGGTGAGCTTACCGACGAACGGGTCGGTCATGATCTTGAAGACCAGGCCGGAGAAGGGCTCGTCGAAGGAAGGATGACGCTGGATCTCCTCGCCGGTGTCCGGATCGGTACCGGTGACGGCCTCAACGTCAAGCGGGCTGGGCAGGTAGTCGACGACAGCGTCGAGCAGCTCCTGAACGCCCTTGTTCTTGTAGGCGGAACCCACGAAGACGAGGTTGAGCTCGTTGGCCAGAACGCCCTTGCGCAGAGCAGCCTTGAGCTCCTCGACGGTGAAGTCCTCCTCCATGAGGATCTTCTCCATGAGCTCGTCGTCAAAGCTGGCAGCAGCGTCGAGGAGCTCCTCGCGCTTGGTGGCAGCGATGTCGGCGAACTCAGCCGGGATCTCGTCCATCGGCTCGGGGTAGGTCATGCCCTTGTCGTCGGCCTTGAAGTCCCATGCGGTCATGGTGACGAGGTCGATGACGCCCCAGAAGTTGTCCTCGGCGCCCATCGGGACCTGAGCGGCCACAGCGTTGGCGTCGAGACGATCCTTCATGGTCTCGATAGCGTTGAAGAAGTCAGCGCCCACGCGGTCATACTTGTTGATGAAGGCGATGCGGGGGACGTTGAAGGTAGAAGCCTGACGCCAAACGGTCTCAGACTGGGGCTGAACGCCGGCAACGGCGTCGAAGACGGCGACAGCGCCATCGAGGACGCGCAGGCAGCGCTCGACCTCGGCGGTGAAGTCAACGTGGCCCGGGGTGTCGATGATCTGGATGCGGTAGTCCTTACCGTCCTTGTTCCAGAAGCAGGTGGTAGCAGCGGAGGTAATGGTTACGCCGCGCTCCTGCTCCTGAACCATCCAGTCCATGGTGGCAGCGCCCTCATGGACCTCACCGATCTTGTGGGTCTTACCGGTGTAGTAAAGAATACGCTCGGTCGTGGTGGTCTTACCGGCATCGATGTGAGCCATGATGCCGATGTTACGGGTATCGGAAAGCTTGTACTTAGGCTTAGCCATGTTAGTTCCTTACCTTAACTTACCAACGATAGTGAGAGAACGCGCGGTTGGCCTCGGCCATCTTGAAGACGTCCTCACGCTTCTTGACGGAAGCGCCCAGGCCGTTGGAAGCGTCGAGGATCTCGTTGGCGAGACGCTCGGCCATGGTCTTCTCCTTGCGAGCGCGGGAGAAGTTGACGATCCAGCGGATACCCAGAGCGGTGGAACGACGGGAGTTGACCTCCATCGGGACCTGATAGGTAGCGCCACCGACACGCTTGGGCTTGACCTCGAGCGTGGGCTTGACGTTGTCCATAGCCTTCTTGAAGGTAGCGAGAGCGTCGCCACCCTCGGACTTCTCGGCAACGATCTCGAAAGCGGTGTAAACGATGCGCTCAGCGGTGGCCTTCTTGCCGTCAAGAAGGACCTTGTTGATGAGCTGAGTCACCAGGCGGTTGTTGTAAACGGCGTCAGGCTGAACCTCACGACGATTAGCTGCTGCACGACGCGGCATGTGAAATCTCCTTAAGTGTCTACCGTGCGGCGCTTAGGCGGCACACGGCGAAAGTATCAAAACGTTATCTGGCTTATTTGGCCTTGGGGCGCTTAGCACCGTACTTGGAACGGGCCTGCATACGGTTCTGGACCGGAGCAGCGTCGTAGGCGCCACGGATGACGTGATAACGGACACCAGGGAGGTCACGGACACGACCGCCGCGGACGAGCACGATGGAGTGCTCCTGCAGGTTGTGGCCCTCACCCGGGATGTAGGCAGTAACTTCGATGCCGTTGACGAGGCGAACACGGGCAACCTTACGAAGAGCCGAGTTCGGCTTCTTGGGGCTCGTGGTGAAGACGCGGGTGCACACGCCGCGCTTCTGGGAGTTGTGCTGCAGAGCAGCGTTCTTGGACTTCTTGGGCACGGAACGACGGCCCTGGCGAACCAGCTGGTTAATAGTAGGCAAAGCGTACTCCTTCTCGAATGATTCCAGCTTTCTGTAAAGTGCAACGGCTTGAATCGAGGGGTCAGCATCCCCCTACGAAACACGCAGTTCGATAGGATACGTGGCGTTAGCTGTGCCGTCAACAGACCACGCCGCCGGGCGTATCCCAAAATTGGCACATTTCCGCAAAGCCTACACAAAAGGAATCTTCTTCTGTGCGCGGGGGCGGATCCCCGGCCCGGGCGGCCCAGGTTTTAAGTTTGCTGCTCTACAGTCCTGGCTCGCGCGGAGGCCACATTAAGTGGCCTCCGGCTCGTGCGGAACTCGCGACAAACTTAACCTCCGCGCCGCCCGGGCCGGGAATCCGACGTGCTCGGCGGGGCAACGTTCCCTTCCAAATAGGGACAGGTTTATTATGGTCGGTTTTATCTGGGGAAACGTCGCACTCCAGCGTTGATCTGCTCTCATCTGTCGCATGGAAATCGGCGGCGTCTTCGGAAGTATGTCGCTCGGTCTAACCGTCCATTTAATGCAAAATGGGCCTCCTCCCCTAGTAGGAAGCGGCCCCAAATCTTACGAATAGACGATGGTAAAGGGTACTTCTGTTTCGGTCTCTCCTGTTGACGTGCACCTCGTGCCCTCAAGCGTTACTGAGACCACTTGGTCGACATCAATCAACTTCGTTGGCACCCAGATGTTCTCTCCGCTATTGCGCGCATAAGAAAAATATAAGTTGAACACCCCTGCGTCGTCATCTTCGATAATCTGCTCCGATCCATCCTTGTAGCTGACGGTCAGCTTATTATCAACTGCTTCATAGCCCAAATCATCGATGTGCGTCTGGATGGAAAACGGACTGATCTCGAGAGACGAGTCACCGGAGCGGAGTTCCTTTGTATCGACGTACGCTCCAACGCTAAACTCGGGCGTCGATGCTTTAAACTGCCTCGCACTCTCACCTTCGCCCTCGGTCCACTGGATATTCCAGGTGACCGCATGTTGAAAACCTCGCTCGCGATCCATAGAGGCAAAGTACATCGTGCCATTAATGACCGTGTCGCTTGATGTGTCCTTATCAATTGTGCAGCGTGTGTCAGCCCATTCCTCGCCGAAGTTCATGCTGGGCGTGCCGATTCCTTGTTCTTCTTCACCATAGAGAACAAGTTCGCCAGTCTCTGCTGCCGGCTTGTAGTAGTTAACGCCATTTGGATTGGACAACGTAAACGTCACGGCTCCGCAGCCGTTTTGGTCAATAGCCATCTCATGGATATCGAGCGTATAGCCATTACCCTCGACGGACAGATCAACCTTCTGGACTGTGCCCTCCAGGCTTTGGGGCGCGATGCCGTCACCGAACTCTCTGGTGTAGGTATATTGAGTCCCCGATGAGCCGCCGTTGGTCCAGGTAATGGAATCCCCGTTGCCGTGGTTTCCCCAGGCAGAGGCAAAATAACTGGAATTGACGACGGCGTAGGCGACTCCTCCGGTCGCCAGCACTCCGGCAAGACATCCGATTACGGCAACATAGAGAGGCTTCGCGTGGCCCTTTCGATGAAGCGGCTCACCCGCAGCGGTATTAAGGACGCGATCTGCAAGATTGCTATCGGCTTGGATGGACTCGAAGGCCCGCTTGATTTGATTGGATTTCACGGTCGCCCTCCTCTAGGATGAATTTGAGCTTCGATCGACCGCGAGCTAAACGCGTTCGAACGGTAGCGGCTGGCACATGCAGTAACTCGGCAATCTCTGAGGTCGAAAAGCCCAGATAGTAATAGAGCACGATGGGAACACGGAATCGCTCCGGAAGTCGCATAACGTCTGACAGGACCGCCTTGGTCTCATCCTGCGCCGCCGAAAGCGAATCGGCCAGGTTCTCAATATCCTCCACACGCCTCCATGGCTTTCGAAAGAGCGATTTGCATTCATTGATCGTGACCCGGATAAGCCAGCGACGAAGATGTTCCCGACTTTCAAAGTGTCCATCGCTTTTAAGCAACTTAAGAAAGACGTCTTGGGCAACATCGTCGGCATCGGCGCAATCGCGCAGGTACGTCAATGCGATCCGAAACACGACATCCCGGTGATCTTCGACCGCCTGTCTAAATGCTTGTTCTTCCATAATCACCTCCCGGTGACGTTAATGATTATCGATGAGGCCCTCACCATAGATACGCTCTGGCCGGACGAATTGTTTCAAATTCAAGCAGGAAAAACCTACCAAAATAAACCTGTCCCTTTTTGGCAGGTTTTCTTCAACAAAAAAGACCCGCTTCCCTGTTGGGAAGCGGGTCTTTGGAAGGGCGGTTAACGTACTTGGAAGTTACTCCTCGTCGTTGTCCTTGGCCTCTTCGGCGTCGTCGGTGTCCACGAGCTGGTTGAGCAGCTCGTCGAGGGAAGCCATGTCCTCGTTGATGGCACCGTTGGCGGGAGCCTTCTTGTCGTCGATCGGGGCGCCCAGGAGCTCCTCGTCGGCGTCGGCGTGATGCGTCGGCGCGGCAGAGGTGCCCAGCAGGATGTCGTCCGGACCGTCGGGGCTAAAGACCATCTGCAGCAGCTGCGAGAGGTCTTCCTCGTCGGCAACGTCGTCGTTGTTCTCGAGGATGTAGAGCAGGTCGTGGGCCTCCAGGCCGTCACGGAGCTCCTCGATCGCCTTGGCACCGATGCCATCGATGCGCAGCAGATCTTCCTCGGACTTGCCGACCAGGTCGCCGACCGTCTCGATGCCGACCTCGCTGAACTTGTTGGTCCAGCGCTGCGACACGCCCAGGTCGTCGAACAGGTACAGGCGAGCCTTCTCGGCGGAGATGGTGTGGCCGTTGCGGGTGAACGAACCGTCAGCACCACCGAACTCGTCATAGCCGGCCCAGTCGAGCTGCTGCGGGAGCTGCTCGTCCAGGTCCTTGAGCTCAACCGGAGCCCACTCAGGCAGCGATTTGGCGTTGGGCGAAGCCGGGCCGTCGATGTCCACGTAGCCATCGGCCGTGCGATACGTCAGCTTGGCGTTGGCGTACGGCTTGAGGCCGGTACCGGCCGGGATCTTCTTACCGACGATGACGTTGGACTTAAGGTCGAGCAGGTGGTCGACCTTGCCCTCGATGGCAGCCTCGGTAAGGACGCCGGCGGTACGGATGAACGAAGCGCTCGACAGCCAGGAGTCGATGTTGGACGCGACCTTGAGCGTACCCAGGATGACGGGCTCGGCCACAGGAGCCTGACCGCCCAGACGGGCAACGCGCTCGACCTCGTCGGCAAACTCGTAGCGGTCGACGTACTGACCGAGCAGGTACTTGGAATCGCCGGGGTTGGTGATCTGAACGCGACGCAGCATCTGACGTGCGAGCACCTCGATGTGCTTGTCGTTCAGGTCGACGCCCTGGCTGGTGTAGACGTCCTTGACGCTCTCGACGAAGGTGTGCATCGTCGACTCGATGTCGGTCAGCTTGCGCAGGTTGCGGAAGTTGACGAAGCCCTTGGTGATCTGATCGCCGGCGCGAACCTCGCAGCCGTCCTCGATCTCGGGCATAAAGCGCACCGAAGCGGGGACGCGACGCTCGTCGAGGACACGGGTGTGGTCCTCGGAGTCGGTGAGCGTCAGCACGTACTCGGACTTCTCGGGCTTAATCGAGAGGTGACCGGAGTACGGAGCCAGCTCGGCCTCGCGACCCAGAATCTTCTCGTTGACGTTGCCGACGATATCGAACATACGGCTGACCGTAGGCAGACCCTGCGTAATATCGTCGACGCCAGCGACGCCGCCGGAGTGAATGGTACGCATCGTAAGCTGCGTACCGGGCTCGCCGATGGACTGGGCGGCAATAATGCCGACGGCAGTGCCGATGGCGACCGGACGACGGGTGGAAAGATCCCAGCCGTAGCACTTCTGGCACACGCCGTACTTGGAACGGCAGGTAAGCAGCGCGCGAAGCTTGACCTTCTTGAGGCCGGCATCGACCATCTTCTGGATGTCGGCGACCTTCTCGATGTAGCCGTCCTGCTCAAAGAGCACGGTGCCATCGGGAGCCACGACGTCCTCAATGAAGCAACGGCCGACGAGGTCGGTGTTGAGGTCGGTGGTGCCGGGGATGATGAGGTTGTAGGTGACGCCCTCGTGCGTACCGCAGTCCTCCTCGCGGACAATGACGTCCTGGGCCACGTCGACCAGACGACGGGTCAGATAACCAGAGTCCGAGGTGTGGGATGCGGTATCGACCAGGCCCTTACGGGCGCCGTAGGTCGAAATGAAGTACTCGAGCGGCAGCAGACCCTCGCGGAAGTTCGCCTTAATGGGAAGGTCGATCGTCTCGCCGGACATGTCTGCCATCAGGCCACGCATGCCGCCGAGCTGACGCAGCTGGGTCTTAGAACCACGGGCGCCGGAGTCGGCCATCATATAGAGCGGGTTCTCCTCGTCGAACAAGTCGAGCATGAGCGCTGCAACCTTGTCGGTACAAGCGGTCCACTCGTTAACGACTTCGATGTGGCGCTCCGTCTCGTTGATGAAGCCCTCCTCGAAGTACTCGTTGATCTGGTCGACGTTGGCCTGGGCGCGATCGAGCAGCTCCTGCTTCTCGGCAGGGATGAGAGCGTCCCACACCGAGATGGTGAGGCCGGCGCGGGTAGCGTAGTGGAAGCCGGAGTACTTGATGGCGTCGAGGATCGGGCCGACCTTGGCCTCGGGGTAACGATCGCAGCAGTCGGCAACCAGCTTGGCCACATCGCCCTTGACCATCTTGTAGTTCATGAACTCATAGTCTTCGGGCAGGCACTGGCGGTTGAAGATGATGCGGCCGATAGAGGTCTCGAAGCGCGCGGTCTTGTTGCCGGTAACGTCGTAGTCGACGAACTCGTTCTTGCCGTTCTTGACGCGGAAGATACGGGTGCCGTCCTCGTTGATGACGTTGGCATCGGCAGCGGACACGCGAACCTGGATCTTGGCCTGCATGTCGACCTCGGAGCGGCAGTCATAGGCGTGCAGCGCGTCGTCGAAGCTGGCGAACACGTGGTTCTCGCCGGGCAGGCCGTCGCGGACCTGGGTGAGGTAGTACACACCAATGATCATGTCCTGCGAAGGGATGTTAACCGGCTTGCCGGATGCCGGCGAGCGCAGGTTGTTCGCAGAGAGCATGAGCACGCGAGCCTCGGCCTGAGCCTGGCTGGACAGCGGCACGTGGACAGACATCTGGTCGCCGTCGAAGTCGGCGTTGAAGGGCGAGCAGACCAGCGGGTGCAGGTGGATAGCCTTGCCCTCGACCAGCACCGGCTCAAAGGCCTGGATGGACAGACGGTGCAGGGTCGGTGCACGGTTGAGCAGCACGACGCGACCGTCGATGACCTCTTCGAGGATATCCCACACAAAGGTGGCACCGCGGTCGATAGCGCGCTTGGCGCCCTTGATGTTCTCGACCTTGCCGAGCTCGACCAGGCGCTTCATGACGAAGGGCTTGAAGAGCTCCAGCGCCATGGTCTTGGGCAGACCGCACTGGTGCAGCAGCAGCTTGGGGTCGGTAACGATTACCGAACGGCCGGAGTAGTCGACACGCTTGCCCAGCAGGTTCTGACGGAAACGACCCTGCTTGCCCTTGAGGGCCTCGGCGAGCGACTTGAGCGGGCGACCGCCACGGCCAGAGACCGGGCGACCACGACGGCCGTTGTCGAACAGGGCATCCACGGACTCCTGGAGCATGCGCTTCTCGTTGTTCACGATGATCGCAGGGGCGTCCAGGTCGAGCAGGCGCTTGAGTCGGTTGTTACGGTTGATCACGCGACGATACAGGTCGTTGAGGTCGGACGCGGCGAAGCGGCCGCCGTCGAGCTGGACCATCGGGCGCAGATCGGGCGGAATGACCGGGATGACATCCAGGATCATGTTCGCGGGGCTGTTGCCGCCCTTCAGGAAGGCGTCAACGACCTCGAGGCGCTTAACGGCCTTCTCGCGCTTCTGCTTCTGGGAATCCTCGTCGGCGATGATGGCCTTGAGCTTCTCGGCCTCGGAGGGGAGGTCGATGGCAGCGAGCAGGTCGCGGACGGCCTCGGCACCCATACCACCCTTGAAGTACATGGAGTAGTAACGGGTCATCTCGCGGAACAGCGGCTCATCGGAGATGAGGTCGCGCTCGGTGAGCTTCATGAAGGCGTTGAAGGCGTCCGTGCGGAGCTGCTTCTCGTCCTTGCACTCTTCCTCGATGTCGACGATGCCAGAGGCGATCTCCTCGGGGGTCAGCGGCTCCTCGTCGGAGAACTCGTCAAAGTTCTCGGGGTCGCCCTGCTCCTTGAGGGACTCGATCTGGCGGGCGCACTCGGCATCGATCTCTTCCAGATCGGCGGCGAGCTCCTCGCGCAGGTCGTCAGCGTCGGCCTCGCGAGCCTCGTAGTCGACCTCGGTGATGATGTAGCTGGCAAAGTACAGAACCTTCTCGAGGTCCTTGGACTTGATGTCGAGCATACGGCTCATCGGGAAGCTCGTGGGGCTCTTGAAGTACCAGATGTGGGACACGGGAGCGGCGAGCTCGATGTGACCCATGCGCTCGCGACGAACCTTGGCCGAGGTGACCTCGACGCCGCAGCGCTCGCAGACGATGCCCTTAAAGCGGATGCCCTTGTACTTGCCGCAGGAGCACTCCCAGTCCTTGGCGGGACCGAAGATCTTCTCGCAGAACAGGCCGTCCTTCTCGGGCTTGAGGGTACGGTAATTGATGGTCTCCGGCTTCTTGACCTCACCGTGCGACCAGGAACGGATCTGGTCGGCGGAGGCAAGGGAGATCTTTACCGAGTCAAAATCAGTAGCTTCGAAATCTGCCACAGTCAACTACTCCTTATCAGTGGTCGTGGCGGCGACAGCCTCGGGTGCCTCGGCGGTCTCGGCATCCTGGGCCTCGACGTCGGTGTCAACGCCGGCGAGCGCAGCCAGGTCGTCGAGAGCAGAGGTCTCCTCGGCGGTCACAGGGGCGGAGGCGTCCTCGTCGGCATCGTGCATGGGCTCGATGTCCAGTGCGAGGGAACGGATCTCCTTGACGAGAACCTTGAAGGACTCGGGGATACCCGGAACCGGGACGTTCTCGCCCTTGACGATGGACTCGTAGGTCTTGACGCGGCCCACGGTATCGTCGGACTTGACGGTCAGGATCTCCTGCAGGACGTTGGCAGCACCGTATGCGTACAGTGCCCAAACTTCCATCTCGCCGAAGCGCTGGCCGCCGAACTGAGCCTTGCCGCCCAGCGGTTGCTGGGTAACCAGGCTGTAAGGGCCGGTCGAACGGGCGTGGATCTTGTCGTCGACCATGTGGCCGAGCTTGAGGATGTAGGACGTACCCACGGTAATGGGCTCGCGGAACTCCTCGCCGGTGCGGCCGTCGAACAGGCGGGTCTTGCCGCGCTCGTCAAGCTGGGTGACAAACTCGGGGCGCATGTGATCGCCAAAGGCAGCGGTGGCCTTGTTGAGCATGTTCTTGTTGGCGCGACGGATGACCTCGGCGATCTCGTCCTCCTTGGCGCCGTCGAAGACGGGCGTCGAGACGAAGAACGGACCGGGGACATACTTGTCGGAGTCGGCATCCTCGGTATCCCAACCGCAGGCAGCAGCCCAGCCAAGGTGGCACTCGAGCAGCTGACCGACGTTCATACGCGAAGGAACGCCCAGCGGGTTGAGGATAACGTCGATCGGGGTACCGTCAGCCATGTAGGGCATGTCCTCGACCGGCAGAACGTTACAGATAACGCCCTTGTTGCCGTGGCGACCGGCGATCTTATCGCCCTGCTGGATCTTACGACGCTGGGCGACGTAGACGCGCACCTGCTCGTTGACGCCGGGGGCCAGGTCGTCGCCGTTCTCGCGGCTAAAGCGGACGACGTCGATGACGCGGCCATAAGCGCCGTGAGGCATCTTAAGGGAGGTGTCGCGAACATCGTGAGCCTTGGCACCGAAGATGGCGCGCAGCAGGCGCTCCTCGGCGGTCAGAGCGCTCTCGCCCTTAGGCGTGACCTTGCCGACCAGGATGTCGCCAGGGCCGACCTCGGCGCCGATGCGGATGATGCCGTCCTCGTCGAGGTTGGCAAGCATGTCCTCGGAGAGGTTCGGGATCTCGCGAGTGATCTCCTCGGGGCCGAGCTTGGTGTCGCGGGCGTCGATCTCGTGACGGGTGATATTGACGGTCGTCAGCAGGTCCTCGGCCACCAGGCGCTCGGACACGACGATACCGTCCTCGTAGTTGAAGCCTTCCCACGGCATGTATGCCACGGTGAGGTTCTGGCCCAGTGCGAGCTCGCCATGATCGGTCGAAGGACCGTCGGCCAGAGGCTCGCCCTGCTCAACGGTGTCACCGACGCGCACGAGCGGACGGTGGTTGATGCAGGTGGACTGGTTGGAGCGCTGGTACTTGGCCAGGTGATACTCGTCCATGCCGCCGGCGTGCTTGACGATAATCTTGGAGGCGTCGGCATAGATGACTTCGCCGGCGTTCTTGGCCAGGGTAACCTCGCCAGAGTCCAGGGCGGCGCGACGCTCCATGCCGGTACCGACATAGGGAGCGGCGGGGTGAACCAGCGGCACGGCCTGACGCTGCATGTTGGCGCCCATCAGCGTACGCTTAGCGTCGTCGTGCTCGAGGAACGGGATCAGCGTGGCTGCGACGGAGAGCATCTGACGCGGCGAGACGTCCATGTAGTCGACGTCCTCGACAGGCACATCGGCGGGAGCGCCGAAGGAGCCGTCGAAGTCGCGGGTACGGGCGATCACGGTGTGCGGACGGACGATCTTGCCCTCGGCATCGGTCGTGATGAACTCGTTGGTCTTGGGATCGAGCGGCGTGTTGGCCGGCGCGATGACGTGCTTCTCTTCCTCGTCAGCGGTCATCCAGTCGATCTGATCGGTGGCAACGCCGTTCTCGACACGACGGAACGGGGCCTCGATGAAGCCATACTCGTTGACGCGGGCGTAGAGGGCGAGCGAGCCGATCAGGCCGATGTTGGGGCCTTCGGGGGTCTCGATCGGGCACATGCGGCTGTAGTGCGAGTTGTGAACGTCGCGGACGGCCGTCGGCACGTTGGTGCGGCGGCTGGAGCCCGACTTGTGGCCGGCAAGACCACCGGGGCCGAGTGCGGACAGACGGCGCTTGTGGGTCAGACCGGTCAGGGGGTTTGCCTGGTCCATGAACTGCGAGAGCTGCGAGGAACCGAAGAACTCCTTGATAGAGGCCACGATCGGACGGATGTTGATGAGCGACTGCGGGGTGATCTCGTCGATGTCCTGGGAGCTCATGCGCTCACGGACGACGCGCTCCATACGGCTCATACCGATACGGAACTGGTTGGCGACGAGCTCGCCGACGGTGCGAATGCGGCGGTTGCCAAAGTGGTCGATGTCGTCGACCTTGAAGCCCTGCTCGCCAGCAGCGAGGGACAGCAGGTAGCGCAGCGTAGCGACGATATCCTCGTCGGTGAGCACCGTGACCTCTTCCTCGGTGGTGAGGTTGAGCTTCTTGTTGACCTTGTAGCGACCGACGCGGGCCAGATCGTAGCGCTGCGGGTTGAAGAGCAGGCCCTCGAGCAGGCTGCGGGAAGCATCCACGGTGGGAGGCTCGCCCGGGCGCAGGCGACGGTAGATCTCGATAAGAGCATCCTCGCGGGTAAGGGCGGTATCGCGCTCGAGGGTGCGCTTGATCACATCGGAGTTGCCGAGCAGCTCGATGATATCGTCGTTGGTGACGGCGATGCCAAGGGCGCGCAGGAACATCGTGGCGCTCTGCTTGCGCTTACGGTCGATGGAGACCATGAGCTGGTCGCGCTTGTCGACCTCAAACTCGAGCCAGGCACCGCGGGACGGGATGATCTGAGCCTTGTAGATCTGCTTGCCCGAATCCATCTCGGAGCTGTAGTACACGCCCGGGGAACGGACAAGCTGGGAGACGACGATACGCTCGGTACCGTTGATGATAAAGGTGCCCTGATCGGTCATCATGGGGAAGTCGCCCATAAAGACGAGCTGCTCCTTGATCTCGCCGGTCTCCTTGTTGGTGAGACGGACGTCGGTCAGAAGCGGAGCCTGATAGGTCATGTCCTTCTCGCGGCACTCCTCGACGGTGTGCGCGGGATCGCCAAACTGATGCTCGCCGAAGGTAACCTCGAGAACATGGTTCTGGCTCTGGATGGGGCTGGATTCCTTGAACGCCTCACGAAGGCCCTCGTCCTTAAAACGCTCAAAGGATTCCCTCTGAACAGAGATAAGGTTGGGGAGCTCCATGGCCTCCGGGATTTTCCCGAAGCTGACGCGCTTGCGCTCAGTGGCAGTGTATGCGTAGGTCACCAGGTTTTTCCTCCTTCACGGAAATGCTCGGTGGATTGGCGAGGCATAGCTTCGCCAGTTATCGCAACCTAATAGTTTATCAGGTACCGACCGTTGAGCAAGAAAAGCCTTGACGCGATTGAGTTTTTGGAGTAGCAAAGTTTTTCGACAGAAAACATGCAGGTAGATGGATGTGCATCGAACACCTGTTCATATATTTTCTGTGAACAGAGGGTTAGCAATCGCAGCTCTTATAAAAAACGGGCGCGAACCGAAGTCCGCACCCGTAAATGTCGATGCCCGAAGGCTTACTTACGCATCAAACCGCCGCGCTCGTCGATGGCATCCCAGAAGGCGCCGGCAAAGCGAGGATCGCTTGCAGCCATGAGGGCGTTGGTGGCCATCCAGCCAGACGGGGTACCGGTATCGTAGCCCGACAGCGGGTCGATGACGACGGCGTACATGGCCTCGCGGTCGAGCGAGCGGGCCATGGCGTCGGTCAGCTGGATCTCGCCGCCCTTACCGGCCTGCTGATCGGCCAGAAGGTCCATGACCAACGGGCTCAGCAGGTAGCGACCGACGATGTACAGGTTGGACGGAGCCGCCTCGGGAGCGGGCTTCTCGACCAGGCCGCCGATGCGCCAAACGGCACCGGGCTCGTCGTCGGCGGCATTCTCGAAGCCCTCGAGAGCGCCCACGCGATCGCCGGCGATAACGCCATAGCGGCTGACTTCCTCGGGAGCGCACGCGGCAACGGCGATAACAGAAGCGCCACCGTGCTCCTTGGAGACGGCAAGCATCTTGTCACAGATGTCGCGGTTGGGCACAACGTAGTCGCCCAGAAGAACCAGGAAGTTCTCCCCTGCCACAGCGTCGGCGGCAGAGCGAATGGCGTGGCCAAGGCCCTTGGGCTCGTACTGATAACGGAAGTCGACCGGCATACCACCAGCATGGGCGACGGCGTCGGCATAAGCATCCTTGCCACGCTCGCGAAGCAGGTTCTCGAGCGAGCGATCGGGCTGGAAGTAGCTCAGCAACTCGGGCTTGCCAGGAGAGGTGACGATAATAGCATCGTCGACCTCATCGGGGTCGAGCGCCTCCTCAACGACGTACTGGATGACCGGTTTGTCGAGCACCGGCAGCATCTCTTTGGGCGTGCACTTGGTGCCAGGCAGAAAACGCGTGCCAAGACCGGCGGCGGGGATGATTGCCTTCATGTTATTCAAGGATCCTTTCGCAGGCGCAGGATGCGCCCTGTGCGTGCGGCACGGCGGCCGCAGACCAAATTGCGATACCGAAGTATCTTACCGCCGGAGACATACGTCGCCGTAAGGCAAACGCAATTCTTCAGCAGGTCAACGCAAATTATTGCTCGAATGATGCAATTTTACGCCCCAGCGGTAACGGGATTGGCACGGCGAAGACAGCGGTGTTCTGCGTGCCGAGCAATGGGAATGAGGGGCCAAAACAAAAAAGACGGGGCTCGCAATGCGAACCCCGTCTGCAAAGAAATCTGGCGAGAAAGCCTGATTACTTGAGGGTGACAGCAGCGCCAGCAGCCTCGAGCTTCTCCTTGGCAGCCTCGGCGTCCTCCTTCTTGGCACCCTCGAGAACAGCCTTGGGAGCGCCCTCGACGACCTCCTTGGCCTCCTTCAGGCCAAGGTTGGTGAGCTCACGGACGGCCTTGATGACCTGGATCTTGTTGTCGCCGAAGCCCTCGAGCACGACGTCAAACTCGGTCTTCTCCTCGGCCTCAGCAGCGCCAGCAGCGGGAGCGGCGACAACGGCGGCAGGAGCAGCGGCGGAAACGCCGAAGGTGTCCTCGATAGCCTTAACGAGCTCGGAAGCCTCGAGAAGGGTCATTTCCTTAAGAGCATCGATGATCTCATCGGTGGTAAGCTTAGCCATTTCTAAGTCCTTTCGGTTTCCGTGCAGATGCACGGAGATCAGTTAAAACACGACGCGAATGCGTCAGGGGTGCGGCGTTGCCGCCGCGGGTGAAAACAGCGACTAGGCTGCCTTCTGCTCGGAGACCTGCTGGATCGAACGAGCGAGACCAGAGGAAACGCCGTTGACGCAGACAGCGATGTCGCGAGCGAAACCGGAGATGAGACCGGCGATCTGGCCGAGAAGCTGGTCCTTGGTGGGCAGCTCGGCGATAGCCTTAACATCATCAGCGGAAACGGCCTTGCCGTCGGAGATACCGCCCTTGATCTCAAGGACGCCCTTGGACTTAGCGGAGAAGTCCTTAAGGGTCTTAGCGGCCTCGACCGGCTCGGTCTCGTAGAACACATAAGCGACGGGGCCGGCGAGGATCTCGTCGAGCTCGGGCTGCTCCTGGTTCTTGAGAGCGATCTTGACCAGGTTGTTCTTGTAGACCTTCATCTCGGCGCCGCACTCGCGAAGCTGATGACGCAGCTCCTGAGCCTGCTTAACCGTCAGACCGTTGTAGTTGACGACGAACAGACCGGCGTTCTCGGCGATACGGGACTCGATCTCTGCAACCTTGTCGATTTTGTACTGCTGGGGCATGAATTACACCTCCTCGAATTCTTTCCGGGCACGGTCCGCCACAAGGACGTGACGGGGGCATGTCCAAAAAGAAAGCCCCCGCGCTGCATGAGCGACGGGGGCGAGAAGACATATCTACTCGACCACCTCGGCTGGCGGGATATCCCATTAAGCTCGCGGGCAATGCCCGTTTGCACCGGCTGTCTCTGGCAGCGGATTCGTGCGTGAACCGAAAGTATTATGGCGGGGACCCCGGCGTCGGTCAACGGAAAACCGGGCTGCACACAATTCCACCATCCGGCACGCCCCGCCGAAGGCCAGGCGCAAGGTTTTCGCTCGGTCAAGTCCTGGGCTCGCACGAAGGCCACATTAAGTGGCCTTCGGCTCGTGCGGAATCTACGAAAACCTTGCGCCTGGCCTTCGGCGGCGCGGCCTGCGTCAACTATGGGGCAGCCCGGTTTTCCGTTGGCCGGCGCGCCCCACTCATAATGCTTGGGTCGGTGGGCTGATGTGTTGCATCCCTGAGGGCTACAGGGTTGAAATGAAGGTGGACAGGCGGGTTAAGCCTTCGTCCAGGTTTTCGTCGCTTACGCAGTAGCTTAGGCGGATGTGGCCTTCGGTGCCGAAACAGTCACCCGGGACTAGGGCTACGTTGGCTTCTTTGATGGCTTTGATGCAGAAGGCTTCGCTTGTTAGGCCGAATTGTTTGATGCTGGGGAAGGCGTAGAAGGCGCCTGCGGGCTCTACTGCGTCGAGGCCCATAGCGTTTAAGGCTGCGAGCACGCGTTTGCGGCGGGCTCGGTAGACTTTGAGCATGGGGGTTGGGTCGACGGTCAGGGCTCGGGCCGCGGCGTCCATCTCAAAGGAGACGGCGCTCGATACTAGGTATTGGTGGGCCTTTGCGATCTCGGCGATGACGGGGGTTGCCGCTGCGAGCCAACCTAAACGCCAGCCGGTCATGGCCCAGGGCTTGGAGAAGCTCTCGATGACCACCGTCTGCTCGCGTAGCTCCGGGTGACGCTGGGCAAAGCGCTCGTAGCCATCCACATAGACCAGACGGTTGTATACGTCGTCGCAGACCACGTAGATGCCCGCCCGCTTTGCCACGCGCGCCACGGCGTCAAGCGACGCCGCGTTGAGGATGCAGCCCGTGGGGTTGTTGGGCGAGCAGATGACGATAGCCTTGGTCGCCGGCGTTACGCAGGCACGAAGTGCGTCCTCGTCAATCTGGAATTGCGTAGGCTCCGTATCCAAATAGACCGCTTTGGCGTGGTTGGCCACGACGATGCTCTCGTACAGGCCAAAGGCCGGCGTTGGGATAATGACCTCGTCGCCGGGGTTGAGCATAGCCATGAATGTTGCCGACAGGGCCTCGGTCGCGCCGTCGGTCAGGATGACCTCGTCGGCCGAAAACGTAAGGCCCGCGTCCCCCATGTAGGCAGACAACGCCTCACGCAGGGCGGGACGGCCGTTGTTGGGCGGATAGTGCGTGTCGCCGCGGCCCAGCGAGGCGGTCACCTCGGCGCTAATCACATCGGGCGTGGGAAAATCGGGCTCGCCAAGCGCAAGCGCGATGCACCCTGGGTGCTGGGCAGCGAGCGCGTTAATCCGACGGATGCCGGAGGGCTTGAGCGTGGCAAGCGAGGTATTCATGGGCAG
>DXLQ01000049.1:0-12956 GCA_019414685.1 Collinsella sp. | reverse complement strand
CGTTTGATTTCTTCGCTCAAGGAGGATGCGCATGCCGTGCACAACGATTTTGGTTGGTAAGAACGCGAGCTACGACGGGTCGACGTTGGTTGCCCGCAACGAGGACTCGTCCAACGGGGTGTTTGAGCCCAAGCGTATGCGCGTGGTGCATCCCGACGAGCAGCCGCGCGTCTACACGAGCGTCCTGAGTCACCTGACCGTTGAACTGCCCGATAACCCCATGCGCTACACGAGCGTCCCCGATGTTGTCCCGGGCCACGGCATCTGGGCCGAGGCCGGTTTCAACGAGCTCAATGTGGGCATGTCCGCAACCGAGACGCTCACCACCAACGAGCGCGTTCGCGGCGCCGACCCGCTCGTCGACTACGTGCCCGCCAAGGGCAACGAGGACGAGGACGGCTATGTTCCGGCGCAGCCCGGCGGTCTGGGCGAGGAGGACATGGTGACCCTGGTGCTGCCATATGCCAAATCCGCCCGCGACGGCGTACGCATTCTGGGTGACCTGCTCGAGCGCTATGGCACCTACGAGAACAACGGCATCGCCTTTAGCGACGTGGACGAGATCTGGTGGCTCGAGACCATCGGCGGTCACCACTGGATCGCCAAGCGCGTGCCCGATGACGCCTATGTGACCATGCCCAACCAGCTGGGTATCGACAGCTTTGACCTGGATGACGCCGAGGGCGCCCAGGCCGATCACATGTGCTCCGCCGACCTGCGCGCTTGGATGGCCGAGTGGCATCTGGACTTGACGCTGGGCGTTGAGGGCGACGGTCCGGCCGCGGTCTTTAACCCGCGCGAGGCCTTTGGCTCGCACAGCGACAGCGACCACGTTTACAACACGCCGCGCGCCTGGTATATGCAGCGCTGCCTTAACCCCAGCGATGTGTGGGACGGTCCCGAGGCCGACTACACGCCCGAGAGCGACGATATTCCCTGGAGCCGCGTGCCCGAGCGCAAGGTGACCATCGAGGACATCAAGTACGTACTCTCGAGCCACTACCAGGGCACGGAGTACGACTGCTACGGCAGCAAGGGCACGCCCGCAACGCGTGGCGCCTATCGCCCCATCGGCATCAACCGCAACAGCCAGCTCGCTGTGCTGCAGCTGCGCCCCTATGCGCATCCGGCCTACCGCGCCGTGCAGTGGATGGCCTTTGGCTCCAACTCGTTTAACGCGCTGGTTCCGCTGTACGCCAACGTCGAGACCATGCCCGAGTACTTTGCCGACACGCAGGCTCGCGTGACGTCCGAAAACTTCTACTGGGCCAACCGCCTGATCGGTGCCTTGGCAGATGTTCGCTTCCATGAGTGCGGTCGCGCGGTCGAGGATTATCAGGAGAAGGTCGGCGGCATGGGCCACAAGCAGATTCACGACGTTGACGCTGCCGTAGCCGCACTGCCCGAGGCCGAGGTGCCTGCCGAGCTCGCCCGTGCTAACGAGGCCTTTGCCGAGCTTGTGCGCGTGGAAACCGATGCTCTGTTGGGCAAGGTGCTCTACACCACGAGCTGTGCCATGAAGAACTCCTTCGCGATGAACGACAACGTGAGGTAGGGATTTCCCGTCGATTGAATAGCGCTAAAACGCTTTGTCGCTTTCACTCGATCTTGGGTACAAGAACGCCAATGCAGTTGTTTATGATTGGAGACAACCATGGTTATGAAACTCGATCAGCTTGTTAACGGCGCCATCAACGTTGGCTTTGGCGCTGCCGCCGTTGCCGTCGAAGGCGGCAAGAAGGTCCTCGACGACCTTAATACCAAGGGCGAACAGGTCCGCAAGGACACCGCCACCCCCGATATCGCCCGCAGTGTGTCCGACATGTTCGAGCAGGCCGGTGGCACCATCTCCGATCTGACCGAGCGCTTGGGCATGCAGGGCGAGACCGCGGCCCAGCGCGTGCTCGACGAGCTCATCCTGGCCCGCGTCCGCGTTATGACCGCCCCCGAGCGCACGGCCTTCTTGGCCCATGTGCGCGACATCGTCGATTCGGTCGAGGACAACGTGACTTCGGTGCCCGTCGAGTCTGTTGAGCCCGACGATGCGAAGGATACCGAAGAGGCCGAGTAGCAGCGCAGATGGCAGATTCCACCACCGATTACAACAATCTAGATCCTCTGGGTGACGAGGCGGCGGTTGTCGATGAGGTCGATGCCGCCGTCTCGGGCGCTCGCAAGAAGCCGCGTGCTGTCGATATGGTGCCCGAGGAGCCCGACGCGATGGCGCCGGACGAGGAATACCAGCTCACGCCGGCGGGTCGTCGCGAACGCATCGGGCAGATTGTTCGTCTGATCAAAAAGTATCGCGTGTGGGACAACCTCACGCCGGTGCGCCTGCGCCGCCTGCTCGAAGAGCTTGGCCCCATGTTCGTCAAGATGGGGCAGATTCTGGCCAACCGGTCCGAGATCTTGCCGCAGCGGTTTTGCGACGAGCTGCGCCGCCTGCGTTCCGACGTAGAGCCGGTGCCGTATGAGGTAGTGCTCCGCTGTCTGGAAGAGGAGTACGGCCAACGCCTGGGGCAGATGTTCGACGCGATCGACCCCAACCCGCTCGGTAGCGCATCGCTCGCGCAGGTGCACCGCGCCCGTCTGGTGACCGGCGAGGACGTGGCCGTTAAGGTACAGCGCCCCGGCGCGCAACAGGTCATGGCACAGGACATCGACATCATCCGTTCGGTGGTGCGCATCGTTTCCAAGTTCGTCAACACCGACCAGTTTGTTGACTTACACGCCGTCGTCGAGGAGCTGTGGGCCTCGTTTCGCGAGGAGACCAACTTTTTGGCCGAGGCAAAAAACCTCAACGATTTCTATGACTTCCATAAGAGCGTGCATGGTGTGTCGTGTCCCAAATCCTACTTGGACCTTTGCACCGAACACGTCGTGGTCATGGACTACATTGACGGCATCTCGATTGCCGATCCCGAGCGCCTGGTGGCCGAGGGCTATGACCTGGAAAAGATCGGCTCGGCGATCGTCGAGGACTATTCGACGCAGGTGCTCGATGACGGCTTTTTCCATGCCGACCCGCATGCGGGAAACATCATCCTCAAGGACGGCATCGTCTACTTTATCGACCTGGGCATGGTCGGGCGCATGTCGAGCCATGACCGAGGCATCGTCAAGGACATGATTTTCGCCGTGGCCGAGGGCGACGTGCCCAAGCTCAAGGATTCGCTTATGCGCTTTGCCGTGACGCGCGGCGACTCGGCCGAGCTCGACCATTCGGCCTTTTTGTCCGACTTGGACTTTATCGTCGCCGACTTTGCGGGTCTTGACCTTAAAGACCTGGATATCGGCGAGTTTTTGACCTCGCTGCTAAACCTGGCGCGCAAAAACGACGTTGAGCTGCCGAGCGTGGTGACGATGTTCGCCCGCGGCATGGTGACGCTCGAGGGCCTGCTGACCGAGTACATGCCCAACGTCAATATGATCCAGATCATCCAGACGCACATCAAAAACGAGAAAAGCACCTATGCGCGCGTCCGCGAAATGGGGCGCGATCTTGCCGCGAGCAGCTATCGCGCGGCAAAAGGCTCGCTCGAGGCGGCCGAGTATCTGGGCTTGGCGTCGCGTATGCTCACGCGCGGCCAGCTTAAGGTGAACACGCAGATCATGAGCAGCGATAAGGCGCTGCGGCAGCTGGGTGGAATCATCGACCGCATGTCGATGGCAATTGTGATCGCCGGTCTGTTTATCGGTTCGTCGGTGGTGTACTACGCGCGCATCGAGCCGGTTGTGTTTGGTATCCCGGTGATTGGCTTTATGGGCTACGTGAGCGCGCTGGTGCTGGCGCTGATGCTGGGCCGCGAGATCTGGCGCAACAGCCACGGCGGCAAGCGGTAACGATTTCGCGGGATCAGAGGAAGACGGATCCTTTTGCTCGGCATTCCATCCTCACCCTTTTCTATCGCAAACCATAGCTTTTACCTTGGGCTTCGCCTGTGTGCGGGGCCCTTTTGCGTGATACCATACTGACAGTAATAATCGATGGCCTAGATGGTGGTGCGGAGACGCACGAATGCGCGGTTTTCCTGCGCGTTTGGGAGAATCGGGGTGCAAGTCCCCGGCTGTACCAGTAACCGTAATTCCTCTTGGCCCGGGATAGTCGCGTCGCAGATCGGACGGCGCGCCCGGGTCGGTAAGGTTAAGTCGGATCGCCTCCCATCTTGTACGCGGCCGCGGCGCATGCCGCCGGTACGCGTTGGGCTCTGGAGGGAAGGGGGACCCCGATGGGGGTACTCGAGCGCAATGTGCGCGATGACGTGGGGCAGCCGCTGGGCAATGCTCCAAGTTCAGACAATAGGAGACAAATGGATATGTTTGAGGACGAGTGCCAGCGCGCCTCGTGGCGTCGCCATGGAGCGATTGCCCGTGGCGTAGCCAAGCGCGGTCTGGTGGCGTTCCTGGCTTTTGCCATGGCTTTTGGCACCACGCCGGCGCAACTTTGGGCCGAGGGCGCCGAGGGCATTGCCGAGGCCGTGGCCCAGGCTGCGACGGGCGGCGAGGGCGCGGCGGCCTATGAGGGCACTGCTGCCGCCGATACCGGTGCGAACGATGCTGCCGTGGAGGACGGCACGGGTACCAGTGACGCTGCTGCCGGTCAGGGTACGACTTCGGGCGCCGCGAAGGGCGATGACGCCGCAGGTGATGCGGCTGATTCCGGCAGTTCCACCGCGATGCCTGCTGTCGCTTCGGAGCAGGGCGAGCCGAAGGCCGCTGCCGCTTCTGCCACGACGCTTTCCAGCGTGGCCAGGGTCTGCATCCAGGACACCAAGGATGAGAACTACTCGTATTCCACGAAGTCCGGCGCGCTCAATGCGGGTGATACGCTCTGGGCCAATATGTACGATAAGGATGAGGACGACTACTACAGTTCGGCTTATTCCGTCTCCAATCCTGGCACCTGGACTTACACCTGGCTCGCCGGCACGACCAGGGCCAGCAGCAATGTCGCCGACTACACCGAGGTCGTAGGCCACGAGCAGTCGCTCACCGTCACCGCCGCGATGGAAGGCAAATACTTCATCTGCAAGGTGACCGCGGACGGTAAGGACTACTACGGTCCGTCCGTCTCTGATGGCTCGGGCATCAATGCCAACTTCATCCCCGGTCCCGTGTTGGGCACCGGGCAGATGGAGCTTAGCAGCGTCAAGCTCAGTAGCGACACGCCGAGCATAGGCGATACCCTTACGGCGACTCCGTACAAGGATTGGTCGAGCCCCGCGGGCTCCGACGCCAAGGTTACCTACACGTGGTCCGCATCCACCTCGCAGTCCTCGGGCTTCACCAAGATCGAGGGCGCGACGGGCGCTTCCCTCACGGTAACCGATGACCTCGAGGGCAAGTACATTAAGGTCGAGGCCACTGCCGGCGTCAACACGGTGAGCAAGACCACTTCCAGCAAGGTCAAACAGGCCGGTGCGGTCGAGATTTCGGCCGTGTCCATCATCAACACCAAGGACAACACGAGTGTCTTTGCGGTGGGGGATACCGCTAAGGCCCGCGCCAAGGAGAAGGGCGGCGCGTACGGCGCATTCGTCGACGCGAGCAAGCTCAACTATCAGTGGCAGTGCTCTGACACCAAGAGTGGCACGTATACCGACATTGCGGGCGCCACGGGTGAGACCCTCGAGCTTACCGACGCTTTGGGCGGCAAGTACCTCAAGTGCAAGGTGTCTTCGAAGATCGGCTCTT
This sequence comes from Collinsella sp., assembly GCA_019414685.1. GTDB lineage: Bacteria > Actinomycetota > Coriobacteriia > Coriobacteriales > Coriobacteriaceae > Collinsella. The sequence continues at coordinate 7,262 of DXLQ01000049.1, read as the reverse complement.
CGAGCTTGACCAACTCGACGGGTGCTCTCGTTGCTGCCGCCGGTTCAATTAATGTCACGAGCGTGACTATGAGCCCGACTTCGGGCAAAGTCGAGGTTGGCTCCACGATTACGGCGACCGCCAAGGTGGGTTCCACCGACGTTACCACCGATTCGCATGTCACGTGGCAGTGGTATAAGGGCACCTCGAGATACGCGAGCTCGTGCAACACGCCTATCGAGGGCGAGACCGGCAGCACCTTGACGGCGACCGCCGCCCTTAAGGGCTACTACGTCGTGGCTAAGGCCAATGGCGGCTATGGCGAGCAGAAGCCGTACTATGCGGCGGGTCCTGTGTCCGTCGCTGGCCAAGTTGAGCTTTACGACGTACAGTTTGAGGGCTCTCCCGCCACCAATGGCGTGCACGTGGGCGATACGCTCAAGACCAAGGTACGCAAAAAGGACGGCTCGAACTACAGTTATATCGAACGTACCGACAATGTGACCTATCAGTGGCAGTATGCAAATACCAGCTCGAGCTACGACTCCGCTTACACCGATATCCCCGGTGCTACCAAGGCCACCTATACCGTTGACGCCGCCTATGCCGGCAAGTACCTGCGCGTGAATGTGACGAGCGAAAATACCGTTTTCAGCACGCAGAAGAAGAGCTCGTACGGTACGCAGTCCGTTGCCCCGCTCGGCCCCGTGACGCTCAAGGGTCAGTACAAGCTGGCGGGCATCGAGCTTGCCGATAAGAACGTTACGCTGAGCGTGGGTTCAAAGATCACGCCGCGTGTGCAAGTGCCGGGGAGCTGGTCGGGCTCGACGAAGGACGTGCCCGACGATGCCGAGTTGACCATGGCGTGGTATGCCAAGGGCGAGGGCGATGCCGATTGGACCGAGCTCACCGACGGCATCGATACGACCGATGGCAGCCTGACCATTTCGGACGCGCTTGTCGGCAAGAAGATCAAGGTTACGGCGAGCGCTCTCGACAACACGGTTGAATGGGTTTCGTCGGACAGCGTTACCGCGGCGGGGGAGTATAACCTGCTGCGCGTGACCACTACGCCGCAGATCAACAGCGATTCGACCCATCTCGTCTCGGGCGATAGCGTTAAAGCGACGGCGCAGGCCAAGCGCGCCGACGGCTCGACCACCAACGGTATCGACGTCACCGGCCAGTCGACTGTTGCCTGGTATGCGGCCGACGACGCGAAGGCTCCCGCGGCCGACTGGACGCTTCTGCCCGACATGTCGGGCGCCACGGCAACGGTTTCGGCTTCTGCTGCTGGTAAGTATCTGAAGGCTGTCGCCAAGAGCGGCAGCTCGACGGTCGAGCTTGTCTCTGCCAATCCCGTGATCGCCGCAGGCTCTCTTGAGGCCGCAGTCCAAAAGCTCAACGATGCCAATAAACAGATCGCCGTTGATTACAGCGCTAAGGGCGGCAACGTCAATGACGCGCTGAAGGCGCAGCTTGCCGATCTGGGGTTTACCGATATTGACGTCAAGGTCTCCGAGGGCGGCGTTGCCTTTAATGCAGAGGATGACAAGGCCACGGTCGGTATCTCCGACGCTCAGGATAAGACCAACGGCGATGTGACCTTCTTCTACATCGACCCCAACGACTACACCGGTTACAACATCGACGGTCTGCGTAGCGCCGAGGTCGTGTTTGAGCTGTCGCGTGGCGACGAAACCGAATACTATCAGCCCAGCAAGACAGTGCAGGTTGCTTGGGACGAAGCCCGCGTTCAGCAGATGCTCGACGATGCTGCCGAGCAAATTGCCATAGGCTACGCTTCGGGCGATTCGGCCGAGTCCGTCACGTCGAATCTCACGCTTCCGTACCGCGCAGGCTCCAAGAGCAAGTTCGAGGTTGAATGGAAGAGCTCCGACGGCGATGTCATTTGGCCGTCCGGTTATGGCTGGGACGACTACACCGGCAAGGTGACGCGCTTTTCGAGCGATCGCACCGTAACGCTGACCGCGACCGTTTCGTTTGTGAGCGGTGGCCCGTCTGACGTTAAGGGCGCGCACGACTTCACCGTGACCGTCAAGGGTGATCCCGAGAAGGTTGCCGCCGACAAGAAGGCGCTGCAGGAGAAGGTCGATGCGGCCTTTACCTACGACAATATCAAGTACTCCGGCACCGACGCGGTCGCTAACAAGGATGGCCTGACCGCCGATCTGCAGATGCCGCGCACGAGCACGCTTAATATCGACGGCAAGTACTACAAGGTCGAGTACTCCGCCAGCACCGATGACATCACGTTTAACGGTTACAAGGGCACGGTCTACCAGCCGCTGCCTGGCGCCGAGGCGGCGAAGACCAAGATCACCCTTACGGTGACCGATAAGTCCAACGCCGAGGTCACGGCAAGCAAGACCCTCGACTTTGCGATTGCTCCGCAGGACCAGGGCGAGCTCGATGCCGAGCTATCTCTTATGGAGCAGGCCAAGGCTGGCTACGCTGCTGCCATCCTTAACGGTCAGGATGCCGCTGCTGTCACCGGTGACATGCACGCGTTCCAGAAGGCGTATCTCGATGCCGACGGTAAACTCGCGTGGAGCTACGACAAGGCGACGACCGATTCGACGTCCCTTGGTATTGTTCCGGTGGATCTGCCTGGCTATGACGCGATGTCCGGGCAGGATTGGCGTCTGTTTAAGTCGAGCAACAGCTCTATTGTCTCCGCAGAGAACCTCAAGGTCACGCAGCCGCAGTACAACACGAAGGTTGTCGTTTCCTCGCGCCTGACGAGCGAGAAGTACGCTCGCTATGCTGAGCGCTATCCCGACAATGCCACGTATGCCAAGCTTGCGAACCAGGACGTATCGGCAAAGATCACGGTTCGGGGCACGAGCGGTCAAGATAGCCCCGAGGTTACAGCAACATGCTCGGTTATCGGCATCGATGCCGATGGCAACCAGCAGACCTGGACCGCCGCCGAGCCGTATACGTTAAAAACGGGGTCTACCGCCGCCGACCTCTCTGAGGCGCTCTTCAAGAAGCACGGCCTCACCGCCGATTACGGCATGGGAACCTGGGGCTGGTACCTCAATTCCATCACCTCGCCCGTCGACGCGGGCCAAACGCTTGGCTATGATTCGCAGACCGGAGCGTACTGGCAGCTCTTCATCAACGGCACGGCCGCATCGGTTGGTGCGGGCGGCTACGTGCTCGAGGCCGGCGACTCGGTCGTCTGGTACTACTCCAAGTACGGCGACCCGGCGCCCACCGACCAGCTCTCCGTGAGCTGCGAGGTTGTTGGCCAGGCTAAGGACGGTAGCCAGCAGACCTGGGCTCAGCCCACGACTATCCAAGTGAAGGAGGGCTCGACCGCGGCGGAGCTCTCTGAGCAGGTGTTCAAGCAGGCTGGCATTGGCGCCAACACTGGGACGGGCTCCTACGGCTGGTTCCTCAACTCGCTCACCTCTCCGTTTGATGAGGACGTAAAGCTCTCGACCGAACAGGTTGACGCTTCCACTTGGAAATTCTGGCAGTTCTTTGTCAACGGCAAGAAGGCCAATGTCGGCGCCGGTAACTACACGCTCAAGGCCGGTGACAAGGTTTCCTGGGTCTACGGCTCTGACGGTACTATGCCTGGGCAGGCAGAGGCTTCCCTGCAGATTATCGGTGTTGACAGCGGCGGTAATGTTCAGACGTGGGCGCCTGCAGCTGACTACACCATGGTTGATACCGCGACCGTGGCTGATGCGACTGAACTTGCCTTCAAGCAGAGTGGCATCTCTGCGAATTATGGTACGGGTGCATGGGGCTGGTTCCTCAACTCAATTACATCGCCGTTTGATGGGCGAACGCTCGCTTGGGACTCCACGACTGGGGCTTACTGGAAGCTCTTTATCGATGGCAAGCCTTCCGATTTGGGCGCGGGCGGCGTCCAGCTGAAGGACGCGAAGTCTATCGCCTGGGTCTATACGGCTGGCGACAAGCTGCCTGACCCCGATGCCCTCACGACCGACCCCAACGCGCCTAAGTCTAACTTCGACTCTGCCTGGCCTGCGTTTGCCGGCGGCAAAGTCAATGGCTCGGTTGCTGAAGTGCCGACTCCGTCTGGTGCGGCTGAATCTGCGTGGGATGAGCCCGCGGATATCAAGGGCGATGCAAAAGGCGTTTCGGACTTGCTCATTATCGACGGTAATATTTGCGCGGTTAAGGGCAACCGCATTGTGCTCATAGATTCTGAAACCGGAAAGAAGGAGCTTGCGAGCTGCTCTATTGGCGCGAACATTGGCTACTTCTGCCGTCCCGCCTATAAAGACGGCTATCTGGTTGTTCCTTTTGAGGACGGCTCGCTTGGCATTTTTGTTCTGGACAAGAAGGATGGGCAGTACTCGATAGCCTGTCGATACAAGACCCCTTCGCTCGGGATCAAAGATACCCAAGCTCTCACGTCCGTGACCATCTCCGACGGCAAGGCCTACGCAGGCTTCACTGTTGTCGACGGTTCAGAAGGTGCGCTCGTGTGCGTTGACCTGGCTTCCGGCAAAGTGGACTGGACAACAGACAAAAAGAAGTCCGAGACCAACGAGAACGAGGGCTACTACTGGGCGGGCGCTGCGGCCTCCGGTGACGACATCATCATCGGTAACGAGTCCGGTAAGGTTGCCCTCATTGATGGCTCCAACGGCAAAGAGCTCTCGAGCGTAAGCGTAGGCACGCCCGTTCGCTCCGGCATCATTGCCGTCGAGGTCGGCGAGAACGGCGACGGCACGTATCTCGCGGTCTCCCGCGATAACGGAACGCTCTACAAGATTCGTCGCAGCGGGGACAAGCTGACCCTCGAGGGCAAACCCGTTGCCTTCGCGGCCATCTCCACCTCTACGCCGGCAGTGAGCAACGGCCTGGCGTATGTCTGCGGCATGGACATCGAGGGTTACGGAACGCTCTCTGTCATCGATCTGAGCACTATGAGCGTTAAAAAGAGCATCCGCGCAGACAAGGGCGAGTCCAAGAGTACCCCGCTCGTCTCGGTTCAAGGTAACGACACGTACGTGTACTTCACCTGCAACGCTCTGCCCGGTGGCGTTTACGCTTATAAACTGGGCGACGATGCGGCGCAAATGATATTCACGCCCGACGCAAAGTATCGTGAATACTGCACCGCTTCTATCATCTGTGATGAGAAGGGCAACCTGTACTACGCCAATGACTCGGGACGCCTCTTTAAGCTAGCGGGTGCCGAGTCCTGGAGAGTTGCGTTCGATGCACAGGGCGGTTCGTACGTTGCACCGCGTTATGTTGCCAAGAACAAGATGGTTTCCGAGCCGGCCGCCCCTACCCGCGACGGATATACGTTCCTCGGCTGGTACACTGCCGAAGGCGAGAAGTGGGACTTCGCCAAGGACGTCGTGACGGCCGATATGACGCTCTACGCCAAGTGGATCAAGAATGCCGCTAACCCTGGCGGTAACGGTGGCTCCAATGGCGGCTCGGGTAATGCCGGTGCTGGTTCTGGCCCCGGTAACGGCACAAACGGCCAGCAGAGCGGCGGCGCTGTTTCGCCTGGGCAGAAGCCTGTGTCGTCGACCACGACCAAGACCAAAACCAAGGACGGCAAGGATTCCAAGAAGGATTCCGACAAGTCCGACAAGAAGGACAGCAAGAAGTCTGATAAGAAGTCCGCTGAGGCTCCGGCACAGCAGTCTGGCTTCAATCCGCTCGCCATCGCTGGCGTGGCGGCCGGCGTGATCGGTCTCGCCGTCATCGGCGTGTTCGTGCTCACCAAACGTCGGTAGGTGAGGGCTGTGTCCAACAAACCTCAGGACGCCGACTCCAAGCAATCCGAGTCGTCGTTCATTCAACTCGACGATGCAAAGCAAAAGGGCGCCGCTTCGGCGGCGTCCGTCTCGCGGCGCAAGGCGCTTGTTGGTGCCCTGACAGCCGTTTGCGTCGTTTTGATCGTTGTGTCGCTAGGCTTTATCCAACCTTCTTCCAGCGGTGCATGGTCCATCGATTGGATCGCTCAGGCTGTGACGGGGGAGAGCGTCGTTGCCAAGGACGCATCGGTTTCCGGCTCGACTACCGTTTCGGGCAAGGTTGCGTCCAAGGACTCCAAATCTTCGGACAATGCGAAGGACGGGTCGAAGGACTCAAAAAGGGATTCGAAGGAGAAGAAGTCCGAAAGCAAGGACGGCAAGACGTCCAACAACGCGTCTGCTGGACAGGGCTCTGAATCCACCGGTGGATCGAGTTCGTCTTCGGGCGGCGGCTCGGCGACCGGCGGTGGGTCTGCATCCAACAGTGGCAGCGCCTCTGCGGGCAATCAGGGCGGCTCGCGGCAGCCTGGCTACGTCACAGTGACGGTTTCGGTCACATCGAGTGCCGTGGGCAACCCTGTGTCTTCTGGCGGCACCTTTACCTTTAACGAGGGCGCTACCGTCTACGATGCCCTGTGTGCGCTGGGGCTTTCCGTCAATGCGCACGGCTCGTCGTACGGCACGTATGTCGCCGCTATCGGCGGCCTGGCCGAGAAGGAGCACGGCGGCACGAGCGGCTGGATGTATTCCGTCAACGGTGTGACGCCCAACACGGCGTGCAGCAACTACGTCCTATCCAACGGCGATAGAGTCGTCTGGTATTACGTAACGGGCTAAATGCCTCAACATAGCGCGCCAAGCGGGCGGTTCGGATAAACATCCGAGCCGCCCGTTTTTATGCGAATGGGACGCCGTTTCCCAATCGAGGCTCAACCGGAAATTCCATCCACTCTGAAGGCGAATTCCGGGATACAGTTTCCGCATCAGCATCCATTGGGAAAGCGCATCCCGTTCTAGACATCGATAACGGGATACGCTTTCCGTTTCGGCGTCCGCGGGAAACTGCGTCCCGCTCTGGGGGCTCATTCCGGGATGGATTTTCCGCATGGGGGCTCATCCGGAAACTGCGTCCCGTTCTGCCGACTGATTCCGGGACACACTTTCCGCTAGGACGGCGTTGCGGAAACTGCGTCCCACTCTGAGGGCGCAATCTGGGATGCAGCTTCCGGAACGGTGCCCCTAGGGAAACTGCGGCCCATTTCGGCGTTGTAGCCCGCCTCGTACGCCTTCCTCGGCAGGCTCTGCAAATAAAAAACCGGTTGGAACGAGAATTCCAACCGGTTATACCTTCAAGCAAATGTCGAACAAACTACGACTGTGCGCCCTCGAGGAATAAGCGACGGCTAAAGTAGTTGTACCAGGTGACCAAGAACGTTGCGATTGCCTTCATGGCCTGGTAGCCGATGCTCAAAAACGTGACGCCCACAAACATGTACA